>JAUICO010000095.1 GCA_030427825.1 bacterium | reverse complement strand
TGCGGCGTTGCCGGACGGCCCCTCTATACCTTCAAGAACTCGACCGTCGGCACGCAGGTGTTGCCGGGGGTGGAGTGGATCGTCGACCGCGTACCGGCAGTTATCAACAGCGCATGGGAGCGTGTCCTGCTCAGCAGGGCCGCAGAGTTCGTCGCCTACTTCGTGGAGGCGAACCCGGCCCTGGTGAACGCGGCAGACATGACTCCGTACATGGAACGCCTGTCGCGGATGGACCCTCGCGCGTTCATCAAGATGTTGAAGCACGCGAACGAACACAATGCGGTCCCACAGCTTCACACGGTTGCGTGTCCGACGCTCATCGTAGCGGCTGAGCGCGATACATTTACCCCGGTACGCCTCTCCGAAGAGATGACGCAGGAGATTCCGGACGCCGAGCTCTTCGTGCTGCCCGACGCAACCCACGTCGGCCCGCTGGAGTGGCCCGACCTGCTGAACCTTCGCTGGCGAAAGTTCCTGCGCACGCACGTCGCGCACGCAGCGCGCTGACTCGTCCGCGGTCGGGAGACAGCGGTCGCCATCGCCCTGATCCTCACGTCATCGCGGCCATACCGCGCACAACTTGTCACCCCAGGACCCCGGTGGTAGGTTTTGCGCCGGTCATTTTCGGTCCATAGGAGGTTACCGGTGATCAACTGCGCGAAGTGTGGTCGTGAGAACGAAGACCACTACAAGTTCTGTCTGGGCTGTGGTGCGTCGCTTGAGGAACAGAAGTCCGGTGGCGAAGCCGAGAATCCGGTGATCTGTCCGCAGTGCAACTCGGAGACAACTCCCGGGCAGCGTTTCTGTGGCTCCTGCGGCTTCAATCTACAGTCCGGCGACGCCCCCAAACCGGCGGCGGCGAAGAAGGGAGGCGGCGAGAGTAAGGCTGCCGAACCGAAGGCCGACAGCAGCCCGAAGAAACAGCAGAAGAAAGCTGGGCCTTCTGGAGGCGGCAATGGTGTAGCCGCGCTGATCATGATCAACCCCGACGGCTCACCCGGCGAAATCTACGACCTGCAGAAAGGTGACAACATTGTCGGCCGGTCGACGGACGCAGACGTGTTTGCCCGTGACGAGTTCCTCAGCCCGGAACATGCTCGTTTCACTGTCGATGGAAAGAACATCAATATCAGCGACCTCAATTCGCTGAACGGTGTGTACTACCGAATTACCGACATCACTGAGTTGAGCCACGGCGACTACGTCCGAATCGGGCAGGAGCTGCTACGCTTTCAGCTGACCTCGGAGACCAGCTCCCTGGTTGACCCGCCTTCGGATGACACCGAGGTTGCCGGCAGCAATCTCATGGGGGCATGGGGCGTCCTTGAGCGTATCAGTGGCCCTGGTATTGCCTCGCTGGCCTTCGTACTTCGGAATAAGGAGCAGAAGGTCGGGCGCGAGCGCGGCGACATCCTCTTCCGCGACGACGGCTACGTGTCCGGTACGCACGCGCGAGTCTTCACGGACGGCAACCGCTACTTCGTCGAGGACCTCAAGAGCAGTAACGGCACCTTTGTGCGTATCCGCGGCTCCGTCACCCTGCCCTCAGGTTCACTGATCCTGATGGGCAAGCAGCCCTTCCGACTCCAGGTTACGGCCTGATGTGCTGAGCGATTCGCCGCAACCATGGCGAATCCCAGTTCATCGTATCTCTCGCTCTCGCCAGCAGCGCACCGCCGTTGCTCGGATGGGAGTCGACGTATGCAAAGCAGGCAAGCAGCCGGTCGTCGCCTCCGAAGAGCGCGTCGGCGCGAATCAGCCATTGTCTCGCAATGCCCGGGTTGTCGGTCGCCCACGCTGCAGCAACCATGACCTCAGCAAGCTCAGGTCCCGCTGCGAAGCCCGCGTGCGACACCGTCAGAATACCCGGCGTCGAGCTCACGTATTGTTGTAGGAAACCGCGTCGGGACGCGGCCCTATCCGAGCGCTCCCCCGCTTCGCGCGCTTCGGTCTCTTCGCGTGTTTCTGTGTGGCCGTGGATGTCTCCGCGCTCTGTCGGCGGCGCCTGCTGAAACTCAGCCGCAATGCGCAGCGATGCCTCCAACCACAACCCCTCACCGGCTTCGATCGCGGCCTCGTATTCTCCCGCCATGACCGATGCGTTGATGTCCGCCAGCGCACCACCGTCCGCCGTGGACAACGCGCTCATTCTGCATGGCAGCTTCGACAGGTGAGCGAACTCCGCGACCGGCATTTCCTGCGCTGCCACCGCCGGCAGGAGCAGGCTGAGAGTGAGCAGGGCGGCGGCAGGAAACGAAGCGCAGCGGAGCCTGCCTGTGACGCAGCGTGCCGCGCCCGGGCGGCCGGGATCGCCGCCGCTGCACCTTGAGCGGCTCCGCCACGAGCCGCGACGCATCGTCCTACTGAGGAGCATCCATCGACTTCGCGTTGACCATTCTGCCGACGATGATGGCGACGAAGGCCGCTCCTGCGCTCAGCAACGCACCCATCTTCGCGGGTCCCTGGTGAATGCCGCCCGGGGTGCCCGAGGGATACGCTTCACCTGCGACGAAGAGCGCGACGGTAAGGCCGATCGCGGCCACAACGCCTGCCACCGCGACATGTTTGAATGACATCCCTGTCGGGTACTTGAAGCCGATCATGTTGCCGACGGCTGAGAAGAGCGAGATCCCCACGACCTTTCCGACGACAAGAGCAAGCAGAATTACGATCGTAACCTCTGAGAACCCGGCCATGACCACCCCGGCATTTGCCAGCCCGAAGAAGAAGAGCCCGAAATCCACCGGCATCTTCAGATGGTGCTCGAAGTTCTCCAGTGTGGAATGCTCAGCGTCGTGGTGGCCGCTGGAATCGTCCGCCTCTTCGCGGAAGAGTCCGACATCGCTGACCGGTCCCGGCAGCAGCGGAATGATAGGTACGAGGGCAAGCGCCGGGTGCAGGTTCGCCTTGAGGAAACCAAGCCATGAAAGCACGCCTGCGATCAGCACGTACGGCACCCACGATCGCACTTTGCCCTTACGCAATGCAAAGGCGATCACCATCCCGCCAAGCGCAAGCAGCAGCCACATCGGCTCCGCCGGGTGCAGCGGGTCGCCGTAGAAGACTGCGATAATGATCAGGCCGATGGCGTCATCGGCGATCGCAAGCAGCAGGAGGAAATTCACCGCCGGATGTGCCGCACCAAACACGGCCCGCGCCACAAGCCACGCCAGCGCGATATCCGTAGCCGTCGGAACACCCCAGCCGTTGGCAACTTCTGCCTGCTGGTCGCCGGGGGTCAGAATCATGTTGAAGAGAAAAAAGACCGCGATCGGCCCTGCGACGCCGCCGATGGTCCCGAGTAACGGATTGATCGCCTTCGACGGCGGGTTCAGCGCGCCGCCCGGGAGCATCGACTCGGTGATTTCCTTCGCAGCGATGCCGAAGAAGAACACCATAAAGATGTCGTTCACCAACCAGTGAAATGTGATGTGGTGACCGAACAGGGACCAGTGCCCGAATGGCTCCCAGTGCACCAGTTTGTGATAGAAGTGCTCGTCCAGATTCGCGAGCAGCAGCGCCGTAACAACGCCCAGAATCAGGGGAATTGAAAACTCCTGCAATAGATTTACAACGCCACGCGGCTGCGCGGCCTGCTGTTCTTCGCTCACCACTACTCCCGACGAATCAGAATGCGAATCGGCGAGCATGATGCGACGCGCGGGGGGCAATGGCAAGGGAGCTGTGGCCGGGTTGCGGTCGCCGCCGCCGGGCTCAGCTCTCGTCGCCTTCAGCTGAGAACACGACGGTCACACCGTCCCCCCCTTCTCCGCGTTCGCCGGGACGATACGGCAGCCGATATTGCGTCTTTGACAGCCATTGACGCACCGCTTTCTTCAGCGCTCCGGTCCCGTGGCCGTGGACGACGACCAGCTGATGGTAAGTGCCCCGAACCGCGCGGTCGACGAACGCCTCAAGCTGTTCGAGCGCGTCCTCAACACGCTCGCCCCTGAGGTCCAGCTTCATCGAAGCGGGCGCTTCATCGACGTCCACCGCGGCCGTCGACGTCCCCGGGCGAAGGGTAGCAGACGAGCCGGGCAACCTGAGATCAGAGAGTCCGAACCACATTCGCATGGAACCGACCTCTACCTGCGCGCGTTCACCCCGCGGGTCTACCTCGAGCACCCGCCCGCGCCGCGCGAGTGACGCTACGGCTACTTCCATGCCCGCGCTCACGTCGTCCGCCGCAAGGCGCATCGTCTCGGGCGCCTCGGCGCGCCGGCGGTCGGCCTCGCGAGCCTCGATTCGACGCACGACAGCGCGCGCTTCCTCGATGCTCTGTCTCGCTTCATCGCTGATCTCCGGGGTCGGCGATTTCTGTCGATCGATACGGCCGCGCATTGCCTCCAACTGGGCGCGTGCCTGTTGGATGTCGCCCTTCAGGCGCCCTGCCTCGGCATCCAACACCCGAAGCTCCTTCGACATGAGGCGCTCACGCAGGACGGCGAGCTCGCGGCGCTCGACCAGCAACGCCTCCTCCTGCTCTGCCAGCGCGCCGCGCTCGCGCTCCAACGCTGAGTACGTCTCATCCAGGCGTCGTATCAGGGCTTCTGCGTCGGCCTCGCTGTGCCCTTCAGCCAGCCCTTCCGCGCGATCCACAACCGCAGGGTCAAGGCCGAGCTGTCGCGCGATGCGTAAGGCGTAGCTGCCACCGGGAATGCCGGTACGGAGGCGCCAGGTGGGGGCAAGCCTTGCTTCGTCGAAGCCCATCGACGCGCACACAAAACGGGCATCCTGCACGGCGAAGCGTTTCATCCCCTCGAGATGGGTCGTAACAACGACGATCGCGCCCTGCTCAATCAGCGACTCGACCAGCGCCCGACCCAGCACCGAGGCCTGCTCCGGATCGGTGCCGGCAAAGAGTTCGTCCAGCAGGACGAGTGTACCCTCGCCCGCCTCGCCGGCGAACCCGGCGATGTTCGTCACGTGGCCGGAGAACGTCGACAGATCGCGCTCGAGAGTCTGCTCGTCGCCGATGTCGGTGAACACGCGATCGAAGAGCGGAAACTGCGACACGGGGTCAGCGCTTAGCAGAAGCCCCGCTCGCCGCATCAGCGCGAAGAGACCCAGGGTCTTCAGTGTCACTGTCTTGCCGCCGGTATTCGGCCCCGACACCATCAGCCCACGTGCATCGTCGCTGAAGGGGATATGATTCGGAACCACCGTGAGCTCGCCGGCAAGCTCTCGAAGCGCCAGAACCGGGTGCCGCGCCGATCGCAGCAGGATCGATTCCCCATCGCCGCCGGCGCACCTCGCGCCGATCTCTGCGCACATCCGAGCACAGGCGACGCTGAGGTCGATGTATGCGGCGAACTCGCTGTTCGCCTGCAGCGCGTACAGGCGAGCCGCGACGGCGCCGACCAGCTCACGCAGGATACGACGCTCCTCGTTAACGACGTCCATGCGGGCGAGCTGCAGGTCATTGTTCAGGGGAATCAGGTCATCCGGTTCAATGAAGAGGGTCGCCCCGGAGCCGGACTGCCCGTGCACGATTCCCGGCATGTCGCCGCGCTCGCCGGAACGAATCGGCAGGACGTAGCGCTCTCCACGAATGGTGACGTAATCATCCTGCAGAATCCCGGCGAAACGCTGGGTCTTGAGGTAGACGTCCAATCGCTTCAGGATCGAAGTTCGCAGTCGCTGTGCGCGGCGACGAAGTGGACCCAGGTCTTTCGATGCACGGTCTACGATCTCGCCGGCAGCATCGAACGTCGACCGGATACGTTTCGCCAGCTCGCGCTCATCGCTGACGACGTTGCGATGCTCGCTCAGTTTCGGCAGGGACTCGGCGCGCGATGACAGCGCCCGCGCCAGCTCCACCGAGCTCCCGATCGTGTCTGCGATCGCGATCAGCTCGTTCGCCTCAAGCACGTCGCCCTTCTCGGCGCGCACCAGGAGTTCGCTCACGCTCATCAGAGAACGCACCGGCAGATCGCCGCCATTATCGAAGAGGGAGACGACTTCGAGGATCTCAGCGCTCCGCCTCGATGCGGCCGCCTTCGACAGTGACGACATCCGGAGGGCCAGATCGCGGGCGTCTTCGCCGGCGCAGCGCGCGGCGATCGCCCCGCATACGACCGACCAGTCGAGATCGGCCCATGCGCGGTCGTTGATCTCCGACGGATGTGGCGTCAACACCGCATCAAAGCACAGCGCCGCGGCCGCGCTGCGCTCGTGCTCTTCTTCATCTTCTCGCGAAATCATGGCCCCTTTGGAATCCCCCTGTCGGGTTCGGCGTTGTCGTCTCGACTTGATGCACGGTATAGCCGTTCAGCCCGATGCGGGCCCACCCCCCTACTACGCGAACATGCCTGAGCCCCAAAGCGACGTGGCAACAGATGTGGTCTCAGACGCCGGCGCTTTCGCGCGCCGAGTCGCCGATCGCGTCGCGTTGGCCTACAGCCTGGCCCTGACGCTGGGAATCGGAAGCGCAGTGGCTGCCGTCTTTGCCGTGCGCGCGCTCACAAAGCTCACCGCACTTCAGACAGCGCTCGCGACGTGCCTGGCCTTCCTCATCGGCCTGGCTTTGGGGCGACTCATCATCGTGCTGCCGGCGCGGGTGCGCGCAGCAGCGCAGCTGGGAGAATACTGCGAATCAAATGGGATGGCTCCGCAACAGCTCATCGATGCGGTTGAGCCCGGGAGCCGTGCATTTCTTGAAGTCGCCTTTGCCGGCGAAGCGGAGGCAGGGTGAGCGAGACTATTGATCTGCTCGGCCGCGGCGGACTCGTCATGGTGGTGATCGGCATCTCGTCTGTCATCGCGTTGGCGACCTTCATTGAGCGCCTCTGGTCACTGCGCACAGTGGTCGTGATTCCGGACGCTTTTGTTCGTGAGCTACGCGAGCGGCTTCGCCAGGGCACACACAGGGACGCACTCGCAGCCTGTGCCCGCGCGGACTGTCCCGCTGCCAGAGTGGCCTCCGCGGGTCTTGAGCACGCTGGAGGTCAACGTTCCGACGCTCGCGCCGCGCTTGAAGACGCCGGCCGCCGCGAAGTATCGCGGCTCGAGCGCTACACAGGCATTCTCGGCAACATCGCCACCGTCACGCCGCTGCTCGGCCTGCTGGGTACGATCATCGGCATGATCCGGACCTTTCGTCAGGTGAATGAGAGCGCTGCCGCTACCGGCTTTGTATCCCCCGCCGATATGGCCAGCGGGATCTGGCAGGCGCTCATTACCACTGCCGCCGGACTCTGCGTCGCGATCCCGGCCTTCCTGGCCCACCGCATGCTACTGGCCCGGGTAGACGCCCACGCCCTTGCCCTTGAAGAGCTTGCCGCGGAAGTGCTCGACCAGCTCTTCCCGCCGGGCGCAGACTCGTGAATTTCAGGAACGCGCGCTCCAGACGGCGTGAGGCGTCCCTCGACCTCACCCCGCTGATCGACGTCATTTTTCTGCTGCTGATCTTCTTCCTGGTCACAGTGACCTTCGCACGCCCCGATCAAAGCGCGGTCGCGGTGGAGCTGCCCGAGGGCGTCACCGGCACCGCGCTGTCTCCGGACCAACGGCTTACAATCACGGTTTCGCCGGATGGCGATATCGCGATCAAAGAACCCGGAGCCGGCGAAGAACGCTTTATTGACGAAACGGGGGCGGACAGAGCGCTTCGCGATCTGCGGGCCTCATACCCGAACACACCGCTCTATCTTCGCGGCGATCGAAGCGCGCTGTACGGCAGCGTTGTCGGCATACTCGATCGCGCACGTGCCGCTGGATTTGAGCGAATTTTCAACGTGATCGAGCGATCCGCGAGCCCGTGATCGTCTGTTGCCGGCACGCTTCAATGATCCCTCGCATGATCCTGATCTTAAAGATTGATCCAGAACTTGACTGACGCCGCAGGCCGCGCGAAATTACCGCATTCCCGCAGTGTGTGTCTCGATGTCCCGAATCAGCCGAATCATCACCGGAATCTGCCTCGCAGTACTGCTCCTGACCCTGCCACGCTGGGTATCATGGCGTGGAGAGGCGGCGGAGCTTGAGCAGATGCGCGATGAAGTGAACGCCCTCCGTTCACGGAATCTGGCCCTGTATCGCGGAAACCAGCGCCTCCTCAGTGAAGTTGACGGCACCTCAAACGACCGTCGGGTTCAGGAGCGCGTCGCGCGCGAAGAGTTCCTGTACGTCCACCCGGACGAGATCATCCTGGACTTCGGCGATGGCTCTGAGCGTGACTGAGCGCCCCATCACGATGACCCGGCGGCCGGGCGTCGTCGCAGCTCTCGTGGCACTGATCGCGCTGGCCGTCGCTGTCGGCGTTGTCATCAGGCCTTCTGCGGCCTGGATCGCCGGTGTGGCCGCGGTGACGGTGGGATGGCTCTGGCATCGCGTCCGCGCCCTTCGAGCGCCTGCGTGGAGGGGCCTGCGACCTGTCGAAATCAGTGACGGCATCGCAGGGGCTGTCACCTTCAGCGCCGGACTGAGCCTTCTCGGGCACCTGGCGCCGATTACCCTGGTTGCCGGCGTCCTCTCTTTCGCCGCCCTCGTCTACCTCGATCGCGGACAGCGGCGTCTCGCGGCTCTTGCTGTACTCACGGTGTGTGTCCCCGCCCTGATCTGGCGATTTCTTCCGACAATCGACGCTTTGATCGCCACCGCCGGAATCGCCGCCGCCTGGGCGGCAGCCGTGAAGCTGACCGCGTCCCGCGACGAGAGTGAGCCGCACGCGCACGACGCCGCGGAGCCCCTGTCACTCGACGCGGCGCCGCGCATCGGCAACCGGCTCTCTGAGCAGAGCCGCCGCACAGTCACCGAATCCATTGAGCGCACCCTGCGCCTCTCTCGCGCCGCGCTACGCGGCCAGAGCGCGGTCGTTCTCATCGAGGATGCAGGCGCCGGCAGCGTCTCTATCGGATACGCCGAGACCTGTGTGGACGAGCTGATCACAACACCGTTCTCTGCGCGTGTGGAAGTGATGGAGTCGCTGCGTGCCTCAGAGGGCGCGCTGTTCTTCAGCACCGCCGCTGACAGGCCCCTGCCCTGGTATGTCGAATCGGGAGAGCAAACACACGCCATCGCCGTGACGCTCGCACACGAGGGTCAGCTCATCGGACACCTGGTGGTAGATCGAAACCACCGCGCCGGCACTTTCTCCGAGATTGACGGAATCGCCCTGGCAAACGCCGCCGAGAGCATCATCGCAACGATCGGCACGGAGCAGACTCTTGCTGACGCCGCACGCATACACGAGCAGATGAGTATCCTGCACAACGCGGCCGACCTGCTCAATCGAGCGTCGACGGTTGAACAGGTGTGCGCTGAAGCAAACAACGCGATCCTTCGTGTGGTTCCCGACCTCGACCTGGTCGCATTCACTGAAGCACGCGCCAACGGTGAAGCGCAGGTAATCTGGGCTGACGGCGTCATGTCTGAAGGTCTGGACGACCACACGTTTCCCCTTGGTCGCTGTGTGGTTTCGGCCGCAATCAAACACCGCGAAATCGCACCGTGGTCAGGTGCGCCGAGCAGTCGCATGTCACCCGTGTTTGGCGAGGGACACCCCCTGCCCGGCGCTGGAAGTTTGATCACGATTCCCCTCGTCATGGGTGGCAACGTCCTCGGCACTGTCACCCTGGCGGCGCGGGACGCCGGTGTGTTCTCGGCGCGGGTACGGGAACGACTCTCGCTGATCAGCAAGTACGTCGCGGCGGCGTTTTCCAACGCCATCAACTTCAGAACGATGGAAGCGCTCGCGACCACAGATGGAATGACGGGACTGCTGAACCGGCGCGCGTTCAACGAGCGCGCGCTGGACGCTGTCGATCGCACACAACGAAAGGGACGCACTGTGTCCCTGATCATCACCGACATCGATCACTTCAAGCGTGTCAACGATACCTGGGGGCACAGCGCCGGTGACGAGGTGATCCGCTCTGTCGCCCGCGAGCTGAGCACCTGCCTTCGGCGCATCGATCTGGGCGCTCGGTACGGTGGCGAAGAGTTCGCCATCCTCCTCGAAGAGGCCGACACAGAGACCGCAGCGAGGGTCGCTGAACGCCTGCGGGCTTCGGTGGAAGCGATGCCATGCTCGGCAAACGGCGAAGAGTTTCAGGTCACGTTGAGCCTTGGCGTGGCCACGATGCCGCTGCACGCAGGCTCACTGGAGGAGCTCGTCGAAGCCGCTGACGCCGCCCTCTACGCAGCGAAAGGCGGCGGGCGAAATCAGGTGGTCATCGCCACCGCCATTGATTCGCAGGCTGCCTGAGAGCCTCTTGCACAGGGCCTCACTTCGCGCGATAGCCCACGGTCTCTGAGACAGACCTTCCCGGGCGGTGAAATGCAGGTCAGACGAGACAGCGTGAGGTCGGGCGATGGTACACGCATTGACTGGTGGCAGACCGGTGAAGCCGACAAGCCGGCCATCCTGATTATCAACGGTGCCGGAGGCAGCGAGAGCCTGTGGTCGGAGCTTCGCGAGGAGCTGGGCGACGCCTTTCGCTTCGTAAGCTGGGACCTGCGCGGACTGTATCGAAGCGCGCCGCCTGAGAGGGACGAGGCGCTGTCCCTGTATCACCATGCCGAAGACGCGATCATGGTCATGGACGCCGCCGACGTTGAGCGGGCCTTCATCTTGACCTGGAGCACCGGAGTCGAGATCGCCTCTGAGCTCTACGCGTGGAACGCAGACCGCTGCGCGGGAATCTGCGCTGTAAACCCGACCACGGCGGCCATCGTACTGCGTCAGCTGGGTGACGCCGATGACTCTCCGCTTGCCTGGTTTGCCGACCGGGTGCCTTTCAAGAAGCGTCGGGTGCTACAGGCGGCACCGCTGCTGCGGCCCGGCGAAAATGCCGTCAACCTTCTCCGCAAGCTCGGCATTCTATCGCCGGCAATTGATCATGCGCGTGTCATTGAGCTCTGGGAAGATCTCGAGAAACTGAACATCGACGTCGTCGTACGAACCCTCAGAACCTTCGCCGGGGAGTCGGGGCGCGCCCGCCCGAACTTCGATCTGCCCATGCTGTCGGTCCGCGGGAAGCGGGACATGTTCGCGGGAGAGCTGGGAGGCATGGACCTCTACGACCGCTGCAGCGATCGCGAGGCGCTCGAGATCCCCCTCGCAGGCCACCTGATTCCGGCAGAGTTCAGCGAGTACCTTTCGCTCAAGCTGGAGTCCTTCTTTGTGCACCGCCTGCCCGATCTCTGGTAAATGGCGGGAGCTTTCGATCCGGCGAATCCGTGCTCGCATGCGCCGCGCGCGGATGTCGAACAAGCCAGAGTGAATAACGAGGTCTGCCCGGCGTCTGTGCAGCGACGGGAATGTAGAGTTGGAATCCACGAATTGCGGGAATTGACTATGAAACTTCGATTCATCGGCATCATGCTTGCCGCCCTCGCTATCGCATCCAGCGCCCATGCCGGCGACGGAGCCGCCCTTGATCGCTACCTGCCATCGTCAACGCAGGGAGTGACGACCCTCAACGTGGAAGCGATGCGTAGCGCCGGTGTCCTCTCAACGCTGCTCGGCGCTGCGCAGGCTCAGGACAGCTTCACGCGGGTCGCCTCCGGGCTTGAGCGGGTCTCCTTCAACCCCGAGACCGACCTCTCGACCGTAATGCTGGTCACGACGTCAATGCGCCGCGGCGAAAAGCCACTGTTGCTGGTTGAAGGCACCATTCCCCGCGCAGAAATCGAGGCCGCGATCACCGGCGAAGGGCAGGCAACGACCGAGACCGTCGGCACTGCGACAGTCCACGTCACGCCTCGTGGAACCGCGATTTGTTTTCTCGCGGACAACACTGTCGCGCTTGGACCGGCTGACGCCGTAAGGCAGGCAGCCGCCATCGCCGGCGGCACAGATGACGGCGGCGTCAGCAGCCGTATTCGCCGCCAGCTGCGCAACGTGGACCGAAGCGAAGAGCTCTGGTTCGTCGGCATCCCCAGCGCGTCGCAGACCGAGAACACGCCGGCAGCCGGCATGGAAGCCTTCCGCGGGGCTGTAGACCTCTCCTCGGGCATGGGGCTCAGCGTCCACATGCGGATGCCCAGCAGCGAGAGCGCAGCAAGCGCGGCAGAAGGCCTCGTCGGCTACGTGTCCGATCTCGCTAACAACGATCAGATCGCAGTCCTCGGAATCGGCTCCGTCCTAAGCAGCGTCGCGTTCGCCGCCGCCGGCGAAGACGTGCATATGCAATGGACAGTGAGCCGGTCGACCTTTGAACGGCTGCTCGCGACCGTGCAGATGGTCCTCGAATCCGAGCGCTGAGCGTCGCTCCGACCCGGCAGAAGCCACCCCAGCCCATAGTTCTGAGTCAAGCCATCTGTTAGATGGCTTCAGTTCTTTTTGCGTGAGGATTCATGACTCGTCTTCCATTTTCCGGTCCCGTGCTCCCCTTCGCGCTCGGCGTTCTTGCAGCGTTCGCAATGTGCACGACGGTGTCCGCCGAGGCCCCCCACGGCGGCGTTCGCTCGAACCATCCCGCGCAGACCCTGCGCGCTGACGGCTACTCAGTGCTGCTCAACGCCTCGGGCCTCGGCCCCTTCCGCGGCAGCCACGGCGGTATCAATATGGCGATCGGACTCGATTTCGACAATCCATCACACGAAGAGGGACTCAGCCTCTTTCTTGCCCACGGTACGAAGCTGGGTATCGGATTCGGCGGGGCCGTTGAGGTCATGCGGGGAGGCCGCGACGCCGTCGAAGGGACCCTCGCCATCGGCGCCGGGCGGGGACCGGTGTCCTTTGGCTACGCGCACCATTTTCACTCATCCAACATCGACGCCGGCGCGACAGGGATAAGCAGCGGCGAGCTGAGCTTCACCCTGCGCCCTGCTCGCTGGATCGGTCTCAGCGGAACGGTACGCAATCTCGGCGCGCCGGCGCGCGGTGACTCCGTTGTTCGGCGCCGCTATTCATGGGGGCTCGGCCTGCGAAGTCCGCTCTCGCAGATTGAGGCGGAGTTCATGCTCTCGCATCTTGAAGGCGGCACAGCCGTCGCCCCGCTTTGGACACACGGTGTTCTCGCGTGGCGACACCCGGCCGGATTTCGCATCTTCGCGGGAGCCCGAAGCGCCGTTGGCGGTGGCCTGACCGCTCGATTCTCGGTCGACGCAGGCATCGAGATCTCCGCAGGAAACGCCGTCGCCTCTGCGTCCTATGGAAACCACGTCAGTCGCAGCGGGCGAGAGTCCGGGTTTACCGCATCCCTGGAAATACTGACCCCAGCGAATCCGCAGAGCGGAACGATGCGGGACACGCTCCTGAAGATCGACCTCAGCGGCGACGTACGTGATGCGCCGCAAAACCGCCTCCTTGGCGTCGACACGCCCTCCTTCCTCGACCTGCTCCATGATATTCACCAGGTCGCGACCACGGACGAGATGGGTGGCGTGTACGTCGTCCTCAGCGGGCTTCGTGCCGGCCCGGCTCAACTCTGGGAGCTCAGGCAGGCCCTGGACGCCGTTCGGGACGCCGGCAAGCTGGTCGTCTGCTATCTGAACCGTGCGACGGTCCGTGACCTCTACATTGCTGACGCCGCCGACTGGGTCGCCGTGCCGCCGACCTTCTATGCCCTCGAGACCGGTATCGGAATCACGCGCACCTATCTCGGTGACCTGCTTCACGACCTTTCCATCGAAGCCCAGTTCGTGAAAATCGGCGACTATAAGACGTCGCCGGAGCAATACACGAACTCCGCGGCGTCGCCTGAAGCCGACGAACAGACCCTCGCCTACATGAACACCTTCTGGGAGGAGCTGGTGTCCGGTTTCGGACGTAATCGGCCCATCGGCCCGCTGGCCTCCGAAGAGACGCTCCTCGACGCTCCGCTAACCGCGGAGGCTCTGCAAAGCTCGGGATTCGTCGACTTCATCGGCTACGAAGACGAGCTGAGCGACACCCTGGAAGATCACTTCGGCCGACGACTCGGCGTGTCCTCGAGGGTCGGCGGCAACCACCGTGATCTCTCCTGGGGCAACGAGCCCACGATTGCCGTGCTGCATGTCAACGGCTCGATCGTCATCGGTACCAACGGCCGCAATCTGCTCTCACGAACGGCGATGACGGGAAGCCGCAGCATCGAGTCTGCGGTGGATTCCATTCTCGCCGACTCGAGCGTCCGGGGCGTTATCGTCCGCGTCGACAGCCCCGGCGGTTCGGCGATTGGAAGCGACGAGATGCATCGCGCGCTTTCACGCCTCGCCGAGGGGAAGCCCACCGTCGTATCCATGGGAGACGCGGCGGCGAGCGGCGGATACTATGTGGCCGCCATCGACGCGCCGGTGTTGGCGGCGCCGACAACGATGACAGGCAGCATCGGCATCTACGCAGGGACCTTCGGCCTCGACGCGATGCTCGCAGCGGTGGGCGTGAACCGCGATCGGGTCGCCATCGGCGGCCCGGACGACCTGTACACAGGAGTCAACTGGAGCGAACGCGACCGCGAGGCGGTACAGGCCGCAATCGAAGCGTCATACGCCCTGTTTCTGCAGCGCGTTGGTGACGCGCGCGGCATGAGCACCGAAGACGTCGACGCCCTCGCGCAGGGCAGGATCTGGTCCGGTTCCGCCGCGGTGGAGAACGGGCTCGTCGACGAGATCGGCGGGTTTATCGACGCGTGGGCACGGCTGACGGACGACCTGCCGGAGCGAATCCAGCGTCGCCTCCGGATCCGACATTATCCTCGTAGCGGCGCGCTCTCGATTCCCAACATGGTCCTCGCCCGCGCTGTCGCACGCATTGAAGAGGAGTCCGGCGCTCTGCATGTCGCAGAGCGGGTGCTCGACGCGGTCGGCATGCAGCCCTGGGCCGAGTCAGTGGGAACCCTGCTGTCAGCGGCACCGGGCACACCGATGGCGCATGTGGATGTCATCTTCGACGGGCTTTGAGCGCCCGGCACTGCGGACACATCCTCCAGAGTCAGGGCTCGGCGCGGAAGCGCAGCGTGCGGCGTTCGCCGGCATCAAGGCGCACCCAGCGTTCGTCCGAGAAGCGCTGTAGTGCCACAAAGAACACCTTCACCCGGTGGGTTCCCGCGCTGATCTCGTGGTTGATGAGCGGCGTCTCGGCGGCCACGCGGCGCCCGTCGACGTAGACCTGCGCATAGGGAACTGCCTGCACGCTAATCGACGCGGGACCGGTCGCGGCATCACGCCGCGTACTGTCCGGCGGCGCTTGATTCGTGGCGGGCTGTTGTTGCGCACGTGCAGCTTCGGCAGCGCGACGTTCTTCGCGCTCGCGGGCGCGACGCTCTTCGCGTTCACGTCGACGCTGTTCTGTGCGCTCACGTTCCCGTTCAGCGGCGCGCTCTGCGGCTCTGCGCTCGGGGGGCGTCTGCGCCTCGGCTGCTGCGGTATTCGCTCCCGGCGCGTCGTTCGTCTCCGCCCGCTGTTGTGCTGCGACAACGCCGCCGGTGGCCTCCGGTTCTGCGGCGTCCGCGGCCACCCCGTTCTCGGGGTCTGCAGCTCCCGAATTCGGAAGCGCCGCGGGGTCGCGCGCCTCAACAAGCGTGAGGCTGAGGGAGCGCGCGGCCGGCGCGCCCGCCTCCCAATGTACAAGACGTTCCGTCGCAGCGTACCCGTCGAGATTGAGCGCCACGCGATACGCACGGGTCCGGTTCAGACCTTCGATGGTCATGGGTGTAACGCCACGTTCCTGTCCATCAACAAGTACCCGCGCGCCCGGCGGTCGGCTTGTTACTTCCAGGGTGGCGATCTGAGACACAAGGCTTCGGTCGAGCATCACGGGCGCGTCGTTTGACGCAACCACCGCCTGGTCAATTGGCTCGTGGTCCGCCAGCTGGACCTGCACTCGGTACGTTCGGCCGTCTTCCAGGCCATCAACCGTCATCGGGGTGACGCCGGCCTGCTGGACGCCGTCAATCAGCACCACGGCACCGGCCGGCAGTGTATTCACAACGACGCGGCCATTCGCAGGCGCGCTCGCTTCAACGACCTGATCCTGCCGCGAGTTGTCGCGTCCGAGCATGGTCATGATCGCCAGCGCCAGCACTGCGATCGTCGCAAGCGCCAGCAGCGCGATCAACAGGGTGAGTAGAGGCGATCTGCGCTCTGCCCGCTCCGGACGCGGAACCTCGATAACCGCATCCGCCGCCGGCGCCGAGCTTCGCGCAGGGCGCCCTGCAGGGGCAACATGCATGGACTCGCGAACTCTGGTCTTCTCGTCGTCAATGTCGCCGTAGGGTTCGTCATCGACAGAGTCCCAGACGCGGGTCGGCTCGTCGTAGGCGTCGTCAAGATCCAGCTCGTCGAGGGTACCCTCGCTGATCAGGGACGCGCTCGCGTCGGCATCGAAGACACGCGTGGGTTCCTCGTCGAGGTCGCCTTCCAGATCTTCGTCCAGCAGTACATCGTCGAGTATTTCAAAGTCTGCCTCGGCGAGGACGATATCGTCCTCGCCGAACTCCAGGACTTCGTCGTCAGGGATGTTGTCCGCCGGGCTTCCGACGGCGCCCATCAGCATCGTCTTCTTTCGCTTGTTCTCGGATTTCTCCGACATTTCGACGAGCCTCCTGTGAATCCGCGTGCCCGGATCGCCCGGACG
>JAUICO010000094.1 GCA_030427825.1 bacterium | reverse complement strand
GGCCACGTCAAGCGCGCCGACCGACGCTCGACACCGCAGAAGGCGCGAGGATTCCTTGCCCTGGCGAGAATCGCAGCCCTGGGCCGCTGAGCGGCCAATACACTGTACGCGCGATCACTCGATGAGGCGGATCGCTTTGCTCGGACAGTACTTCGCCGCTGAACGAACGGCCTCGTAAAGCTCAGGCGGCGGTTCTTCGATCAACACGGTCAGCTCACCTCCGGTGGTGACCTCAAACACCTGTTCAGCTTCGACCATGCACTCTGCGTGGCCCTGACAGAGTTCTCTGTCGATTTCGATGCGCATCGGTACACCTCAGTGAGCGGGTGGCTCCAAGCAGCTGTCTGCATAATCGCGCAGGCCGACAGCGTTGTCGACCACATCGGTGAAGTGTGGAGCGACAAACTCGCGCAGCAGAATGAGGCACACCACAACGGCACCGAGCACGAGCGCCATCTGCGCCGATACCTTCCACAAGGGCGTTGCCTCAGAGGCACCGCCCTCGCTGCCCTCGTCCATGCTCACCCACACCGGTAACACGAAGATGAATGAGAGGCTGTAGCTCAGAGTTCCAAACCACATCATGAGCGCCATGTCGTCGTAACAGAACAGACGTGTCATGAAGGGGTTGGCGTTTAGAATCGTCTCAAGAAATGCCATGGAAATCGGCGCGACGATCCACGCCGCCGCGCGCATTCCCCGTGCACGAAGCCACCGAACGGTAACAAGGCTCAAAGCGCAATAGGTCGAGAAATACGCGCAGGTCAGGAAGTAGAGGAAGACCGGATTGTTCTCTACATTGATCGTCGTGTTGAAGCCGTAGTGCATGTGCAGCACATCAAAGAAATACGGCGTCTGCAGGTAGTTCAGTCCGAAGGACAGAATAACAACAGACAGAGACATTTTCAGCGCTGTCGCACGATATGTCTGCGAGCTTCCGGCGGGCTTCCACACGACCGGAATCACCACCGCCGACAATCCAAACACCGCGCCGAACACCATACAGGCAACGTCGCCCCACCCCTCGATGACACCAGTGACCATCACGATCGCCGCCGCCACACCCCACACCGGCGTATAGGCCACCCAAAACCGCTCCACTGCCGCCTTATCCGGATTCCCGGAAAAGACTCCCCCCGCACCGCTCACGGAGTTCCCCCATCAGCGACATTCAGCGTCCACACCCCAATCCGGAAGCGGCGACGCCGCTTCCGAAGGGTGCAGGGATGCAAATCCCTGCCGGGAGCGCGAGGGAGCAACCGAGGCTTCTGCGCAGCAGAAACGCAGGGCGGTAGTACTGATTGCGAAGCAAGCAGCCCTCGCAACACAGCGCAGCACGTACACACCGGCCTGCCGGGAGCGCGAGGACAGAGCCCTCGCATCACCGCCGCACCCTGTATCTCACCCTGCAGGGTTGTTCCGGGCCGGCGACCATGCCTCCGAAGTCGGTTCGTATGGGATCTCCGTACAGTTCGAAAGTGTACTTGCGGAGCAGCGTGGCGAAGATGGCCTTGATTTGCAGGAGCGCGAAGTTGTTGCCCATACACTTGTGTCTGCCAGCACCGAAAGAGATGTACGAGTAGGGGCACGCGTCTTCGCGGCGAGGCTCGGCGAGGCGGTCAGGGTCGAACTGTGTGGCGTTGGCGAAGACCGTTTCGATTTCGTGACCGATGAGCGGCGATGCGAGCACCCATGCGCCTTTGGGGATGACAAAGCCGTCGGTGTTGTAGTCCTGCAGGACTTCGCGGGCGAGCATGTACAGTGGCGGATGAATGCGCAGGGCCTCGCGAATCGCGCGGTCGGTAACTTCGATGTCTCGGAGGGCGCGATAATCCAGGGGGCGGTCGCCGAGTTTGGTGTCGAGCTCGTCGACGACGCGCTGCATTTCGTGTGGGTGTTGCAGGAGCTCGATCATGGTCCATGCGGCGGTGACCGAACTTGTGTGGTGTCCGGCAAACATGGTGGCCACGAGCATACCGGTGATCTCGTGCGGAGAGAGGCGTGTGCCGTCAGAGTAGCTCGCGTCCATGAGTGTTTGAAAGAGATCCGTGCCTCCGGTCCCGGCGGCGCGGCGTCGGGCGAGGAGGTCCTCTATCATCGAGCCGAGCTTGTTGCGGGCCCGGTCGCGAGCTCGGAAGGTGGGAATGGGCAGGTTGGGGTTGATGTAGGCGAGAGGGATAATGGAGCGCTCCAGGTCGTGATAGACGGCCGAGAACTCATCGGTCATTTCGTGGCGAAACTCGGCGCCGAAGAAGCAGTGTGTGGATGTGTAGCCGGTGAGCTTCTGGGTGAAGTCGTAGAAGTCCACGACGCCGGACTCTCCCCAGTCGGCGACGCTGCGTTCCACCTCTTCGGTAAAGATGGGCGCGTAGTGTTTCATGCGCGGGCCCTGCAGAGCGAGCAATAAGAGCTTCAGCTGTTCGTTCATCCGCTCGGGCGTGGCATCGTACACAACGCCCTGTCCGAAGACCGGCACCATCATCTGGTAGGCCTCGCGTTGGCTGAAGACATCGTCGGATGCGCGGAAGTAGCGCTCCTGCGCTCGCGGCCCGGTGAAGAGGATCATGTCCTTGTTGCCGACGCGCAGGCCCGCGATGTCTCCGCATTCGGCCCTGGCGCGTCGCATGAGCCCGGTGACGTCACGCACAAAGTCGACAAGGTGCCCGATACCCGGCAACCCGCCGCTAACGCGGGGCGGGTTCCATGGGTTCGTATGCGGAAAGCTCGCGGTGGACGTGGTTGAACTCATGTGTTGCGCTCCGCGGAATGAAGTTTGCTGTTTAGGTTCCGGCGAGGCGCGCTCGTGGCCTGCCGGGAGCCTGCGGCTGTCGTCGGAAGCACGCGCCGCTATTGGTGATATGCAGCGAACCCTGTCCGCACGCGGATGTTAGCTGCACCGACGGCGAGCGTCGAGTCCGGGCGATCGCATCGACGTGTAGCGTAAGCGATGCCGGCGTCGGCGACGGCGTCAGCGTGGATGGAATCCACGTGCTATCCGCGCACCAAAGCGCAGATTTGTGAGTTTGCAGAGCTGCACCAGCAGTTTGCGGACCGCGCGGTCAGGCATTCGTCATCTGGTGATGCTACCCCTGCGGTGCGGCGGCCGCATTCGGATCAAAATACTCAACATGGGTACGTTCCTCTCCTACCCCTCGTTCGCGCAGGGTTCCGACGACAAACTCCATGTACTCCGGACCTCCACACACGAAAAACTCGGCGGTGGGAAAGCGTCGAACATACGCGGCGATGTCTTCCTGTTGGAGCCGTCCGTCGCGGCTCGTAATCCGGGGTCGTATGTCAAGATTGGGAGGGCCGGCGTAGGTTCCCAGCTCACCCAGTATTTGCAGGTGGGCGGGATGGCGCGTTGACCAGTCGACGACGAGACGATGCGGCCATCCACGCTGCAGCAGGGTGCGAACAAACGCGAGGCCGGGTGTGACACCTATTCCTGCGGCGAATACGACCACCGGGGCAGGTCCACCGCGCCACACATAGCTGCCGCTCGCGTGCGACACCTCGACAGTCGACCCCACCTTAGCGTTGTCGAAGAGCCACTCGGAGACCACACCGCCGGGCAGGCGCTCGACAGTGACTTCGTACGCATCACCGGCTGCCCCCGACAATGTATACGGACGCTCGGCAACGGCGGAATCCATCGAAACACGCACCACAGTGTGCTGTCCCGGCTGCGCGGGACGAAATGTCTCCGTCGCACGAGGACCGAATACCAGGCGAATCACATCGGGGCACAGCTCCTCGCGGCGGGCAATGGTCGCCTCAACGAAGGCGGTCTCTCCCAGGGCCTCCTGCAGTGCCGGGACACAGGATCCGCAAGCCATCGCGCAGCCGGTACGCTGCTTCAGATCGGCGAGTGTGGCCGCCCCGTCCGCGATCTCGTCGGCGATACGTGCATGGGAGATGCGCATGCACGCGCACACAAACTCCGGTCCGCGATCCGCAACCTCGCCCTTCGCCTCGAGGGAGCGCACTTCGGCTGGAGTGAGCGGACGACCATCAATGGCGCGCTCGTAGAGTGTGGCGAGAACATTGGTCCGCGCCGCCGCGTCAATGGATGCGATCCGGCCATCCGGTTCGAGGTGAACGCGCACGTCGCCATCCGGTGTTTCTACGCTTCGGGCAGGCGTTCGTTCATCTACCTGCAGACGCACATGTTCAGATCCCACCACGTGCGACGAGACAAGGTTGCGTCCGTCTGCGAGCCGAAACACCTGGGTGACACAGGGAGACCCGTCGACGGCCCCGAGATGCTGAGTGACAAATCCTCGCTGCGGCAGCGCCCACACGCTCTCAACCGCGCGCAGGTGCGCACGGGCCTCTGGGGATTCATCGGCGGTCGCAGCGACGGCGGCTCGATCCACACGCAACACGCGTGCCCATCCGTCAGCGACGGCAGTTCTTGCGTGCGTCGTTGAATCGTCGGCGCCGATGCATAGTCCGGGACCGACACTCGCCACCCGCGCTGATACGCCGTCACGATCCTCAAGCAACTCAACAGAGCCCGAAAGCACGACATACACATTTTGTGCGGGCTCGCCCTGGCGACAGAGCACGTCACCGTTGTCGAGAACAATCTCGTGAGTGCGATTGTCGGCGTCGACCAGGAGTCTACGCACAAGGGTTGTCGCGCGTGACAGACGCTCTTCGAGCTGGCGACGACCGAGCGCGCGAAGCTGTGTCTGCAATCGAGGTGCATGCGCGAACAGGGCCTGCAAACGCTCGACGGGCAGGCGAACCACTTCAACAACGTCGGAGCCGGCACGCACACTCGCAGCTCGCACACCCGTGCCGGCGATCAGCGACTGCTCGCCAAAGTGATCACCGGGCCCGAGTCCAGCCAGGAGAATTTCCGCTCCGTTGGCGTCGTGTACGAACACCTCGCAGGCTCCGGCGAGAAGGACGTAGAAGCAGTTTGAGGGCTCGCCTTCGGCAACAATGACGGTGCCACTGTCCATCGCGACGCGTTCTGCACAGTCAACGAAGGCGCCGAAGGTCTCCTGTGGGAGCGACGAGAAGAGGCCGGACCGCATCAGCGCATAGGCAACAGGATCCATCAGTGCCCTACCGGTTCGAGACGAATGGGCACACCCGCTGGGGCACGGAGTGCGAAGAAGCCTTCGAGTTCAAGCTCTGTTTGCTCGGCCGGCGTCGCTCGAAAGCGCTGAAGGAAGAGCGCCAGGGCGGCGCGGATTTCCAGGGTGGCGAGACGTGCGCCGATGCACATTCGCGGCCCGGCGCCAAAGGGCATGAAAGCAAACTCCGGTATTCTATCGATAGCCTCGGGCAGGAATCGGTCCGGCTGAAACGTGTTCGGCTCGTCCCACACTGACGCGCGACGATGTGCGAAATATGGAGCCGGGAACACAAGCGTACCCGCCGAAATTGTGCGTCCCGCCAGAGTCGTATCTGTGGTGGCAGTTCGTGCCAGAAACCAAACCGAGGGAATCAGGCGCATTGACTCGTTCACGATGCGCAGCAGCATGGGCATACGTTCGATGTTCTCTGCGGTCACAATCCCGTCGCCCAGCACTGACAGTACTTCGGCACGTGCTGCCTCCTGATGCTCCGGAGAACGCGCGAGCAGCCAGAGGGTGAAGGCGACAACGTTGGGAGGGTTATCCGCCGACGCGATGAGCGCCAACATCATGTGATCACGCAGGCGATCACGATCTACCTCCATGTCCTGGCGCAGGCGTTCAAGGTATGTCGGCGGGCCATGTGAGGGAGGCGGTGTACGGAGTGCGCGCGCAACGATGCCGTCGAGCATTGCCAGGTCCCTGTCGGCCTGGCGGGTTCGACGGCTGCCGCCCGCGACCACACGGAAGGCCCACCGTTGCAATCTCAGCAACGCCTCCGGGAACTGATCTGCTTCCTCGTCGGTCAGTGCAAACCCGAAGGATGCCGTCGCATGGCGCGCAAAGAGGCGCACGGAATGCCAGGCTGCATCGAAGGGTTCGCCACCGCGTGCAAATCTACCCCATCCGTCAATCGCGGCGGCAAACTCCGCAGACAGTGAATCCACAGCGCGCGCCGCCATGTGTGGGTGGAAGGAGGGCTGGATCGCCTGCCTGTTGAACAACCACTCATCGCCGTTGGTCGTCAGCGTGTTGCGGCCGATCAGGGGCACAAGCCCGTCGCCGCGCTGCCACACCTCAGGCGCGGAGAAGACCGCAGAGATATCGGCCGGATCGCAGACAAGCACGGTGGGCTTGTACAGCATGTCGACACGCACCAAATCGCCGAGCTCGGCGGCGCGCGCCATCAACGCGTGGGCGTTCGTCCGAAAGTCCCGCAGATTGGAGGCCGGGCTTCCATATCTCGGTATCGATGGATCCAATCCACGACGCACCGCCATCGCGGCGCGGGCGTTTGACCAATGGTCGCTCGCTCGCACAACACCTCCCAATGTGTTCACCCGGCTTCATTGCTCAGGCGAAGCCGAGTCGCTGCTTCACGGGCATCGTAGGGGATTCCGGCGAAATCCGGTACTGTGTCGCGCAGCCGGAACGGCGGCTGCGCAGGAGCCCGGCCGGCTACCGCGCCCGGGACACCGGGTGCGTGTACAAGCTCCACCCCGATGAAGACGCGGTCGCTTGCGTTTCTCGGCGCGCGGGTCCGGGCTTCATCATCGGAGCAGGCCCCCGGCGCCCGAGTCACGCCGCTCTGCGCAATGGTCGCTGGTGCCCCGACGCGTTTTTGCGTAGGTTGGCGGCGATCGACCTACGTGACGCAGCAACGAGAAGACGGATGCGCATTCGCAAAGCGGGACTACCTGCGCTGTTCCTATGCCTGGTGGTGGGTTTTGGCGCCTGTGGCGACAGCGACGGTGCCGGTGACGCCGACTCCGCAGATATCGGCGACACGGGCAACGGTGACACCGACGATGCCCCGGACACCCCGGACGACGGGTCGGATGCGACCCCCGACGGCGCGTCGGATGCGACGGATACGGTCGGCGACGCGGACAGCGACAGCGCCGACGACGCCTTCGGCTGCGACGAATACATACTATGCCGAGGCCTCTGTCCGCCGCCCGGCGGCGAGTGCGAGGATTTCTGCGATGCCGCCGCATCCGCGGCCACGGTCGCTGCGAATGCAGACATGGTCGCATGCCTCGCCGGCAAGGCGTGCCTGTTTCTTCAGGACGAGGACGAATTCATCGAATGTTTGGCGCTGGAGTGCGGCTCGCTTGCTGCCGATTGCGATGAGATCGTGGTCCCGCTCGGAGATGACAGCTGCGCGGACATCGATGAGTGCGTGTCCGGATGCGGCAACGAAGACGGCGGCTGCGCCGTGCAGTGCCGCTTCGGCGCTGACGCTGATGAGTTGCCGCTGTATTCAGAGTGGATCGCGTGCAGAGACAGCCACTGCAGCGACGCGGCCAACGACGAGCAGCGTGCCGAGTGCCTCGCAGAGTCCTGCGCGCCAGAGCTCGAAGCCTGCTTTCCGCCGGCCATACAGACCTGTGCAGAGCACTGGGCGTGCCGCGTGGCCTGTCAGGATGCAGAATGCGAAGGCGCCTGCGATGACAGAACGGCAAGCGCGGCGCTTGCCGAGTATGCAGACCTTGCGACATGCATCGCAGATAGCGGTTGCGGCGGCTTGAACGGCAGCGCTTTCGAGAACTGCATTGATGCAAACTGCGAAAGCGAGCGCGAAGTCTGTACGCTGCCGTCCGATGAAACGATTACAAGCTGCAGCGAGCTGCTGGCCTGCGGCGCCGCCTGTGCCCCGAATGACGCAGGCTGCAATCAGGGGTGCTTCGACTCCGCCGGCGCGAGCGCCCGGGCAGACGCCGACGCGTTGTTTGTCTGTGTCCAGGCAAACGATTGCAGCGACTCAACCTGCGTTGAGGCGAAGTGTCCGAGCGAAGCGGCGGCCTGCGAATTGTAGGCGGCCCCATTTAAAGCCGGGTAGATTCATCTTGACGCGCCGATTTTTACCCGGCATTTAACACGACCCGTCAGAAGAGGAGCGGGTCATGCGCACATTTACAGTATTTACCGAGAACGCCCGTCTCGCTGCGGGCTCCATCGATGAGGTCGCGAAGGCCGCCCACGCCCTTGTGTCAGGCGACAGCAGAGAGGCTCTGCTCGTCTTCGACGACGAGACAGGGCAGGTGGTCGACCTGGACATGCGCGGGACCCTCGATGATGTGCTGGCGCGCCTCGCGACGCACCCGCTCGTGCGCTCCGAGCCCCGACAGCGGGGGCGTCCCAGGCTGGGTGTGGTATCGCGAGAGGTGTCGCTTCTGCCGAGGCACTGGGCCTGGTTGAAGGTGCAGGACGCGTCTGCGTCAGCAACGGTGCGTCGGCTGGTCGAAGAGGCGATGAAGAAGGGGTCCGCACGCAAGACGTCCGCTGCCGGCCCTAACGCAGCGTACGCTGCGATGACCGCCCTGGCCGGCGACGCGCCAAATTACGAAGAAGCCTGCCGAGCACTCTTCGCGGACGACTGGGCGACGGTGGCGCAGCTGATGCGTGAATGGCCCGGCGATGTTTCTGAGTATGTTCTGGCGTTGGGACAGCGGGGGTAGTGTTTGTTTGCCGGGGACGAGATCGGCTCAGGTCACATGCGATCCGTGTCGGTGCTCATGACGGAAACTCTACTTCGTCTTCACGTCCCCTGCGAACACCGAGAGCCGCACGCATGTGTTGGATTCACGGCTCATGTGTGCGCACTCCAGCGACAGCTGCGGCGTACGCAGCCATTACGCCCGTGTAGCCGCCATGCGCTACACGAGCCGCACCCAGGGAGCAGGAAGCCCAGCCGGAATCGCCGTGAAGTTCAGGTCCTCATTGGTGAAGTCGAAGCGTGGATCGTACTCAACCGCGGTTCCGCTGGAACCCGATGATTCTCTCCTTCCCGCAATCATTGCTCGGTCTCGCTCTCCAGGTGGACAGGGACACAGCGGTCTTCAACGCCGTTTCCGTTGCAATCGAAGCTTTCGAGATTCGGGTCCACCGGACGGTCGTCGTCCACGCAGTGTTTGTCATCGTCCACGTTGCAGGCGACGCCGCCTTCGGTGTCCGGTGAGCGACCCGGTTCTCCCCCGCCCGCTGCCCTCTGACTGGCACCAGGCCCATCATTGAATGCGCGCTCAAACGTCGGTAGTGGCGGCGATACGCCCTAACGAAGCGTCCCGTCCCGCAGCGACATGAGCAGTTCACCCAGCGTGTTCTGCCCCTGAAGTGTCGCGTCCGATTTCCGCAGGTTGCCGCCCCAAAAGGAGTGAGCCCCGCCTCGTTCGTAGTGGAGCAGCGTAAGCTTGTCTGTGGATTCGAGCACGCCGCGGAACAGTGATTGTTGAGTCCAGCGAGCTTCAACAATGGTCCTTGCAACAGACAGTCTCTGCCGCTCCCACTCGTCGACGTCGAGTACTGCCCCGACATTGGCAAACCCACGGCGCGCACCAGCCTGCTTAGCGGCCAGCGGGTCCGTGCCGACACGTTCGTTGCCCTCATAATTCACACGAAACCAGCACGCCATCTCAGGGCGGTCCGAGCAGGCAGCCTTGCGCGCCTGAAAGCAGTGCTCGGCGCTTGCGTATGTGGCGCCGTCGACAGTCAGCTCGGCCGGCCAGAAGTTCGACAGTACGCGACGCCAGGTGCGTGGCAATCCGGGTTGCAGCGGTACGCAGAGTTTCGACTTCGAGTAGAAGAGTACGGTGAAGAGCCGACGATGTTGCGCCGCACCGAGTACGAGTTGCCTGCTTCCCCATTCGCCGTTCAGCTCAAAGCAGGCGTCACGTACGCTTGCGGGCAGGTCGATGACTGACCTGACCCTTGGGTGCAGGGTCAAACTGCTATGCCTTGCGGAAGCCACATCGAGAGCACGCAGCTCCCGGTCCCGCAGCAGATATGGGTCCAGCGCAGCAATCGCCTTCTGAGTGTGCGCAATGTCGAAGGTGCATGTAAGTGCTGAGAGACGCATACATCGAAGGTATCAATAAACGTCTTCAGCGTCGAACGCTCGCCGGAGATGCCCATCCCATCCCCTTATCGAGTCAAATTCCGCCTGGAACACCAGCCTCAGGGCGCGTAGTACGACACTGTCACCAACCCTTCGTCGCCTACTGAGCAATCGCCGCCCTGCTCCCACGATTCCGCGAGGCAGTCGCAGACATCTGTGCTGTCACAGTGGTCGGGCAGTTTGGCGCATACAGCGTTCTGACCGATGGGTGGCAGCGCCTGATCGAACGCTATGCCTGCGTACACAACGGAGCAGAATTGTGTGGCGGGATCGCAGCTGAGGTCGTTGCCGCAGTTTGCTTCGATACAGACGTCGTCGCCGCAGTCGCTGTCGATGCCGTCGAAGCAGAAGTCGGCTGCGCCGGGATACACAGTGGGGTCCCGGTCGTTGCAGTCACCACCCGGCAACAGATCCGGGCAGGCGTGAGGATAGTGGCCCATGAAGCCGTCGCCGTCGAAGTCGCAGAGCTCAGGATTGCCCTCGGGCACACATTCGCCGTACAGACAGGCGTAGCCCTCGTCGCAGGTCACGGCATCGCAGGCATCCACACACACAGCTGCGCAGGGCGGCGCGAAACATGGCGTATCGAGGCACACTTCGCTGATTGCGCACTCGTCGTTGTCTCGGCAGCCCTCAATACACACCGGCGTGCCTTCGCTGTCGTGTTCACACACGCTCCCTTCACCGCAATCGCTGTCGAAGGTGCATTCGCCGGGACAGCCGGGTATCGAGCAGGCGTCTGTGGCGTAGCAGGACCACTGTCCGTCTCGCGAGGTCGTGCACACAAGCGAGGGGTAGCAGGTGCCGCAACAGCACTCCGTGTCGTACTCGCACTCCAGCTGCGGCGCGATTGGGTCCTCGGCGATCAAAGCGGCGCTTCCCGGAGGTCGCGCTTCGTAGACGGGAGCGGTTTCCGGACACTGTCCGGAGAAGGAGTAGCACTCGTTCGCAGTACGGTATGGGAAGGGGTTGCCGCAGCCGGAGCCGGTGTCGTAGACGCAGTCGCCGTTGACATCGACGTAGTAGCCCTCCCACCAGGCGTCGCAGGTGTTTATGAAGTCGCACTGACCGGCGACACACACTTCGTCTTCTGCGCAGTCGCTATCGTCGGCGCACTCAGGGCACACAATCTCGATGCAAGCGCCCGCAGAGCTGCATTCAACGTCACCGCCGCTCAACACTTCGCACACCACCTCTGGCACGCAGTCATCGCAGCAGCAGAGCTCGCCGTATTCGCAGCGCGTTCCTTCGGGCAGCGCGTCCCACGCGTCCTGATCTGTGCTTGGATCCGTTTCAGGAAGCAGCGGGCAGGTTGGGTCGGGTAGAGAATCCAAACAATCTTCGACGGTAGCGAAGTCAAAGGGATTCTCGCAGCCGGTGGCGCTGCCTGCGGTACACACACCGTCCGCAGACACATACCAGCCCTGGAAGAAGGCCTCGCAGTCGCCGAGATCCTGGCAGTAGCCGGCGACGCAGCTCAGGTCCGCCGAGCACTCGGAGTCATCGGTGCAGCTGTTGCCGATGACCACAGCGCATTCGCCATCAGAGCAGATCTGTCCCTGCTCGCAGTCTGCGTCGCTTTCGCATCCCTGACCGAAAGGCTCTTCCTGTGGACAGGCGGTTAGCAGGAGCGCGCACGAGACGGCTGCGATGAGAAGTGCTTGAATGGAAGGTTGCACAGCATGCTCCGGAGCGTTGTGCCGCTGCCCTGCTCAGAAATCTTGCAGAGGCCGGGCTCTCGATCCTCAGAATTTGTCCCACAACCGGCGGCTGCGCAGACTCGTTTGGGAATCTGGCCTCTGTAAGAGCAAGGTCCGGGCCAGGTACGCAGACAGCTCTGAGAACGGCTCCGCATGTGGACCGGATACGCGCGACTTGCGCGCAGAGACTCCATGTCCGTTCACGATCTCAACCGGGCGCCCGCCTCTGATCGACGCGTCCCGGGACTTACGAGCCGAAGGCTTTGATGCGGGGCCATATGCGCGAGGCGCAGAGGGCGAGAGCGAGCGCGACGCCCACAGCCCCGATTCGGTGCAGCGGCGGATACCCGAAGAGTGCGCCGGCAGCGGTGCAGGCGACGCCCAGGTTGAGGGTTATCACACCGGCCATGAATGGGCGCTCGTCACCCCTGGGAGCGCGCGGGTCCCCGCGCTTGTACTTCGGCATCATCCAGTGAGCGACTCCCAGCACGAGCTGCGCGAAGAAGCCGAAGAGCAGTCCGGGTATGTGCACAGCAATCGCTCGTGTCATTGCAACCGGCACAAGGCCGGCCCGTGTGCACACGACCAGGACGCCCATGCCCATCCCGAGCAGTAGCCACGCCAGCGCGAGACGAATCGCTATTCGGCTTGCGACCGGCATCAGGGTCCCCGGATGCGACCGCGCATGAGGAGCACGAAGCCCACGGCCGCGAGGAACTGAAGCACGGTGGCAGCGAGCAACCACAGCGGCGACACGGACCCGGCGGCGAACATCGGCTCCGCCGCCGTCCGGAGCAGCACGCCGGCGTTGAGCATGCACAGAACTGCCCAGCCCAGCCGATCGCTGCCGCGCGGGAAGGCCCCCTTGCGCGTGGGGAAGAGCCAGATCGCAACACCGATGACGACCTGCGTGAGCCAGCCTACTGTGAGCACGTGAAAGGACGCGATCGAGAGCGGACGCCCCAGTGTCGGATGGAACGCCGCCGCGACCTGACCCGCCAACCCGATGACGAGCCAGACCATGGCGAGCCTGACAAATGTGCGTGAGAGCTTGCGCATGCGAGGGTCAGGCCAGGGGGTGTTCGAGGCTGTCGGAGACTTCCTCGCGACTTCCCACGTATGCCGCGACGACCACGGTCAGCATCAACACCAGCGCGCCGGCCTGATGGCTCATCCCGAGCAATACCGGATCTTTGAAGAAGTTGAGAATGGTCACCACTCCGAGAACGAACTGGCCGAGTGCTGCCAGTGCCAGCACGATCGCAGCGCTGCGGTTGCGCCTGTCAGCCTTCGCCAGTGAGATGGCTGCGACCAGCGCGACGATCACGACCGCTACCGCGAACCAACGGTGAAAGAACTGCACGCCCACCGGGTTGTTGACCAGATTGTCGAGCAGGCCGTCCTCGGCGACGGAGGGAGGAATCAGCCCTTCTCCCATCCGTGGCCAGGTTGGATAGTAGTACCCTGCCTTGAGACCGGCCGCGAAGGCGCCCCACGCGCATTGTACGAAGACGTAGATCAGGGCGCTCAACGCGAGACGCCCCTGTGCGGTCCGCCACGCCCACCGCCGTCCGCTTCTGACTTCGAGCACGGTCCACGCCACTACGCACAGGGTAAAGAAGGCGGTGAGCAGATGTGCCGCCAGCCTGAAGTGACTTACATGTGGCTGGTCAACGAGACCACTCGCGACCATCAACCAGCCCAGGACCCCCTGCCAAAGGCCCAGGGCGAGCAGGATCAGGGCGCGCGTCTTCAGATGCCCCTGCAGCTGACCGCGCAGCCAGAAGACCAGCATGGGAACAAAGAAGAGCACGCCCATCAGGCGACCGATCAGACGGTGTGCCCACTCCCACCAGAAGATGGCGCGAAACTCCGACACCGTGAAGTGCGAGTTCTCCAGCTGGTACTGCGGTGATTGCTGGTAGAGCGAGAACTCGTGCAGCCAGTCCGCTTCATTCAGCGGTGGGATCGCGCCGGTTACGGGCCGCCATTCCGTGATCGACAGCCCGGAGCCCGTCAGCCTTGTCGCGCCGCCGACGATCACCATCGCGGCGATCAGCAGTGCGACGATCCAGAGCCAGACCTCGACCCCCCGAGTGGCCGTTCGCGTAGATGTCACTCCGCCATGTGCCATGTTGCTGTCTCCATCGCAGTCCAGCATGTCGCAGCTCTTCCCGGCCGCGGTCAGTTGCGACGTGCGGTCGAAGTGAGCCTCTCCCGCGACGCAAATCTTCAGGATCTCAACGGTCAGTCCCGTCAGAACAAGTCTTGTAGGTGCGGCGCCGAAAAGGCAATCTCCGGCCGCTTCCTATCCGAGCCCTGCGAACGAGGAACCCGATGGCTGGAATCGTCACTGTTCAACGACATCTTGTGGAGTCGCAATCACTGCACGCTGAGGCATCCGGCGAGCTGACCGCCCTGCTCTGGGACCTGAGCCTGGCGTTTAAGGTCATCAGCCGCGCTGTGAACCAGGCCGGCCTGCTCGACGTGCTCGGCAAAGACGGAGACACCAACGCGTCCGGCGACACAGTGATGAAGCTGGACCGCTACGCGCAGGATGTGATCTTCGAAGCGATGGACCACGGCGGGCACCTCTGCTGCATGGCGAGCGAGGAAGAAGACGAGCTGATCGCGATCCCGGACAAGTACCCCAAGGGTAAGTACGTCCTGTCCTTCGACCCACTGGACGGTTCATCGAACATCGACGTCAACGTCTCTGTGGGCACGATATTTTCGATTCATCGGCGGGTCACTGAACACGGCACCCCAGGTCAGGATGCGGACGCGCTGCAACGGGGCCATGACATCGTCGCCGCCGGCTATGTGATCTACGGTTCCAGCACGATGCTGGTGTATTCCACCGGCGACGGTGTGCACGGCTTCACCCTCGACCCGAGCGTCGGAGAGTTTCTGCTCTCCCACGAGGACATTCGGATTCCGGAGCGCGGGAAGATCTACAGCGTCAACGAAGGCAACACGCCCTGGTGGGACGACAGGACGCGGCGCTACGTCGAACACATCAAGTCGATCGAGCAGGGCCCCTACAAGACACGATATATCGGGTCGATGATCGCCGACGTGCACCGCACCCTGCTCTATGGCGGTATCTTCCTTTACCCGAAGACCTACAAGAACGGCGACACCGAGGGCTCGTGCAAGCTGCGACTGCTCTACGAAGCGGCGCCCATGGGATACATCGTCGAACAGGCGGGCGGCATCGCACACACCGGCGAGGAGAAACTGCTCGACATCGTTCCCACCGAGCTGCACCAGCGGTGTTCGGTAGTGCTCGGCAGCCCGGCCGACGTAAATGAGTACCTGTCCTTCTATCGCGGCGAGCGGTAGCCGGCTGTTAGGCGTCACCGACGCCGAGAGTGCGACCCGAAACGGCTGACGGGAACCCGTCCGGCCGCCCGCACGGTGTTTGCACGGCGGGCTGTGTTTGCGAGTGACAGGTGTGCGACAGAGCCACACACCGATGTCGCTCTACGTCGGTCTAATCAATCGCCGCGATGCACGCGCTGAGTGCGTCACGCGTTCCTTCGCACACAGAAAAGTCCACCTGGGACACAACCCCAACTCCGGTAGTGCTCTGTACGCACTCCCAGTCCGAAAGCTCTGTGTTGTCCAGGCAGGCTGAGTGCGCGGCGTGTTCAGAGACGCAGTCGTTGGGCGTATTGGGCAGCAGCCCCGGCGACGCCTCGTAGTACAGCGCGCATCGTTGCACATCCAGGGGGTCTCCGCAGGCGAGGTCATCTATCAGGTCGGCGAGTCGTTCGCAGTCCGCCTCAACCGCGGCGTCATAGGACGGCTCGGCGGGCTCCAACTCACAGCCGACGATCAGCGACAACAGCGCGAGGGCGACACCGACGACGCGAAGCGCTGCGGCTCCGCGTTTCGTCCAACCGAGTGCGCACACCGAGTCATTGGTTCTATTGGTTGCGCGAAAGAGCTGCGTTTTCATCTTGTTCCTCGTGCTATCGGCCGGCGTACGGCACTCGAATCCCGGGCGTCCATGCGCCGCTCTCAACTTCTTTTCATCGCTGCGGCGTAATAGCAACGCCGAGCATGGATCCGACCGGAGCGCCGGCAGGTCGGCGCATCGCCACCGGAAGCGTCAACGGCGTTCCGATATGGCGTGCTGTGTCTCGCACGCTCTTGCGTCGCTGCGGTTCACCGCCAATAATGGCCCCGCGACGCCTCGACCCGACTACGGCGAGAATGAAATGAGCGAGAGCCCATCTTCACGGTACGGAGCTGCGTGTTCGCGCGCAGCCACCGGCGTACTGACGCTTCTCATCGCGATGAGCTGCACCGTGCGTGATCGCGTGTTGGACGTCGTTGCCGACGGGGGTGCCGACGCGCCCCTTGAGTTGGAAGACGATGCGACCGTCGACGCCGAAGATGCCGAAGACGGCACGGTTGATGGCCGCGACTCGGACGTGATTCCGGACATCGACCCGGACACAGACCCCTGCGATATGAGTGGGACCTGGGCGGCGAAGGCCTCGGCGTTCGCCCTCGCCGAGGGGTTGCCGCTGACGCAGCTTTCAAACAACTGGTTCTATTTCACCATCGAAGACCGCGGCGCTGAGATTGAGATCGTTGAAGCCCTCAACTGCGGAATTCGTGTCGAGGGCTCTGTTTCGGTGACGCTGACGGCCGCTACGACTCGGGCGCTGATGGAGCGCAATTCGCAGGTAGGCCGCTCTGGCCTGTTCTACCTCGACGGAGACAGCTGCCGCTTCGAGTTCGAACGGTGGTTCATGATTCGCGGGGCGACGCCTGACCGGGCGCCGGCGGACTTCTCTGCCTACGGTGGAGACGACGCG
>JAUICO010000093.1 GCA_030427825.1 bacterium | reverse complement strand
GCTCTCTGAGCAGCATGGCCCCCTGCGCGGGCTCGTCCTCGACCTTCGAAACAACCCCGGCGGACTGCTTCGCCAGGCCATCCAGATCACGGACACCTTCCTACAGCGCGGCAACATCGTGACCACGGTGGGCGTCGGCAATCGCCTTCGTGAGCAGATGCCCGCGTCGCCGGCCGGCACACAGCCGGACTACCCGATCGTCGTGCTGGTGAACCAGGGAAGCGCCTCTGCATCCGAAATCGTCGCCGGCGCGCTCAAGAACCACAATCGGGCCCTGATCATCGGGGACACTACCTTCGGCAAGGGCTCGGTGCAGAACATCTACCCCTTCCGTGACGGCTCGGCATTGAAGCTGACGATCGCTCAATACCTCACGCCGGGCGACGTCTCGATTCAGGGCGTCGGCATCGTACCCGACATCCGAATCCTGCCCGTCAGCATCACCGAGGACAGCATCGACCTCTACGCCGGCATTCACGTCACCCGCGAAGGAGACCTCAGCGAGAGCCTGACCAACGAACGCGCTCGCAACCCGGACTCGCGGCCTGAATACGTCGTCAAATACCTGCGGGAAGAAGAAGAGGAGGATCGCGACACGATTCGCCAGCCCAATGACTTTGAGGTGGACTTCGAGATCGACTTTGCTCGCCAGGTGCTCCTGGAGACGAACGGCTCCGCAGATCGCAGCGCCCTCCTTGGCCGCGCGCGTGACGTCATTGAATCAACCACGGACGAGCAGACCCTCGCAATCCAGGAGCGACTGCGTCGCCGCAACGTGGACTGGGCCCGTGGAGAGAACATTCGCCAACCGGTAGAGGTCTCGATGACCACCGGAAACAGCAGCAACCGGGTCAATGCGGGCGAGAGCATCGAGGTCACACTGCATGCTACAAACCGGGGACAGCGCGCCCTGCATCAGGTTCGAGCAGTATCCGACAGCGGGTACGGTCCGCTCGACGATGTTGAGTTTATCTTTGGCCGCATCGAACCCGGCGAGACACGCAGCTGGACCGTCAGCATTGAAGCGCCCGTCGAGGACGGGTCGCGCTACGAGACGGTCGAGTTTCATCTCTGGGCCGGCGAGGTGGACCTGGAACAGTCACACGAAAGCGCGATGAATGTTGTGGGGCAGCCGCGGCCTCACTTCGGATTCAGCTGGTGGGTCGACGACTCCGAAGGCGGCAATGGAGACGGCATGCTGCAGGTCGGCGAAGACGTGAAATTCCACGTCCGTGTCAGCAACACAGGCCCCGGCGACGCGCAGGAGACCATCGTCTACATTCGCAACGAATCTGAAGCCGCCCTCTTCCTTCGCTCCGGTCGTGAGACCGTCGAGCAGCTGACCGCCGGAGCTCACCACGAGTCCGTATTTGAGTTCCAGGTCAATCAACGACCGGAGTCCGGCACCGTCGGTATCGATGTAGAGCTCTTCGACACAGTGTTCCGCGAGTTCCTCGGTGAAGAAGTCGAGCTGCCCGTCACACTTGCCTCGCCACTCACGGTCACCCCCCAGACAGGACACCTCGTGGTTACTGCGCAGCGCGCGCCGATGTACGCTGCGGCATCTACCGAAACCCGACGCGTAGCCGAGGCGATGCGGGACGCGATTCTGACCACGGACCGCCGCGCCGGCGGCCTCTACCACGCGCGATGGGACGGCGGCGAAGGCTGGATCCCCGAGGGTGCCGCGACCTTCAACCCCGACCCCGCCAGCCCGATCGGCGAGGTGCACTCCAGCCTGCAGTACCAGGCGCCGATCATCGACCTCGACCACACGATTCTCGAAACCAACAACCCGAGCTTCGATGTTCGCGGCGTCGTCAGCGACGATGTGTCTGTGCGCGACATGTATGTCGTCGTAACCAGCCGCGTAGACGGGCGGCGACAGCAGTCATCGAAGCGAGCATACAGCTACCTCGGCGTCGCTTCCGCGAACTTCACGGAACGGGTTGAGCTTCGCCCCGGAAGCAACCGAATCACGGTCGTCGCCCGCGATGAGGACAAGATCACCAGTACTGCCGACCTTCACGTCTTCGTGCATGACTGACCCTGCGCAGCGTAGCGCTGTCGAGATCGTACAACACCTGCGCCAACGCACACACGTCGGCACATTGGCCAATGGCATGACCTGGGTCAGTGTCCACGATGCTGCGGGCGAGGTCGCGTCGCTGCAGATTCAGGTTCGCTCGGGCTCGGCAGATGATCCCAGCGGCGCCACGGGGGTCGCGCATTACCTCGAACACCTCATGTTTCGAGGAAGCGCCAACTGTCCGGACGGCGAATTTGACCGGCAGATGGAATCCCTGGGCGCAGACATCAACGCCTACACCTGGCTCGACTTCACGGCGTACACGACCAGCACACGCGCCCAACATCTGAGCGCAGTCCTCGAACTCGAACTCGACCGCTTCACCGCGCCGCTCTGGACCGAGGATGTATGCATCACAGAACGGGATGTCGTCGCAAACGAACGTCGGTCAGAAGTCGACACCAGCCCCGACTCCCTTCTCAGTGAATCACTCTGGGCCGCCGCGCTCCCAAACAGCCCATACGCATGGCCGACAATCGGAAGCGCTGAGGATATCAGCGCGTACAACCGCAGCGTCGCCATCAACGCTTTTCGACGAAACTACAAAGCACACAACATCTGCGTATGCGTCAGCAGCTGTCTGCCGCACGAAGAGGTCGAAGAGCTGCTCAACCGAACATTCGCGCGAATCGAAGGCGAGCCCCCCAGCGCGCAATCGGCACCAGGCGTCCCGGCGCCGGCCGCCGCCCCGCGCCCGGCGTCGCCCATTGAACGACACTTCGACATGCAGCTTCACCGCCTGCAGGTTGCCTGGAACTCTCCCGCACACAGCGATCCACGCTGGCTCGCATGGCTCCTGGCGCACGAGGTATTGGCCGGAGCAAACAGCTCGCGACTGCCTGCACGTTTCGAGATCCACGACAGCCTCTCGCTCGACTGCTCAGCCTCTCTGGGAGCACACCGCCTGCCCTCAATCTACGAATTCGGCGCAATCCTGCGAGACGGCATAACACCCGAGCAGGGACTGGGCGCACTCGACGAGGTCCTCGCCGATCTCGCCGCGTCAGGGCCGGACATCGAGGAGCTACATGCTGCGCAGCTTCGCCTCGTCACCGAAGCCGCACGCGGTGTGACCCGCTCTGCCGGTCGCGCCGCGTCCCTTGCCGGCGCCTGGACAACCCTCGGCAATCCCCTCGCGGGATTGCAGCAGTTTGAAGGCATCTTCGACGTGACGCCGACTCTGGTGCGCGAAGTCTTCGCTCAGCTCGCCACCGGCCCGCGGGTGATCGCGATCGGACTCGGTGGCCGCTCGTGACATACACCACACGTCACACGCAGGACGGCGACGAGATCCTGATGGGACACAACGGTGGCCTGGGACTCGCGTCCATCTCTATCTGCTTCATGCGTGGCGCCGGTCACGACGCGATCCCCGGCACAACCTCGTTGTCGTGCTCGCATCTGGAACGCGGCACCGGTGTACTCGATCGCCTGGCGTTCGAGTCCGCGCTGGACGCCATCGGTGCAACGCTCTCGATATCAGTGATGCGGCGCGCCGTGCGTTTCTCGGTATCTGCGCTCGAAGCGTTGATGCCGGCGGCGTGCGAACTCCTGGCTGAGGTCATTGAGTCGCCGAACGGCGACGACGACGAGCTGACCATCCTCCGCTCTGAGATCGAAGACGGCATCGTAGACGACCTCGAGACCACTTCAGGTGCCGAAGGTCGGGCGACACACCTCACTCTCGGTGGAGCCGACAGCGCGCGGCTGCCCATCGACGGGTTGCTCAAAACGCGCGCGGCGATCGACGACGCGGCGCTTGAGGCGCAGCGTCGGGAGATGTTTGCTGCCCCGGCGATTTGTGCCGTCTGCGCGAATGATCTTGAGGCCGCAGAACAGCTGCTCCTTCGTGTACTGTCCCGGGTGCGACATCGCTGGGGCCACGGACCCGCCGGCCTGCCCCTTGACGCTACCTTTGTCGGCGGCCGTGAGGTGATCGTCACGACCTGCGGAACCGGCAATGCGTCACTCTCGCTGTACTCGCCTGCGCCCGCAATGGGTGACCCCGAGTACGTTGCGACGAGCCTTGCGGTGTTCGCTTTCGGCACCGGTTTCATGTCGCCGCTCTTTCACGAAATCCGCTCTCAGCGGGGACTCTCGTACGGCGTCGGGAACCGCATCATCGAACGCTCGGGCGCGGCCATGTACCGCTTCAGTGTTCGCCCTGAAGCGACGCGCATCGATGAGTGCATCGACGCCTTCAAACAGGTCTGGCGACGCGTCGCGGACGCGCCACCGACGGATGATGCCATCGAAGCCGCCCGCACCTACGCCCTCGGCCGCCGGGCGATCGCCTTCGAGACGCCTTCGTCCCGCCTGGCGGCGGCCCTCGATGCGCGCCTGCTCGGGCTGCCGGCGGAGTTCTCTACGACGTTTACGAGCTCGCTACAGAACATGGCCACGTCACAGGTGCGCGAGCACTTCGAAGGCTTCGGTCCGGGCGCCGGCGAGATGTCTGTCGTAGCCGCCCTGCCCGAAGGCGCTGCGCGACCTGCCGGAATCAGGGCCTCAGCAGAGATCGACGCCGAGCTGCTGCGCTGAACGAGAACAGCGGCCTCGTCAGGCCAGCTCGAAGTCCGTTCGGTTCAGGGTTGTCGCGTCGTCGTCAGCCTGGAGCACCGCGCGCTCGATCACGGTAAGAAGCTCGCGCACGTTGCCTGGCCATCGAAGCTTGACCAGCCACGCCATGGTCTCGGGGTCAACGCCGGTGATCGACTTGCGGTATCTGCGCGTGAACTGACCGACGAAGATATCCACGAGGGGTTCGATGTCTTCGCGACGGTCTCGCAGCGAGGGGACAAACAGCTGCTGTCGGCAGAGCAGCGCCGCGACGTCGCGACGGAATCCGCCGTGTTCTGAGCTGTGTTCGGACAGGGCCAGCAGGTCACGGTGCGTAGCTGCGACGATGCGAACGTCAATGCGGCGCGCGACGGAATCACCGATGCGAAACAGCTCTCCCTCTACGATGACTCGCTGCAACTTCTGCTGAAGCTCAGGGCCCAGAGCGTGCACCTCGTCCAGAAAGACGGTGCCGCCGTTGGCAAGCTCAAAGATGCCGCGACGCGACGCGACACCGCCGCCTTCACCCGGCTGGGCGTATCCGAAGAGCTCAACGTCGAGGTCACTCTCTGACATGTCCCCGCAGTGGACCGCGATCATCATTCCGCGAGCTCTTGGCCCGAGGTGGTGAAAGGCGCGCGCGAGCAGCTCCTTGCCGGTACCGGCTTCACCGGTCAGCAGCACCGGCGTGTCGCTGGGGACGAAGCGGTTCATGTCTCGATGCAGACGACGCATGGCCGGCGAATCTGTGACGAGCTCCTTGTAGAGATAGTGGCGACGCTGGCGCTCGTGAAAGTAGCGGTTCTCTTCTTCGAGGCGCGCGACACGAATGCCTGCTGCGTGTCGACGGGCGTAGTTGCTGACGATGGGCCAGATGCCGGAGAGCGGTTCACGCAGCGCGCTGACGACAGCGTCCGCTGCGGCGCTGCTATCGCCGAGGTCGACAGCGACGATGGCCTCGATGCGCTCGCCCTGCAGGACTGGATAGAAGAGCTGGGCGCCACCCTCGGCGACGACGTGCCATGCAGAGCCCGCAACCGCCGTTTGCAGCTCGGGAATGCAGTCTAATGAATGAAAGGGTAGCGGGCCTTCCGGGTGCTGCTCGATGCGCTCCCAGGGTGTGTCGGCGCCCGCAGGCAGCATGACACGAGCGGCTGCGGCGCTGTCGGCATGACGGGTGACGTATGCTGCCAGCTCGACAGCCCAGGCGCGCGCGCCGTCGGTGCGAGCGGCGGCACAGACGAAATCCAGGGCGGCGTTCTGCACCGACTCGTTCAGGTCACAGACGCAGTCCGTCGCGAGCAACGCACCGTCAATCGACGTAATTTGTAACTTCGGAGCCACGCAGAATGCTCCCACTATGAGGCGATGTGAATTGTCGCCGAATTCGACCATGTCTCCTTTGTGAAGGAGGCTGGACTTGTCCAGCGCCTCGCGGGAGCCGTCCGCACGCAGCAGCTTTGTCGCCGACGGCAGCCCACCGGCAGCTGCTTCCACGGCGACGCCGGACGCGGTGGCGCGAACAGACATGGCTCGTTGGGACACGCCGGGTGACTGCACAACGATGTCATTTCTGGTGCCCGCACCGACGGTGACCGCTTCACGCTGAAACTCAAAGGCGCGGCGCTCGCCCGTGGGCAGGACCAATGTGAGGCTCAGTTTCATCTGCGGAGTGCCCTGTTTCGTCTCCTCGTTGCGATATGGGCCACCCTAACCTGTGTCAACGTAGGCCGTATCCTGCGTTGACCCCGGGCCCGCGCGAACCTATCCTCATGGCGCACCATGAACCGGCGAGGAGGCCGTTTGACCGACATCTCAGCGATTGAATCTGCGGGCCGACAAGCTCGGGCCGCCGGGCGGGAGATCGCCGGCAGCTCGGGAGCACAGCGCACTGACGCGATCCTGCGCATTGCCGCCGGCCTTCGTGAGAACGTGAAACCGATTCTTGATGCGAACGCCCTCGACCTGGAGGCCGGACGCGCAAAAGGGCTCGAGGCTTCGTTTATCGACCGACTCGCGCTGGACGCATCCCGTGTCGACGCAATGGCGCGCGCTGTCGAAGAGATCGCAGCACAGGCGGACCCTGTTGGCGCCCTCGAGAGCGAGATAATCCGCCCCAACGGGCTTCGCGTCGGCCGCCAGCGCATCCCTCTCGGCGTTGTCGCGGTCATCTATGAAGCGCGGCCGAATGTTACGAGTGATGCCGCGGCCCTGGCCCTGCGCTCGGGCAACGCGATCATTCTCAAGGGGGGCAGCGACGCGCGCCACTCCAACCGAGCGATCGGCGACGTCGTTACGGCGGCCGTTCAGAGCGCCGGCCTGCCCGGAGCGACGGTTCAGGTACTCACTGCCGTCGACCGCGACGACATTCGAGCCCTGCTCAAGCTGGAAGACGACATCGACGTCGTCATTCCGCGCGGCGGTGAGGCGCTGATTCGTTTTGTGTCCGCCGAGTCCCGGATTCCGGTCATCAAGCACTACAAGGGGGTATGCCACGTGTACGTGGACGCTGCGGCGGACGTGCAGATGGCGCTGAGAATCATCGAGAACGGCAAGGTGCAGCGGCCCAGCGTCTGCAACTCGGTAGAGACCGTCCTGGTTCACGGTGACATCGCGGACGAAGTGGTGCCGGCTCTCGGCGCACTGCTCGGTGAGCGAGGCGTCACGATTCACGGCTGCGAAAGAACGCAGCAGCTCTATCCGGGCGCCGTACCGGCAACCGAAGATGACTGGCATGCCGAATACCTGAGCCTCGACGTGGCCGTACGTGTCGTCGACGACATCGGGCAGGCGATTGCGCATATCCACGCCTACGGCAGCGACCACACCGAGGCGATTATCTCGGGTTCGCTCCATGCAACGCAGCGCTTTCGGGCTGAGGTGCAGTCGAGCTGCGTCATGGTCAACGCGTCGACCCGCTTTGCAGACGGCGGCCAGCTCGGGCTTGGCGCGGAGATCGGCATCAGCACCAGCCGCCTGCACGCCTACGGGCCGATGGGCGCTGAAGGCCTGACAACCACAAGATTTGTTGTGATCGGAGACGGTCACATACGCGAGTAACAGACTACTGCGTGACGGCAGTGCACGAAGGGAGAGGGAGTGAGCGAATCCACACAGGACAGCGGAGCGGCGGGCGACGGGCTCAAGACACCAGTCGCCGGCGCCGAGTCAGTCGAAGCCGAGGTCGCAGAGACCGAGACAGAGCTTCTGGCGCGCGCCATTGCCGAGGCTGCCGCGGAGCGCAAAGCCTGCGACATCAAGTGCCTCGATGTACGCGGTATCGTGTCCTACGCGGACTTTATCATTGTGATGCACGGCACAAGCTCTCGACACGCCAAGTCAATCGCGGACTTTATCGTGTCCGACCTCAGGCCCCTGAAAATCAGGCCCCACGGTATCGAAGGACAGGACTATGGCGAGTGGATCCTGGTCGATTTCGTCGACGTTGTTGTGCACATCTTCAATGACACAATGCGCGACGAGTACGCCATCGAGAGCATCTATTCGGACGCGCCTCGGTTGGAATTCGACCTGGAAGACGGCAGCCCGCCCTTCTCAACGCCCGCCGCAGTCGCCCAACCCGCCAAACCTGACGGCGACGACGCTTGAAACTCTCGCTGGTCGCTGTCGGCGGCCTGAAGAACCAGCACGTCGCGGCACTGTGTGACGAGTACGTAAAGCGCATCGGACGCTACGCGCGACCGAAGGTGATCGAGGTGCGGGAGAGCCGACGAGGCTCGCCGGAGCAACGCAGGAGCGAAGAAGCGACCGCCATTACGTCGGCGCTGCCTAAGGGCTCGATGTTCGTGCTTCTCGACGAGAGGGGAAAATCGTTCACGTCGCGTAAGCTCGCTTCGTACATCAGCGAACGCACTGTGCGTGGCATCTCGCACATGGCCATCGTCGTCGGGGGGCCTTACGGCGTAGACCCGGCCCTGCGCAAAGCCGCAGACCTTGTGTGGTCGCTGGCCGCCGGGACGCTACCCCACGAGCTGGCGCGTATGCTCGCGTTGGAGCAGCTGTACAGGGCCCTGACGATCAATGCGGGCGCGCCGTATCACAACGATTGAACTCGCGCCTGGCGGTCCGCAGGTGACTCTCCTCGCGAGCTTCAGGCGATGAAGGCGAGAGCCGGCCGTCCCGACCATCGACCTCGTCCCAGCGGTTGTGGCTGGAACAATCTTCCGGCGACCCGATCTACAGGCGGTGGAACCCGGCGGCGGCGATTCACTTCACCCGGGCGGCAACCAGCGTGGCGCAGCGGCGACCCTACTGCCGTGATGTTCCACGACTCAACGCCATTTCGCCTTCTAGCCGACCTGCTATGGCCCTCTGCCTGCGCCATCTGTGAACGCGCCGTGGCACGCGGCGGCCTGTGCCTGCGCTGTGGAATGTGCGCCTCATGCAGTGACATCGAGACGCCCTTTGCGCTTCACTCCGCGCGAGCCCTCTTCCCGTTCAGCGGCTCTGTTCGCCGCGCGGTGCACGGAATGAAGTTCGGACGTCAGCGATGGCGGACGATCGCGGCCGGCCGGGCGATGGCACCGTTGGCGTCGCATTCTGCAGACTGGGTGGTTCCAGTGCCCGGTAGCAGGGTGGGTGTGCGGCATCGTGGCTACGATGTGGCGCAGCTGATGGCGCGCGAGATCGCCTCGCATATCGGCCGTCCGATGCGCCGAGCCATCGTGCGCGTGGGGGACTCGCAGCGGCAGACGACGCGGACCCTCGTTCAGCGGTCCGATGTCGGCGCGCTGCGTGAGAGTCTTCGCATCCGGCGTCCCCTTGATGGAAGAGTGCTGCTGATCGACGATGTCGCGACCACCGGAGCTACCCTCTCTGCATGCGCGCGGGCCGCCGTCGACGCCGGAGCCTTGCAGGTCAGCGCCCTCACCTTCGCAGTGACCGAACGCACGGACGGAGCCGACTGCGACGCGTAGAGGGCTCCGCACCTTGACCCTCATCATGCCGGCGCGGTACCTTCGGATGTACCTGCACAGTGGGCGGAGCGGTCATGCGTAGACTCATACTGGCGATGATAGTCGTGGGCGTTAGCTTTGCCGGCAGCGCGTACGGAAACGACCTGACCGAAGTCTTCGGCGCGGGCGACGACGGCAGCGTGCGCCTGCGCATCATGCCGCACTTCGACTTTCGCTCCGAGAGCGCGGTGATCGCGCGTGAGGCACCCTGCGACGCTGCCACGTCAGCGCGCTGTACCGAAGACTCGACGATATTGAACCGTGAGCTCGACTACAGTCACACGACCACGACCCTGGGCCTCAAACTGCAGGCTGGGCTCGCCCGCGGCCTCGAACTGCACATCGATCTGCCCTTCGTCGTCGCCGACAGCACGGACATCAGCTTCGCCAACGGCGTCGACCAGACGAACTCCTCGGTGGATCCGTCAAACGCCCGTATCGCCCAGGACCTCGCAGCCGGCGGCCCCTTCGATGAGTTCTTCGCTACCTATCGCCTCTTCGACGTTGCGAACGGAACCAGCTACGACACGCGTCGAGGCCTCGGCGACATGTCGTTGGGCATCTCCTGGCTGGCATTTGACCAGAGCCGTCAGCCTCACACGGCGGACTTCGCGCTGCGGCTCGGCTACACCGCACCGACGGGGACAGTGCGCGAGGGCGACAACACAGCGGTCGGTAGCGGATTGCACTGGATTCGCGCCGCGCTGGCGCTCGGACGGCAATACGGACCGGCGTATCCGTACTTCGGCGTCGATTTCGGCGCCCCCTTTGCCGGCACCCGCTCACTCTTCAGCGGGGCCGGCGACTCTCAGCCTTTCAGCAAGCCCGGCGTCCGCGCAGACGCCGCCATTGGCGTCGAGCTGACTGTCTACGAGAATCCGGTCAACGACATACGCATCGCCGTCGATGTACGCGGTGAGATTGGCTACGTCGGCGAGGGTCGTGACTACAGCCCCCTCTTCGAAGCCCTGGCCGACAGCTCCTGCAACGGCACCTCATTTGGTGACGCCGGAGGGCCGTCAAACGGCGGCCCCTACCGCCCGGATCCCGCCGTCATCTCGCCGGAACTCGCCCAGTGCGCATGGGTCGTCCAGGAACCGGGCATCGGCGACGAATCGATCGGAAACCGGGACGCACGAACCTACGCACACGACGGCATTACCACCGTCGAGGCGTACATGACCTGGGGCGGCAGCCTGCGCCTCACCGGCGAGTTCAATGACACCGTCGGCCTGCAGCTGATGGGACGCATCGAAGGACAGGCCGAACACTTTCTCACCATCGCGCGCACCGGCGAAGACTTTAACAACGACGGTAAGGTCGATCTCGACCCGGACGGTCGCGAGCGAAACCCGCGATACAATCCGACCTACGACTCCGTGGGCCGTCGCTTCTGGCTGGAGAGCATTCAGAACTTCGAAGTCGGCCTCTCGGCCTGGGTACAGTTCTGAGCGCGCGCAGGCCCTACTCGTCAGCTGCGCCGAGCATGATGGCGTAGGCATCGCTTGCAGAGAGCCCGCACATCTTCGCGAGCACCTTTGACGCCGCCCGCGTACGTACACCGGCGTCGACAAGGGCCGCTGCGAGGCGCGCGACGTCCGCGTCGGTGGCCGGCGCCGCCTCACGCGCCCCTGCAAAGCCGATCACGCACTCGCCTCGAGCGGCTCCGCGGCCACTCAGCTCCTGACTGACCACCGCCGCTTCACCACGGACGAACTCTTCGTGCAGCTTCGTAATCTCTCGCCCAACCACGACTTCACGCGCCGGATCGATCTCGGCGATTTGCGCGAGGGCTGCTGCGAGGCGGCCGGGCGACTCGAAACAAACGACGGTGTTGGGAAGCTTCATCAGCTCTTTCAGCCGCGCCCCGCGCGCGACCGCCTTCGACGGCAGAAACCCTACGAAGGTGAAACTGTCCGTAGGCAGGCCGGCGGCGCTCAGAAAGGCGATCGGCGCGCTGGCGCCGGGGACGGGTTCAACCCGGTGCCCCGCCGCAGCAGCGGCGCGTACGAGGCGATAGCCGGGGTCCGAAATGCATGGCGTGCCGGCGTCCGTAATTATCGCGACCTTTCGCCCCTGCTCTAACAGACGCAGGATCTCGTCACGCGCCTTCTGATCGGAGTGCTCGTGATACGGCCGCAGCGTTGTTTGGATTGCGAGCGCAGCGAAGAGCTTACGGCTGTGACGAGTGTCTTCTGCAAACACAACGTCGGCCTCTGCGAGCACCTCGCCCGCTCGGCGGCTGATGTCACTCAGATTGCCGATGGGCGTTGCGACTACGAACAGAGGCACCGTTGGTCCTTTGCGCTGTGTTGAGGATACTCGGACCCCGGCGGGTCAGCTCGAAAGGCCCAGGCCAAGCTCTTTGCGCAATGCGAAGTACTCTTCCGAGATGCTGAACAGAATCAGCTCGCGGATCTTGTCCTTCGCCGTCGCCTTGCCGACAACAACCGCCTCAGACTTCGCGCACTGCACTGCCGTCAACAGGTCGCCGCACAGCAGCAGGCCGACGCGGCTCGCGGTGTGGTCAACGTTGCGCAACCAGCTCGACATGTCCGGGTTTCGGCCCTGGTCGAGGAAGTTCTTCATCGCGCGCTTGAGTTCCGCCTGCACCTGTTGTGGCAGACGCTGAATGTCGTGCGCGATGTCCTGCACCTTCTCGACATCCTTCGAGCCGACAATCTGTCCCGTCTGCACCGCAAGCGCGGCCGAGAAGATGGTCTTAAGGAAGTCCGTCATGGGAAGCGCCGACGCCGTGTAGAACTCGGGTCGCATGAGCGCCGTCGCCTTGGACACCTCAAACGCCAGCTCACGCTCAGGTCGTGACTGCATCAGGTCGTGCCCGGCGATCATCGCTGAGGGCTCCGTGTTTGCGTTACGCAAGCCCTGGTAGTCGCTCTTGCCGTACAGATGCGGCGCACCCACGCTCAGGCTGCGGAGGCTGTAGCTGAGCATGCGCGTCAACGGCGTCTGCGTTTCAAGCTCTACCCGGTCGCGGCGCTTGTGAAGGTGGTAGTCCTTGATGTCCGCCGAGAAGGGCTTGAGGTTGACCGCAAGCACCGAGAAGATGCGGGTCAGCTCCAGGTCCAGGTCCGGATGATACAGGACCTTCCACTGCTCATTGCTGAGGGCGCGGTCGGCCTGCGTAAGTTTGGCGGGCTTCTGACGTTCGTAGAACTCCTTCTCGTCGTCCGTCGCTTTCTGAAGCAGCGTCAGGGCGGCAGACATGCACCAGGCTTCGTCGAAGCGCCGGTCTTCCAGGTAGGCCCTGAAGAGAGCCCGGTAGCTGTCTATCTCAAAGGGAGACAGTGCGATCAGGCGTCGATGCGCCGAGATCACGTCGCCGTGGTTGCCCTGCTGCTCATGAAGATCAGCAAGAATTCGCGGGATCTGGTCGTCGTCCGGGTTCAACTGGGCAGCGACCTTGTACGCGGCGATGGCTTCGTTGGGCTGGTTGAGGCGGGTTCGATAGATTTCGCCCAGGTTCTTTACCAGCAGCGAGCGCACGCGCAGGCTCTGCGCGCTGTCGTCTGCCGTCGTGCGTTCGATCATGCGCCTGTAGCTGCGTTCCTGCGAACGCCAGTCCTTCTGCGCTGTCACGATCTTGTCGATCTCCTGGAAGGACTCGAGGTTGCTCGGGTCCGCGTCCAGTGCGGCGTTGAAGAACTTCACAGCGTTTTCGCCGTCGTCGAGCTGATCCCGGAAGATGGCGGCGATGGTGTAGCAGAGCTTGGATTTGCGCTCCGGATCGTGCTCCATCTGTGCCAGCTTGCCGAGCACCTCGGTCGCGCGCTTCCAGTTGCCGCTCTCGGTGAAGATGTTCAGCAGCTTGTGCAGAACCACCTTGGATTCGGAGTCGACTTCGACAGCCTGGCGGAACGCCTCTTCCGCTGCCGTGTGGTCGCCCAACTCCAGGTGTGTGTCGCCGAGTGCAACGAGAGTGTCGAAGCGCTCCTTCGGATCTGTGAGCAGTCCCAGAAGCTGCTGCCTCGCGGACGCTGCTGCCGACGTGTCGTCGGCGGCATCGAGTACGTCTACCAGCGCACGGAGTGACTCCTCGTGCTGCGGGTTCACCTGCAACGCATCGTAGTACATCTCCTGCGCGCCGATCGGATCATCGGTCACGCGCTTGATCTCGCCGGCGCGGAACAGGGTTTCAACGACGTCTTCAGGGGTCATGTCGTGGCGGTGCGCTGAGAGCAGATCAACGTAGATATTGTACGCGTCGCTCAGGCGGTTGTGCCGCGAGTAGAGCCGCCCCAGACCGAGCAGCGTCGGTCGGTGCGAGGGGTCGAAGTCCAGCGCCGTCTCGTACTCGGCCATCGCTTCTTCATCAAAGCCGAGTTCTTCGGAGCACCGCGCCATGTTGAAGCTGAGCGCCATCTGCCCGGCGTCGCCGGGTTCGTATGACTCGTCCTGATCGAGCAGCTCGAGCATTGAGCGTGCGCGGGCCCACTCGGAGTCTGCGAGGAACATCTCCGCGAGCGGCGCCGCCGCCTGGATGTTGCCCGGATCAAACTCGATCGCTTCTTCGTAGAGACGGAGCGCCTCTTCGCGATTGTTGAGATGCCTGCCGTGAATGGCGCCCATCGAGACCATCAGCCGCGCGCGGTCTTTCAGCTCCCGCGTGACCTCCATCTGCGAATGCAGAGTGTTCAGCGCTTCGTCCCAGCGACCCTGCGCGGACAACGCCTCAGCGAGTGCACCGAGCGCACCTGCGTGTTCCGGGTTTATGGTGAGCACTTCGCCGAGACGGGCTTCAGCTCCCGGAGCATCTTCCAGGTCCCGGCTGTGAATCGCCGCCGCGCGAAGCAGGACTTCGATTCGCTTGTCGGTATCAGGCGTCGCCTTTGCGAGCTGGTCCCAGGTCTCTGCCGCTTCGGGCCAGTCGCCGCTCTGTTCGTAGAGCCCTGCGAGAATCTCGAGGGACTCGACGTGAGCGGGATCCCTCTCGAGAACCCTGCGCAGGGTGTTCATACCCGCGAGGCGATCTTCGAGATGGTTCACAAAGGTGTCGGCGAGCACCGTAAGCACCGCGACCTGCTCGGTCGGATCCTCGAGGGCGCTCACATGACGCTCGTAGGTATCGACGAGGTCTGCGAGGCGTTCCTGCTCGATGTAGATGCGCTCCAGCTCGCGAATCGCGGGCAGGTGCGTCGGGTCGATCATCAGCGCCCGCTCATGGTCAGAGATGGCACCATCGATGTCGCCGAATCCCTGCTCGTGAACGAGTGCGAGCCGCGAGTAGATCTCAAGCTGCGTGGCCGTATCCGGGCTTGCAGCGAGGCGCGACTCAAGGGTCTCCAGGTAGAGATCCCACTGCTCTGTGTGTCCGTAGAGCTGTTCCAACGCTTCCAGCGAGGGGCCATGCTCCACCTGCACCGAGAGCACGTCGTTGAAGGCATCGATCGCGCGATCGTAGTCCTGCAGCTGATCACGCAGCAGCTCTGCGATCCGGAATCGCAGCGCGACCAGGGGCTCGGGATCGTAGGTCGACTCAGCCCGTTGGCTGAGAATGTCTACAAGTGAGTTCCAATCCTGCTGCTCTTCGTAGATCTCGGCGAGCGCGGTCAGCGATTCGCTGTCCAGTTCGTCAATGCCGAGCACGACTTTCCATGCTTCTACCGAAGCATTGAGGTCCTTGATTTTCTCCCGCTGAATACCGCCGATGCGCTTGTAGATGCGCACCTGCTCGTCAGCGTCGTAGACAAGGTCTGCCTTCTTCGCGAGCGCCGACACCAGAGACTCCCAGTCTTCGGTACGCTCGTAGATGCTCACCAGAGCGCCGACCGCCTCTTCATTCTCGGCGTCGATCGCCATCGCGCGGTCGTACCAGGCTTCCGCCATCTCCGGTCGACCCAGCTTCTCGTCTTCGATGCGGGCGATGCTGAGCAGCAGCGGCTGCGTGGCCTCTTCGCCGTCGGAATCGGTGACCTTGACGACCATGTCCCGGTAGAAGCCAACGGCGTCTTCCCAGGTGTTCGCGGCAGCCGCGAATCGTTCGAAGTCCTTGCGGACGTCGGGGTCGAGGGGCGCCTCTTCGACAGCTTTCTGCATGATCAGGAATGCGCCGTCGGGCTGACCGAGTCGATCGGCATACACGCCGGCGGCCTTGCGTAGCGAGCTGAGGCGTTCCCACTCGTCTTCAAGAATCTCGAGGCGATCCAGGGACAGCGCCGCGATTCCTTCGTAGTTGCCCTGCTCTTCATAGAGCTGTTCCAGCGCCAACGTCGCGTCGAAGTCGCTCATGTCCTCGTTGAGGACAGCGCGGTACGCCTCGGCGGCGCGCTCGCCTTCACTCATCTCGTTACGCAGGATTTCTGCGCTGCGCTTGAGCAGGCTGATGCGCTCATCCGTGTCGTCTGTCGCGGACACCTTCATCTCGATGATGGACACCGCGTCATCCCAGCGGCCCTGCCGACTGTAGAGATCGTCGAGGCGATCCATCGCATCCAGATTGGACGGGTCGCGAGCAAGAACGGCCTGCCAGGCACCAATCGCACGGTCCGGATCGTTGAGGCTCTCGGTGTAGATTTCACCGAGTTGCTGGTGCACAGCGAGCTGATCCTCTTCGTGGATCAGGCCATAGGAGAGACTCCGCTCGCTGACGTCTACGAGTTTGGCGTGATCGCCGAGGCGCTCGTAGAGATCACGCAACGCGCGAAGCGCGGTCGCGTCGTCGGGCACGGCTTCGAGCACTGCGGCGTAGTTCTCGACCGCAAGCTCTTCGTTCTCGAGCTGCATGTACCAGACATCACCGAGACGGCGACGCAGCTCGATCCGCTCGTCGTCATCGCTCGCGGTGGCCGCCTGACGGCCGAGGGTGGTCGCGAGGTCATGGTACTGCTCGGTCTCTTCGTAGAGCAGCGCCAGACTGGTGAGGGCTTCGCGATCGTCGGGACGATCGCCCAACACGCGATTCCACAGGTCGATGGCCTCTTCGGGTCGCCCAAGCTGTTCCCGCGCGAGATTCGCCATGCTGACAAGCACGGTCGCACGCTCATTCACATCCGCTGTGCCGTTGGCCTTGCGCTCGTAAACGTCGAAGAGTTTCTCCCACTGCTCGCTGGAAAGATAGACGCGCTCAAGGGCGTTCAGAGCGTCGCTGTGGGCGGGATCAAGCTCAAGTACCTCGTGGTACGCGGTCTCTGCCGATTCGTAGTCACCGAGCTCGTGCTCAGCGAGGCGCGCCTGGCGGTACGCCAGCGACACCATGTCGTTCTGGTCGTAGGAGACTTCGCGAAGGCGAGCGATGA
>JAUICO010000213.1 GCA_030427825.1 bacterium | reverse complement strand
CAGGGCACGCCGCAAACCGCCCGCAACGTCGGCCCGCATTTCGCAGCATCGCCATGCAGTCGGTTGAACATTGACCGTCTGGGTCGCGCGGCTGCGCGAAACGCCCGACGGCCCCCCGACGGACCCGCAGCTGCGTGCCGCCGGCCGCGTCCTGCCACATGCCGGCTTCTCTCGTAGCGCCGGCAACTCCCACCGCCTGAGGTGGGCCGGAGCCACGATCCCCGGGCTCGGTGAACCCCTGCATGCGCGCAGCGGGAGTGTTGAAGCGGTGGGCTCTGCGGTGCTCACGAATCGCGTCGATCTTCGCACAACACTGCGTCAGGGGTTGATCGGCGACCTGGAGCTTGCCGCGGCGGCGTTTGAACGCTGGGGCGTTGCTGCGGCCGCGAAGCTTCGCGGACAATACGCCTTTGTCGTCGCCAATGAACGCACCGGAGACGGGTGGGCGCTGACAGACGCCTACGGCTCAGAAGCGCTCTTCAGTCGCGCCATCGGGGACAGTGTCCTTTTCTCGAACTCCATCGCATGCCTGGTGGCGGCGTGTGATTCCGCTGACCCCGACCCCCGCTGGATCGCTGACTTCCTGACCGTCGGCGTAGCCTCCAGCGAGACGACCATCTGGCGGCAGATTGATCGCCGGCCGGCCGGCTCCGTAACGAGGCTGCGGGACGGAGCGATTGTACTGCGCACAGCCGAAGGGTCGCCGACCGTGCCCGATGTCAGCCACCCGCAGGCGGCCTTTCACCGGGTGCTCAAGCGTGCGGTCGATGCACGCTGCCGTGGCCTTTCGCCGGCACTGCAGCTGAGCGCCGGTCTGGATTCGTCGATTATCGCGGCCTGCGCCCGTCACCTGAACCCCATCGCGCTGACGATCGCCCTCGGCGCCGACCGCGACGACGACACGGCTCGGCTGGCCTCTGTGTTGGGAGAACACCTCGCGATAGAACATGAGCTGCTGGACGCAGAACATGCGGTCTCGTTGCGGGCCCCCGAAACCGGCGAAGTAGCCATCGCAGAGCCCGTGGGGCTGGTGCATCTTGAGCCGCATTATCGACTCCTGAGTCGCGCGGCTCGTACCCGGTCGATTGTGCTGACCGGCTTCGGCGCCGATGCCCTGTACAAACCCGACATACACTCCCCCGCGGACTACATCCGGCGCGACGGGCTGCTGGCGTCCCTGCGCGGAGTCGCGAGCTCGCTGCGACACCACGGAAGGCTGCCGCCCCTTGGCTGGCGGCCCGACAGGCCCCCGAGTCCCGCGCGGGGACTGCGCGAGCATCCGTGGGTCCCCTCTGCGATCGCGGAACTCTCGCCGTCGTGGCGTCGTGCGAAACAGGGCGTCCTCGACGCCGGCCCCACGGGGACGCGGTCTGAGCTGCGTCATGGCGGTATCTGGCGTCGCGTCTTCGCCGGATTCGCTCCCGCAACGACCCACCTGCCGATAGCGCCGCGGTTTCCCTACTTTGATGTGGAGCTTGAGGCTCTGGTTCGTGCGCTGCCGATCATGCCCTGGATGCAGGACAAGCATATTGCCCGGGCGGCGTTTCACCGGGAGCTGCCCGGCGAAATCGCCGGACGGCGAAAGACCGTGCTGCCCGAACCCATAGGCCGCGCGATGGTGTCGAGACCCGAAGGCGGGCGGCTGCTGGAGTACGTGCTCGCGTTGGCCCGTACTCCCGGCATCGAAGATTGGGTCCACGTCGATGCAGTCGCCCAAATCCTGGCGACGCCCGCGAATCAGCCGCCCTGGCTGTATTCCATGGCGTTGCGAAGCGCAGAGCTGGGTTACTGGCTGAGAGGCGTGGAGAAGATTCGCGAGATCGCGGCCAGTCCATGCAACGACGTGTAGCAGACGAGTCCTCTGTCAGCGCCGGCGCTGTTTGAAGCCTCCGCTCGATCGCGCCGCTGCGCCGACAGCTCAGGTGCAGATGGTCAGGCCTTCATCCGCTGAGCAAGCGCCTTGTAGTGCGGCCAGAAGGCTCGCCGCTGCTCGTAGAACTTCTTGTAGAAGAATGAGGGCGCTTCGACGAAGTCAGGAAAAGCGAGCGCCCGCAGTATGTGGAACTTCTCGCCAAACGCGGCCTCGACCTTCGCGGCGTACCGGCTGCCGGGAGTTTCGTTTGTGGCCTGCGCACCGGCTCCCGTCGCGGCGTTGTCCAGGGCGTCCGCGAGCTCGCTGCCTGCCAGAAACCCGCTCCACAGCGCGAAGCGTATGCCCTCGCCGAGTATGGGGTCTACCAGCCTCGCCGCGTCGCCCACGTAGAAGCATCGCCCGGTATGCAGCGCGACGTCGCCGGGGCTGTAGAGCGGGATCGCCTGGCCGCTGAAGTACACGATCTCATAGCCGCAATCTGCAAAAGTGCGGTCCAGGAACTCTGTCAGCGTGCCCCGCAGCCCCGTCGCTTTCACCCAGCTTCCGACGCCGCAGCTGAGCGTCTCCCGTTTGGGAAAGACCCAGCCGTAGCCTGCGTGGACGCAGCCGAAGTTGAAGACGGCTTCTTTGGCGAACGCTTCGAAAGCCTCGGGCGGGACGCGCACCTCGGCATCGAGCGCGACGCCTTCCACCGGCGGCCGATCCGGTTCCAGGGCGCGTCCACAGACGCTGTTCGCACCGTCCGCGGCGATCAGGTAGCGAGCTGAATAGCGTCCCTTCGACGTGGTGACGGTGACGCGGTCCCCGCTCATCTCGACCTGCTTCACGGCTTCATTCTGGTGCAGGCTGACGTGGCCTTCGCCGCGTCTGAGCGCCTCGGTGATAAGAAACTCGTCCAGCTCGGGCCGGCTGAACATCAGGATCCCTGTCTTTGTCTGGAAACTGACGTCACGTTCGTAGTTGTACAGACAACGTTGCTGAAAGACCTCGCGCTGCATCACATCGCGTAGATCGAAATCCTGTCGTAGCTCGAAGACGGCGTCGGGGATCCCGCCACCGCATGGTTTCGGGCGCGGGTGCTCCTGCCGCTCGAGGACAACTGTCTCGACGCCGCGTTCGCCAAGGGCGAGGGCAGCAGCAGCGCCGGCGGGGCCGGA
>JAUICO010000092.1 GCA_030427825.1 bacterium | reverse complement strand
GGGATGCGCGGCGTACAGATAGCGATTGAACTGGCGTATCGCGCTGCCTGCGAGATTGTCCTCCCGCGCGTCGATTGCGTCCAGGGACTCCCGACGTAGCCGCGCGACCTCATCTGCAGGGAAGCTGCTCTCAAAAAGGCACTCCGCAAAGATATCGAGCGCTTCGTCGAAGTCTACGGACAGGCCCGACATCGCCAGGCCGATGGAGTTGCGCCCGCCTACGCCGCTGACAGAAGCCGCGAGCTCGTCGATCCTTCGCGCCAGCTCGCTGGTGCCGTTCGTCGTCGTTCCCGATGTAAGAAGGTGTGCTGTCAGGGCGTTGATCCCATTGTTGGCGTCCGACTCCGCGTAGAGGCCGGCGAGAACTGCGGCGCGAATCGCGAAGGTCGGTGACGTATCGTCTCGGACGGCAATGATGGTCGGGCCGCCTTCTACGTGGTGCACGACCACGTCATCACTATCGCTGTGCACCGGCGAGAGATCGGCCTCGACCCCCTCCCAGGCGTCTGTCACGGCCTCTGCGATGCGTTCGTGCGTCACGCCGTGCGAGCTGACAGTGTCGGGCAGCATCATGCCCACTGTCATCCGCGATGGCACCAGATACTCTCTGGCGACGCGAAGAATGTCGTCGGGGCCGACGGAAGCCAGCTGCTCTCGGAAGCGGCGCTCAAACTCCACGTCGCCCGCGACCGTGTGAAAGTAGCCGATTCGCTGCGCGACGCCCTGCACGGTCTCGGTCTCGTAGATCGCGTCACTCTCAATCATGCGGACCGCACGACGAATCTCGCGACTGCTGAAAGGAACGTGCTGTGCGCGCGCAAGTTCGCGGGACGTCGCCGCCAGGACCTCCAGCGGCTCGGGGGGCCGTGACCCGTCCTCGCCGACGCTTCCGCGAAAGCTCGCGCCGATCAGCAGCATGCCCGGGTCTCGAGGTGCGTACAGATAGGCGTACGCGCCATTTACAAGGCCGGCACCGCGCTGCAGCCTCTCGAAAAGCAGCGCGCTCTCGCCCCCGCCCAGCAGAGTCGCCAGTACCTCAAGCGGTGCTACGTCGTCGTCGGCCAGCGCCGGGCCACGGAACGCAAGGTTCAGGTGCGAGGTCCGGACGTCCCGAAAGTCCACCGTCGAACGAAGCTCCCGCTGGGGCGGCTCCGGCGAACGACGGGGCGGTTGCGTCCTGCTGCCGGTCCACCCGGACGCGGCCTCATCGAGCAGCTGCATCAGGGCGCGCTCTTCGATGTCACCAACCACAACCAGGGTGATGTTCTGCGGCCGATACCACTGTGCAAAGTAGTCGAGAACGTTCTCGCGAGTGAACGCCGCCACGGACTCGTTCGTTCCGATAATCGGGCGCCCGTAGGGATGTTCGCGAAACACTGCCGCGAACATGTTCTGGCCGAGCACCCTGGATGGCATGTCCTCGCCACGGAGGATCTCCTCTTGAATCACCTGCAGCTCGCTCTCGAGCTCAGTCGCCTCGAAGGCGCTGTTGCGCAGCGCGTCGACGAGCACGTCGACGCCGACGCCTGCGAACCTGGAGGGGACAACAAGGTGGTACACCGTCTCGTCGAAGCTGGTCCAGGCGTTCACGCTGCCGCCGATCGACTCGATCTCGCGCGCCACCTCTCCGACACCACGCCTCGCGGTTCCCTTGAAGAGCATGTGCTCGTGGACGTGCGCGAGGCCGAACTGCCCCTGCAGCTCGTCGGCGCTGCCGGCCCGCACCCACGCCTGAAGCGCTACCACGGGTGAACCGGCTCTGCGGTGGTGAAGGACAGTCAGCCCGGACTCGTGCGTGAGTTGCACCGGAGCCGGCGTGGAGTGAGTCGTCATCGGCTCCTCGGCCTCATGATGGTGTGGCGACGTCCGGCGCTCCGGGCTGTCCCGGAGAGGCTGCTGTGGCGCCGCACATGCCGCGAGAAGCGCAGCGAGAGCGAACCGAGCAGAGCTGCGAATGGCGGCACTGAACATGGCGACGGCATTGCGAAAGCGCCGACCGGGTGTCAAGGCGCGGTGACCTCGGCCGGCCGCGTGCCGGCGGCACGGGGGTGCGCCGAAGTTCCCGGGATATCGAGTCTGCGGGCGGAGGAACGGATGAAGAAGTTACTCAAGATTCTCGCGATCATGTTCGGTGTGGTGATCGCTGTGTTCATCATCGTGGGGCTGCTCCTGCCCAGACATTTCACCGTCTCCCGCTCGGTCACCGTGGGCGCACCGCCACCCGTCGTGTTTGCCCTCGTAAACGACCTGTCGAACTGGGAGACATGGAGTCCCTGGGCGACGAAGGATCCGACCATGGAGGTCACCATGGGCGAGATCACCGTGGGCGAAGGCGGCTCCTACTCGTGGGCAGGCGAAGAGTCCGGAGAAGGATCGCTGACAATCCTGAAGAGCGTCGAGAACGAAGCTATCGAGACGGCACTCGACTTCGGCAGCCGGGGACAGGCCAATGGTGTCTGGCGCTTTGAGCCCGACGGGGCCGGTACACGCGTCACATGGGAGCTGGTGGGAGACGCCGGCTGGAACCTTGTCGGCCGCTACTTCGGGCTCTTCATGGACCGGATGGTGGGCGCGGACTTCGAAAACGGCCTCGCCGCGCTCAAAGATGCCGCTGAGGGACGGCAATGAGTCTGCGAAAAATCAAACTCCTCGTCGTCATCTGCGCCGTCCTAACGACGGCTGCCTGCAGCGCAGTCCTACATCAGACGCAGGCCTCCTACATGGTCAACCCGGGAGGCGGCAACGGACACTCCGGTGTATCCCTCGCTACATCGACGGGTCCCCTCCGCGAGACAGGCGCTGTGCACAGCAGCTTTGGCCTGGCATCGCGGCTTCGGCTGATGCCCGACGCCAAAGAGGTCTTCATCGGTGGTGCTGTCGCGGCGTCGATCCCCGGTGACAGTCGCGTCGGCGGCTTCTTTCGTCTGAGCGTGGCCATCGCAAACCTCGGGTATGTAGATGAGAGCTTCGCCTTCGGAGTCGCGTCACCCTCGGTCGATCTCGCTCTGCGAATCAACGCCGGCCGGCAGTCTTTCATCACCGTCGGCGGGACATTCGAGTACGCCACGCGGCTCTTCGGAGCCGACAGTCGCCCCTATCTCGGCGTGTCTGTGGGCTATGGGTTTCGCACCATCCGGCAGCGCTACACCTTCTACTCAGACGGTAGCGCCGTCCCGATTGATTGACGTCCTCGGCTACTGCGCAGCAAACACGATTCGCAGCTGTTGGTCGGCCCGGATGTCGGCGAGGACCCCGCGAAACTCCGCATAGTCCTCGGGCGACACGCGGCCGATCGGCAGCAGAATCTCGCGTTCAACCACCACGCCCTCCTCCGAACGCGTCGCGCTGCGACTCGCGCTGAGCTGTCCCCATGAACGCTCGTGGGAGGTCGGCAACTCCACCGCGCGCATGTCGTCGGCGGCGCGAATGGTCATCCGCAGGGTCTCACGCAGGGGACGGCTGATCAGCAGGTCGCGCTCTCGTTCCGGCATCGAGCCGTAGGCTCCCAGGAGGTCACGTTCAAACACCGCGCCTTCGAACACGAGGCCATCAGCGCTCGGATTCGCGAAGTGTGGCACGGCGAACGCGTATTCCAGCTGCAGCGGCTCATCGAGCGCGCCTTCATTGGCGGCCTCGAAGCGAAGAACCTCGGCGCCGGAGAAGGAGCTCGCGATACTGCCTTCGATGTCCTGCAACACTTCACGCTCACTTTGCGCGTACTTGAGGTACTGGCGAAATCCGGGGGCGCTGCGAAGTGGCACGGATTCCCGCACCCGGACGATGGCGCTGCCGTCCGCAGCGAGGTCAACGTCGAGGTCGATCGTGGCGACCTCAAGCGCCTCGGGCCACGTCGGGGTGGTGATGAATTCGCCGCGTCGCGGACCCGTAATCACGAGTCCCGATGCGCCCTGAATCTCCGGCGGCAGGTAGTTGAAGGGCTGGTCATCGACGGTCGGATCCAACCAGATCTCGGTCCCGTTGCGGAGCACAATCGCCGTAAAGTCAAAGAGCCCGGTCGAGGGAATCACCGGCTCCGTGCTGTCACCGTCGTGCGGGCGAATGAACACGACCTCGGGTTCCATGCCGGCGGCTTCGAACAGCGCCACGGCGAGCGCGAGACGATCGCCCTCGCCCGAAGCGACTGCCCACGCTGCAGGGGTACCAAAGAAGCCTCCGCCGGCCACGATTTCGTCGACAACATATCTGAAGATCGACCGGGCGCGTTCAGTACGTGACGAACGGTCGCCGGCGAGCTGCCTCGCGAGCGCCTCGATTTCAGGGGTCGGTACCACCTTCTGTGCGATGTAGCCGGTGAAGTAGTCTACCGCGTCGGCCCAGGTGTAGTCGTAGGAAAACGCGACGCTTGGCAGCCATTCGTCCGGCGCCGGCGCCTGTGACTGTGGCGCCGGCGGCACAGACCCTGTTCTCACCCAATGCCGCGTGACCACCTCGCCATCGCGGCTCTCCCGACCGGTCTCGATGTTGCGCTCGTCAAAGACAACATCGTGCCACTCCGCCGGATACGAAATCGTCAAAGACGACTCATGCAGGGGTGCCTCGGGCACCTGAAAGTAGAAGCGCTCTGTGTTCGCTGTCTTGCGGTCACCGGCGGGCGGCCAGTAGCTCTGCGCGTACTCAAGCTCGATGCAGTCACCGACTTCGAGGGACGGCATCGAGATTGAGTCTTTGCCTGCGATCAGCTCCGGCACCAGGGCTCGACCGTCCGCCTTGATGGTGCGGACATTGAGAAGAAGCGCTCCGTTGGGGACGCCAACCTCGCCATAGTTCGCCAGGGAATCGCGGGAACGGAGCTCAATGATCTGGTGGATTACGTTGATGCTCGCGCCGTCTTCGAAGAAGCGCCAGGTTCCCGCATCACGCACATACACGACGTCGCTCTCGTAGCTCGCGCCGGACGCCTGGTACGCGGCGACCGCCTCAAGGCCATCAACGCGCATGTCATGAAGTACGCGTGAGTTCTCGATCTGGGCCAGGCGACGCGACAGGTACATCGCCTGCGGGTTCTGTCGGACCGACTCGCGCAGGAGTGTGGTGGCGCCTGCCGCATCGCCGTCTGCAAGCAGGAGGCCGGCACGTTGGGCGTCCGCGTCACTGGGATCCCAGGCGTAGCGCTCTGCCGAGGCGAGCGCAGCGGCCACGGCGTCCTGATCGCCTGCGGCCACGGCGGCGTCGAGAAGGAGCTCCGCGTAGAAGTCGCTGGTCGGGTTCCTCGAAGCCAGCAATTCTGCGGTCGCGAGAGACGCGGCCAGCTCTCCGCGAGGCCGGTAGTAATTCTCCAGAAGGTGGCCGTAGGTTCCGTCGCACAGCAACCACTCCGCCGGCAGGCTTTCCGGTGTCAGTGCCTCGCCGTCATCAAGACGGTATTCGATCAGTCGTTCGATGATGGGGCAGTTGCGAGGAAACACCCGGTGAGCGTCTTCAGTGACGTGGCGCGCGCGCACCGACCACCCTTCGGCCGCGTAGTAATCCGCGAGCGTGGTCAATGCGGCGAAGTTTCCCGGATCCTGCTCAACGATCATCTCGACAACGGCGCGCGCTTCGTCGTGTTGGCCCGCAGCATCCAGCGAGTTCGCGTAATATTGTTGCAGCCCAAAGGCGCCGGGCCAGGCGTCGATGCCGGCACGAATCGCGTCGAGTCGCAACGTCGCGCTCTCGCTTGAGGGCAGCTGATTCGCAGCGACCAGCAGCCGAGCCAGCATCCAGGCGGTGACGGGATGCGCCGACTCCGGAGCCTCGCCGACAAGCGCCGCGATGCCGAGGTCATCGTCTGCAAAGAGCGCGATCTCCGCCGCAGCGAGCCAACCGACCTCTCCCTCGTAGCCCCGGGCCACGTCCGCAAAGCCAAGGGCCTCGCCCAGGTGCTCGATGGATCCCGATGCATCACCCGGGCTGAGCCCAAATCGCAGCGCCTGTCCGTTCAGAGGCAGCACGCGTACCGACGCTGTTGCCACCGTCGAGTCCGTCCCGACCTTCATGAGAATGCGGTGTGTGCCCGCCGAGAGGTGGATTCGACGCAGCCTTCGGTCTTCGTCCCACATTTCGTCGACGCCACGCTGCATGATGACGTTGTCGTCAATGCGGAGCTGCCACGAATCCGCCGCTCCGGCACCGACGATCACCTCGCCGGGAGCAGAAGCTGTAACGAAAGCCTCGGCATACGAGACGCCGCCGCCCCCGTTGGCCCAGCTCACCCCGCCGGCGCGTGGAATGACATAGTGCGGTCCACCGGTGTCGCCGCCGTCGTATTCCTGCAGAGATTCCATGGACTCCGGCGGCCACGAACGCCGCATGCCGAGAACCGGAAGCTCTGTAACCGGGCCGACCGCCCTCCACTCCTCAGCAGATCCCCACTCTGCGCCGTCAAATCTGCCGGGTAGCATTGCGTAGCGATATTCCCGGTAGGCAACGAGCTCAGCGAGGCTTGCGTGAACCAGGCGCAGCACCGGGTGCGAATGCTCCGCCGAGGGCAGCCAGTCGCCAACAACCGCGTCGAACCCTGAAGTGCGGTTGCGAAGGTCCCAGATTCGTAGCAGGCGAACGTACTCAAGGCTGTCGTCCGCCCAGACACCCGGACCCGTAAGCGTCTCGAGCGCCGCCTCGGGATCGCCTGCGACATCGTATATCCACGACATGAGCAGGCTCTGTTCGGCGTCCACCGGCTCGGTGCCCAGAATCGCATCCAGCGCCGCCCCATCAAGATGTGTGAACGCCGAATCCAGGCGCGGCGCACCATCAAGCTGAAGTTCTGAAGACTGCTGCACCCCGCCGCACGCTCCAACGGCGAGCGAAAGTAGACCAAACAAGGCGACACTCTTCAGATCAACGCGAATCAAAGCAGCGCGGGTCAGGAAGCTCTTCATTGCACACCTCCCTGCCCGAACCGGGCGCGACGATTAAACAGCCGATCGGCGGCCATCACAAACTGTTGGAACGCCGGATACTCTTCCGGCGCGACGCGGATGACATCGAGCGCAAAGCTCGTACTTGTCGAGAGGCGCCCATCCTCAAAAGTGACAGACATCGACGCGTGCCCGAACGGAGACTCGATCGTCTCGTCGCCGAGGGGCGCGTCGATGAGCGGCCTGTCCGGCCCGACATCAAACACCACATGTTGCTCTGTGACGAACCTGCTGGAATGGTCGAGTACATGCTCTCGTGCGGCCATCGGAGAGAAGTCCCTGTTCAGCTGCGACTCGCGACCGATAGGCATGACGACCAGTTCTCCGCCGACGGTGTTCGTCCACTGGCCACCCTCAAACTCGTACCCGAAGCGCGCAGGCTCATCGATCTTTGTCATGTCGCCAAACTCCGCGCCGACAATCCGCACTCCGGGAACGGTCGTCGAGATGTTTGCTTCCAGTTGCTCCAGCCGCTGGTCTTCGGTCTCGAACGCCCGGCGGAACATCGGCGCATGCGCGCCCGACACGACAAAGGTACCCTCGCCTCGCGCGACGCTCCCTCTCAGGTCTACGTATACTTCCCTGCGGCTTGTCGACGCCGATGAAGGCAACACCGGAATCGTGACAAAACGTCCGCCCTGACCGTCCAACACAATGACGGCAGAAGCGCCCTGGTCCATGTCCGGGAGCTCGCTGCTTCCGGAGAAGCCTGCGGTCCCATCGAGGTAGAGGTCAAATTCGGGAACATATGCGATCGCGTGATTAAACACCGCAAGACTGGGCGGGTGCTCACCGATCCTGCCGAGGTCGCGAGTCCGAGTGAGGACAATATGCGCCGGAATCCCGGCGATCCCGAGCATCACTTTGATGAGTGAGGCGGTGTCTTTGCAGTCACCGAAACGTCGCGCGAAGCACTCCGTGGTTCGGTACGGTTTGAAGCCATGGATTCCAAACTCGAGCCCGACATATCGAGTGTTGCGAACCACATAGTTGTGAATCGCGGTGACCACCTCGCGCCTTGATGTGAGCCCTTCTGTCAGTGAGGCCACGGTCTCTTCAATCTCGTCGGATGTTACGAGCTGGCTCTCGATCAGGTTCCAATACCAGCGCGCGAGGTCGTCCCAGTTGTCGTAGGTAGAGACACTCAGATACTCGAACTGTTCCGACGCTCCGGGCGAGCCCGCCTCCCGTGCCACCTCGGCGACGCCACGGGCCTGCCAGGTCCGCACCGCGCGCTCGCCGTCGTCCTCTTCGCTCCAGTCACCGATCGTCAGCTCAGCGGCGTTCGTCGAGATCGGTTTGTCGGAGGGGGTGATCAGCACATATCGCGAGAATGCCATCGGCTGATTGGCCTCTACAAAAAACACGTCCCCGAAGTAGTCATCGAAAATGTTTCGTTCGGCGGTCGCCGAGTGTGTGTACTCAAGGGTCAGGCGGTCACCCTCCTCGAGTGAAGGGAAGTAGAGGTAGCGGGTTCGCACGTCGAAGTAGATTGACGCGGGCCCCATGTTAGGCCCGTAGTCGGCACTCTCGTACACTTCGCGTGTGCTCCCGTCCGGGCTGGTAATCTCCACCGAACGTATCTCAACCACTTCGGCGCCTTCGCTGTAGCCGATGCTGTAGGCCCGCAACTGGTCGGCACCTTCGCGAGTGTTTGCGACCAGTGATGTCTGATTCCACGTCGTGGACAGGCCATTACGGTACACCTCGGTTACCTTTTGATTCGCGACGTACGAGAAGCCTGCCTGCGTCTCCGGCAGCTCAGCCTGGAGCGTGTCGAGGGTATCCGCGTCAAGGCGCCATGGGGCAAAAGGGTCCCTCTCGGCGGCGCCTGCGTCTGTCAGGATCTCACGAAGATGTGTGGACTGCGGCTCAAGCTCGAGGGCTCGCTCAAAGTCCGCGATCGCACGCTCTGAGTTACCGCTCCGAAGATGCGAATTGCCTCGCGCTTCGTAGTAGCCGCCGCACCCGGGGCAGAGCTCGATGGCTGCAGTCAGCGCCGCGATGGCGCCCGCGTCGTCGCCCGCCGCCGTCGCCAGCTGTGATCGCGCTGTGTGGATGCGCGGGTCCACACTCTGTCGGTCATGATCGAGGGCTGCCTGCGCGGCGGCGGCGGCCTCTGGTCGTCCTGCTCGCAACAGAGCGAGCGATGCGTCTCCAGCGACGCGTGTATCCAGCGAACGCCACTGCAGCAGGCGCTCCCAGGCGTCTGCCTCCCAATGCTCCTGATGCACAGTGGACGCGTTTCCAATCACCGCAAAGCAGGCGGCCGGGGGCCAGTCTGCGCTCTCCGCAGCTGCGAGGAGCGCACGCCAGGCAGCGTGATGCAGACCTGCGCTGCGCAGCATCTCGGCCTGCATGGCCTGCGCCCGCGGCCAGTCCGGCTGCGCTTCGAGGACAGCGGAGAGCGCCGCCGCTGCGTCCTCGCTCGCCGACTGACCCAACTCAAGACTACGCATCTGCGCCCACTCGAGCAGGATTTGGGGGTCGCTCGACTCCGCGCGAGCGCGATTCAGCAGCTCCATCTGCTCGTAGTGTGTGTCCTGTACCTGAGCGAGCCGCAGCAACGCCTTCCCGGTCAGCCCTTCGGAGACTGCGCGGCGACTCCACGCCTTCCAGGGCTGGTCGGGATCTGCTGACTGATGTGCGCGCAACACAAAGGCAACCGCCGCAGCCTGCTCAGCCGTAGCGTCGTCGCCGAGCTCATTCGAGAAGACCTCGCTCAGTGTCCCTGCCTCCGGCCATGCGTCGGTCGGCTCCAACGCCCCGCCGGTCTCGGCAGGGCGCGCTGTGATCGCAAGCGCTTCGCCATCCCGGTCCGTTAGACGCGCATGGAAGCCCATCGGCTGGTCGTCAGTGGCAAGCTTGATTACCAGCGTGTGCGTTCCCCGTGTCAGACGAAGGGGGACCGCGTCACGAACGAGGAATCCGCCCAGGTGCCGATCCTGCGCCGCGATCGGCTCGCCGTCGAGCCACGCCCGCCACGCTCCGTCGACAGCGACACGCAGGACAGCGTTCGTGCGGCGTGGCACGTCAATCTCGGTGGCTGCGAAAGCGACCGCTGTACGCGAGGGATACAGCAGCTGCGAGAGGTCGAAGTAACCGGTCTCGGTGACGATGTCCGTCTGACGCCAGGTCACAGCGCCAATTTCGCTCTCATACGCAGCGTCGGTGTTGACGCCGTCGTTCTCGATCGGATGTCGCTCTCGGAAGCCCGACATGCCCTCATTCGCAAAAGGGCCGATGTATGACCACGCCTGGATGAAACCCAGACGCCCCTCGAGGGCCGCGGCGCCATCGTGGTCTCCGGACTGCCAGCGAATGCGCAACGCCGCGTACAGCGCCGCAGCCTTTGCATCCGGATCCTCCAACTCGTCGGCGAGCGATTCGTAAGTGTCACGGCAATACGCCGGATCCAGCCACTCACAGAGGTGTGTCATCTCGATGATGGGCGCCAGCGCCAGCGCGGAATCTCCGACGAGGCGGGCCTCATCAACAAGCTCAGCGAAGCGTTCGCCGTCATCGGCGCTTACGTCCGTCGCGAGCCCGATCAGGGAGATCGCGAGCACGGCCAGCCCGGACATCCGGCGGGACACCCGACCACGAGGGGATAGTTGGTGCAACGAAACGCTCCTGTGCAGCACGCCCCGGGCGCGCATTTCTGACTGAAAAATTGACCGTCTCGGCCTGACATCCGCCTAACAGGCGTCGCAGACGGGCAAAAGCGCCCCGGGCCGCAACTCCATGAGTGAACGCACGAAGTAGCCAAATCGTTCCAGGCGCGCGTTGACAGTGTTTTTGGGCCTCATTACCATCCCACTCGCCAGCTATGCACCCACGGAACCCATGATCCAGCGCCTATCGATTGTCTGCGCCATCGCTCTCCTGTTAGCCGCCTGCAGAGAGAACGTCGCAGAGACGCTGCCGGGGACCATCGAGGTCAGTCCGACAGACGTGACCTTTCCGCTCACTTCGGTCGGCCGCTCAGCGGACGTCTTCCTGACGATTCGGAACATCGGCAGTGGCGACCTTGAGCTCGACGACGTTACCCTCGACGTCACCACCGACTACGTACGCACCGACTTTAACGGTCCTCTCATCCTTGCCCCCGATGAGCAGGCGACGGTGCGGGTGACCTACGAACCGCAGGGCGCCGAGTTCACCCAGGGAGACCTGCACATCATCAGCGACGACCCCTCGAACGGCGACTTCGTCGTTTCGATCAACTCGATTCAGCCGGGACCCCAGGCTCGCGTGACGCCGAACCCCATCGACTTCGGCGTAGTCCGCGAGGGCGTCCCCTCCACACGAACCGTTGTGCTTCAGAACATCGGCAGCGCGCCGCTGATCGTCTGCGACATGATCACCGGAACCGGTTCTACCGACATCACGGACGACGTGCCGGATCGTCTGGACGCGCTTGGCATCGGACCCGATGAGTTCCTTGTCATGAATGTGCCTGAGGTCGGTGCCACCGGCGCGGGCTTTGCCACCTTTGACTTCGAAGTCCGTTACCTGCCCTCAGCGCCGGGCGCCGACGAAGACGTGCTCATCATACAGTACGACTCTCTGGGTGTTCTCGAAGGAGCCTGCAGCGACGATCGTATCAGCAGCGTCGAAATCGACATCGCCGGCGAAGCCGGAACCGCAGTGCTGGCAACGAACTGTCCCATCGATTTCGGGACATCATCCATCGACAACACCTCGCGCGAGACGGTCTCAATGACGAACGTGGGCAGCCTGCCACTTGAGATCATTGATATTCGCATCGATCGCAGCCGCTCCAGCAACGACTTCGGCCTCGAAGATGTGCCCAGCCTCCAGGATCCGATCACCATGGCAGCGAACGAGTCTCGTGGTTTCATCGTCAGCTACTTTCCGACGGATTTCACCGCAGACGGCGGAGTCGTCGAGATTGAGCATACGGACGGATCAGGAAGCGTAGCAGTTACAGAGTGCCTGCTGTCGGGGGTCGGTATCGACAATGAGTGCCCGGTTGCCGTGGTCGAGGGTACCGTCCGCGAAGACACCCTCGGGCGCCGCGGGACACAGATCAACTGGGGTGTACCCCTGCAAACCCTGATTGCAGACGGCGGCCAGTCCTTCGATCCGGACGGAGGCTCCATCGTCGAGTACCGGTGGGAGATCGTTCGTCGTCCGGACGCAGCGGTGAACGGGCTTCGGCCGAATGAAACACGCCCCGACGACGACAGCACGACGCAGTATTTCATCCCGATCGCCGGCGTGTATGAGATTGAGCTGCGAGTCGTTGACGACGCCGGGTGCGTTTCGCCACCGGCGTCCATCACCGCGGTCGCTGTGCCGAACGAGCTCATCAGCGTCGAACTCACCTGGTTCAACCCGGGCGACCCCCTTTCGGATAACCAGGGAGCCGACGTGGATCTGCACCTGACGCGCCTGCCTGAGGGCTACTTCTTTCACCCTCAGTTTGACACCTACTACAGCAACCAGAACCCTATCTGGTCCGGCGAGGAGCCGAGCCTCGACATTGACGACACCAATGGCGACGGCCCCGAGACGATTCAGATGGACAGCCCATCGGACTGCCGATGGTACGGCATCGGCGCACACTACTTTCGAAAGGAATTCGGCACCGCGTATCCGACGGTACGGGTGTACATCAACGGCATCCTCACCCAGGAATTCTTCAGCAATCGGGGCCTGCGGAACACCGACGACTTCTGGGATATCGCCCGCATTCACTGGGACGGCGGCACGGCAACTGTCTTCGAAGTCGACGAAATCATCGAGAACATCGACTCTGCGCTTCAGGCTGATCCGGCGACTCGCATCGCGCCCCTGGTGACACCGGCAATGGAGGCGTCGAACCTCTGCGGTACCTTTTAACTCGGCGGACGCGGCGCCGGCCGACCCCGGCCGCTATTCTACCTTCCGTTTCGATGCTTCGTGCCCTCAGCACACCGGGCGACGCGATGGCTGCTGCGTAACGTCGTCAGGGTTGTCAGGCGACGCTCCGCTGCCTTCAACGCTGATCGACCCGGCGAGCAGTGTCTCAAGCTCGGGCCGCGGCATCGCCCGTGTGCTGTCCGGATCATCCGCCATCGACACAACAGTCGCGTGCTCGACGCGTGTCGCGGCGCCTGCGTCGAGCACCGACACGGCTCGACGTATCGTGGCCGCGGCGCTGAAATCCCCGATGTCATGCAGCTGATCCGCCAGCCCGATGAGCTGGGCAAGATGACCGGGGCCGAAGCCAAGGTAGTCACCCAGTCGGCCGGATTGCGCCGCTGCTTCCAGGGCGATGATCCGTTCCATCGCCCGCGTAATCTCCCTCGTGTCCATGCTCACCTCTATGCCTCAGGCCACGCCGCGGCTGCCTGCCAATGTTGATCCGGGTCATGCTATATGACCGACCAGAAACGCGGGTCCTCAGACGCGCAGATTGTTTGCGATCGCCTTGGTCGTCGTGTGGTCGGCGCTCATCAGGTTCGAGAGCGCTGTGAAGACCTGGTTCTCGGACTGCAGCTGCTCCTGGATGCCCTGCATCAGGAGCTGACGATCAGAAGGGTCTGCGTCCCGTAACATCTGCGCGAAGGCTCCCCGGTCCTGGCGATAGTACTCCAACGCCTCGGCGGGGTTCTCGATGTAGTAGTTTGTGTCGTGACCACCGACATCGCCGCCGCCACCGGCCTGACCGTTCTGCGATCTCTCTTCCACAGAGGGCTCCTGTTGCGGCCCGTTGTATTCGAGGCCGTGCCGTACGTGATTCGCGACGTAAGGCGACCCGGCATCAGCCTGGGACTCGATCTCACGCTCGATCAAATCAACGCCGCTCTCAATGTGGTCGGCAGCAGAGTTGAACTCGCCGACCGCCTCATCCGCGCGCCATGCCTGGGACGGTTTCAATGATGTGGACTGCAGCTCGCTCCAGGATGCTTCCAGCGACGCGCGTTGCTCAAGCAAGTTCGAGCGCTGAGACTCGCTGAGGTCATCCCGGGCCAGAAGGTCGTCGATCTCTGACAGTCGGCTTGAGTATTCTGAACTCGCGGCCTGCGCAGTTCGTGTGTCGACCAGGGACAGTGCGGGCTTTGATGGGATTGGCTTTGCCATGATTGCCTCTTCGATGCATCGCAGACGAGAAGTCGTCCGCTACGAAGCCGAGAATCGCCATCGAGGATGGGCCGTTGCGTCATGGCCACCGGATTTTCCGATCTCGCAGCCGAGAGTCGTTTATTGCGGCGCGCGCTGTGCTATCCGCAAGCTCGCATGGCACGTGAATACAAACTCAAATCCAGCCCGGCGCGAACGCGCCACACGATTCAGTACGAGCGTCTTCTGAACGAGGAGCAGCTGGCGGTCGTGACCGCCGGTGCAGGCCCCCTGCTGGTGATCGCCGGCGCCGGCACCGGCAAGACACGCGCGCTCACGTATCGAGTCGCGCGCCTCATCGAGGATGGCACCCCGGCAGAGCGCATCCTGCTCCTTACCTTCACCAATCGCGCGGCCCGGGAGATGACCGGGCGGGTTACCGAGATACTCGGCGCCCGCGCGCAGGGGATTGTCTCGGGTACATTCCATTCGGTGGCACGGCGACTGTTGCGCCCGTGGGCTCGTGAGCTGGGATACCCGCAGAACTTCTCGATTATCGATGTCGAGGACGCGACGAGCCTGATGAAGAAGAGCTCGGAGGAGATCCGAAAGCAGGAGATTCGAGGGCAGCGATTCCCCAAAGCGAAGATGCTGGTGCGGCTCCTGAGCACGGCAAACAACACAAACAACACCGTCGAGGAAGCTCTGCGCCAGTCCTATCCACAGTTCATCGACCACCTTCCCATCATTCGCGAGACGCTGCTCGAGTTTCAGAGCCGTAAGGTACAGATGGGCGTGATGGACTTTGACGACCTGCTCATCAACTGGGCACGCTGTTTTAACGATGTGCCGGATGCAGCGCGCGGACTGTCCACACAATTCGATCACGTGCTTGTCGACGAGTACCAGGACACGAACGCCATCCAGGCGGCGATCGTCGACTGCATGTGTGCTTCGAAGAACCTGACTGTTGTTGGTGATGACTGCCAGTCCATCTACTCATTTCGCGGCGCCGAGTTTCGAAACATCCTCGAGTTTCCCGAACGACACGAAGGCTGCCAGACCTTCTACCTGACACGTAATTATCGCAGCAGCCCTGAAATCTTACGCCTCGCAAATCGCTCGATCGCAAACAACGAGAACCAGTATCAGAAGGAACTCACTTCAACGCAGCGCGCCGGCTCGATGCCGGCCCTCGTGATGTGCGACGGAGAGGGAGAGGAAGCGTCCTTCGTGTGCCAGCGCATTCTTGAGTTGCGCGAGGAGGACATCCCCCTCGACAATATCTGTGTGCTCTATCGCGCGCACCATCACGCCATGGAGCTGCAGATCGAGCTCAGCCGTCGCAACATTCCATTCATCGTGCGCTCAGGTATTCGCTTCTTCGAACAGCGACACATCAAAGACGTCGTCTCGTTCATGCGATTTATCGAGAACCCGCGCGACGAGATCGCCTTCGACCGTGTGGTACGACTCGCCGACGGTATCGGCCCGAAGACCGCCGCAAAGCTGCACGCCATTATCAAACAGGCGGCTGACCTCGAGAGCGCTCTGTCGAGCGACGCGATCGAGAGCGCGGTCCCGTCCCGCGCCCGCAATTCCTGGGCGGACCTGCGCCACCTGCTGCTTAAGCTGCTGCAGCCCGCGCTGCGTGCTGACCCGGCGCAGACACTCACAACTGTCGTCGACGAGTTCTACCGGTCCTATGCAAACATCAGCTACTCGAACGCCGACAACCGCGTTCGGGAGCTCGGCACAATCGCGGACTATGCGACGCGCTTCGATTCTACCGACGAGCTGCTGCAGAACCTCTCTCTCTCGGGTGCGATGAACGGTCGCGACGTGCTCGATGTCGACGAGAACGATGAGTACGTCGTCCTGTCGACCATTCATCAGGCAAAGGGGCTTGAGTTTAACACTGTATTTGTTCTGTCCCTGGCAGAAGACCGCTTCCCCTCGTCCCGAGCTACCTTCGCAAACGGAGACCTTGAGGAAGAACGGCGTCTTTTCTACGTCGCGGCCACCCGCGCACAGCGAGAACTCTATCTTACGAGACCGATGCACGTTCGCACACGGGAACATGGCGTCGTGGTGTTGCGGGCCAGTCGCTTCGTGGAAGAGCTGCACCGCCGTGGTCTCGACCCGGTGCTTGAGCGATGGAATCTGGTCGCCGGATGAGATTGTCTCACGAGTGATCTGAATCTTTCACGGTAACGTCCGTCTGTGCACCCGAGACCGGCTATCCCGCCGGGACCTGTCGAGGAGTATGACATGCGACGTTTCATTATCACCCCCCTGTTTGTCGTCGCTGCGAGCTTCGTGCTGGCTTCACCTGCCTTCGCCCAACAACACCGCAACAGCCGCGGACACGATCGGCCTGATCACGTGCAGAGTGATAGCAGCCACAACAGCGGCCGGGGCCACAATGACCGTTCAGACCACGGTCGTCAGGATCGAGACCATCATGGGCACCTCTCCAACACCGGGCGCCACTCCAACGGTGCCGACGGATTGCGCGAGATTCGACGCATTGAGCAGCAGCTGCGCGAGGCCGAGCATCAGCTGAACGGCTTCGATGTATACGAGGTTCGCGCGCAGTTGGATCGCGCGCGTGATGCCATCGCAAGCGCACGGCGAACCGAGCAGCGAAACGGGCCGATCTCATCGCTGCGCCGCAGCCTTGCCGACGCAGAGCGCCACATCCGAAGCGCTCACGTGGCCGCCGACAACGCCGTGCGAACGGTCAGCCGCCTTCGCGAAGACGCCCACGACCATCTGCGCCGCGCCGAACGGGCTCTGAGCAGCACCTGGTGCGACGTAACGTCGTCCATCGTTGCACGAGCAGAGCGGCAGCTCGAACAGGGCGAGCGCGCCTTCAATCGCAGAGACATCGGCGCCGCTGAGGCCGCGTACCGCCGTTCTGTCGACCTGGCGGATGAAGCGATCAGCCGCCTCGAGCACCTGCGCCTTGAGCGTCGCCGCTACGAGCGAAGCGACAGCGGCTTTCACGGTCGCATCAGCGCCCTCGAGTCCCACCTTGCCGCCGC
>JAUICO010000091.1 GCA_030427825.1 bacterium | reverse complement strand
GGGCAGCTCAACCGTGCTGCCCGCGATGCCTTCGGTGCAAAGCCAGCGCCAGGTCCCGCCGGTGTCGCGAAACACCAGACCCCGCGTTGTGCGCAGGACCGCGCTGCCGTCCGCACTCTCCACATAGTCGGTTGCTTCAGCCGGCGGATGCGCTGACGCCTCGCTCGCCGCAACAAGCAGCAGCACCAGCACAGCCTGCACCCGGAGCAACGGAGCGACGCATGTTCGCTGCGCCTGCCTCTGTCGTGTTGCCCCGAATTGCTTCACCCTACTGCAAACAAACGTTGCCGGTAGAGGTCAAGCTCTCGCCGTTTGTCAGCGCGCCGATCGGCCACGCCATGACGAAGTTGTAACACATCTCGTCATCTGTACCGGAGCCGAAAGTAACGAGTCCGCCGGTGGTGTTATTGTAGGTGCAGACGGTGCGAATCCGGTCGCCGGGCATGATGGTCGCGGGGGTCCAGTATGACACCTGGGATTCGAAGGAGAAGGGTTTGTCGACCAGCGTCTCCCGGGTGTCATCGGCGCGAATGATGAAGGACTTCATCCGTGTCCCGAGCTGATGCATGTGGGGCCAGGACTGTAGAATGTGAATCGGCTCATCACTCTGCGGGCTGCACGTTCCGACAACGTTCGTCTCGCCGCCGGAGAACATCGCGATCCCTTCGCTGCCCAGCCAGTGCATGCCTGCGGTGTTCTCGCGCAGCCGGCTGGTGGCACAGATTTCAACGCCGCTGGAGTCGGCCGCGTCTGTGTGACCGGCGGTGTTGTTGTAGTGAATCTCGAGAACGAAGCGCGAACCGGGCGCGGGCATCTTGAGACCGACGTTCGGTGGCATCACGATCTCTGTGCCGCCCGGCGCCCAACCGGCAAGAAGCTCCGAGTTCGGATGCGCGCCGCTGCAGCGGTAGTGGCGCCCGTCGCGCCCCTCCTGGTCGTCGGCGTACAGCAGCCAGTGATGCACCACTCGGGTGTCGTCGATCACCGGCCTGAAGCCGAGCCCGTGGACCTCTTCGCCCCAGGGAATCTCAAACTCAAAACACTCGTAGTGGTCGTTGCGCAGTGGCACTTCAAACTTCGAGTCTTCGTCATCAAAGGCTCGCAGCTGCACAAGGTGATCGCATTCATCTTCGGTCGGCCAGTCGTAGGGAGAGCCGATCGGCGCCGAGGGCCCCGGCAGGTCGTCGCAAATGTCCTCGTTGCCCGGGGTGCCGGCGGCGATCCAGTCGTCGAGCGCGGTCAGCTCTGCCGGTGAGAGAGGCTCGTTGGGTGGCGGCGGCATCGGTGCGATGTCGGAGCTCACCCGAACCTGCATCATCTCGTAGACAGTCATCGAGTCGTCCGTCGGTGCGGGAGCCAGCAGGTCGTCCCGGGTCACCAGGGACATCGGGGCACCGAACTGTGGGTCCGGGCCGTGACACCCGCGACAGTTCGCGTCCAGGAGCTCTTCGATCACGCACGGCAGACCGCTTGCTACCGGGGCTGCTGCGTCGCCATCAACACCACCGTCGTTCTCGGTATCGTCTGTCGTATCGGCGCCCACGTCCGCGCCGGCGTCGGCGCTTCCGTCTGCATCTTCGCTGCAGGCCGACAGACCAAAAGCAACGAGCATCGCCCCCAGGAGGACGACCGGTATACGTGCAGTCTTCATCTTCGCTTCCCCCAAAACCGGCATCTGCCAGGCGCGGTTTATCGACGGTAGCACAATCGGTGTCAATACACCGAGCCGGGAAGGCGGGGTGCGCAGACGTCGGCCACGCGGGCAGCAGCAGCGGCGCGGTAGACCTCGGTGGACTGCCTGCATACAATAGGCGACCAACCTCGCCAGCCCGGACGACTTCATGAAATCCCAGTGTGCGGCGGCCCTGGTGGCCGCAGGACTCCTGCTCGCATCGACCGCAGACGCAGCTGATTACGAGCTCCCTGCGAGCTGCAACTCGGTGTCTCAGGGGGCTGCCACGTCCACCGACACCACACGCTCCTTTGGGCCGCAGCCCGGTGTGAGCGCCGCAGACAACGCATCAGCGACGGCCATTCTTCGGGTGGACTCAAACGGCGCGTCGACTGTAACCGGCAACGCGCCCGGCCTGGAGCTGCAGTCCCTGGCCGGCCAGGACAAGGAAGCCGTGTTCACCTACGACCCGGGCGCGACGTACTCGATTCGCCTGCGAATCCCCTGGGGGCAGATCGGCAATGGCGACGTGTGCATCTACGGCATCACCATAGACACCCCGGCCGGGATGATCACCGAGGCGCGGCCGACCTTCGCGGGAGTCGCGCCCGACGGAGTGACGGTGCGCGCCCGTGTCGGCGGCGTAGACATCTGCAGCGCAACGGCGGTCAGCGGAGGCTGGTCATGCGCACCCTCCTTCGATCTCACAGAAGGCACACATGCGATCTCGGCCACAGCCAATGTTCGTGGCACCACGCTCTCGATGCAGCGGGACATCGAAGTCGAAATCAACAGCTGCCCCGCAGGCGAGATCGAGTGCGGCGTCGAAGAATTCTGCGTGAACCCGCTGAACGACCCGAACAACTGCGGCGACTGCGGCGTGCGAATCAACGACGGCACCGACTGCACAATCGACTCGTGCATAGACGGCGTCGTGACCCACGAAGATGCCCTCAGCGAACCCTGCGGAGCCAACTCATTCTGCAACCCGAACGGCGGATTCTGCGTATGCAGGGAGGGATTCGGCGGCCCGAACTGTGAAGCGTTGCAGGGCTTCGACGGCTGCGGCGACGGCGATAGTGACGGCGGCGAGGATTGCGATGACGGAAACGCGGACGACGGCGACGGGTGCTCTGTCGCGTGCACGACAGAAGCCGGTTGGGAGTGCGGTGATTCATTCCCATCGCAGTGCTCCACCCTTTGCGGCGATGGCCTCCTGCGCGGCGACGAAGATTGCGATGACGGCAACACGGAGAGCGGCGACGGATGCAGCGACTGCGCAGTCGACAACAACTTCAGCTGCGACGACGCAGAGCCGTCCGTGTGCACAGACGCCCAGGGGCCGGAGTGCGGCGACGCTGTCTGCGACACCTCTGAAGACGAAGATTCCTGTCCCGACGACTGCGAGCCGGTGGCCGGAGCCTGCGGTGACGGGATGATCGCGGAGAATGAGCTCTGCGACGATAACAACACCGACGACGGCGACGGGTGCTCCGCTGCCTGCGCGGTCGAGCCTGACTTCGCGTGCGAGGGAGAGCCCAGCGTGTGCGATGCAATCGACGACCCTGTTGAGAACGAGGAAGTTGGACCCGCGGACGACGCAGGACCGCCGATGGACGCCGGCGACGACACGCAAACAGATGTCGCCGAGACCGGCGGCGACACGGGGTCCGGCGACACCATCGACGACGATGCGGGGTCCGGCGACACCACCACCGACGATGCGGGGTCCGGCGACACCGGACAGGGTAACACCGGCGACCTGGCAGAACCGCCGCCGCCCGTCGAAGACCGCGCCATGAGCCCGGCCTCCACCTTCAACTGCGTCACTGTGCGCGACGGGCACCGGGGCGCATCCCTGTTCGGACTTGCCGTGCTCTTCGTAGTCGCGCGGACGCGGCGCCTGCGCTGAGCGAACCCGGCGCCTGCTCAGCTCGCTGCGCGCTCCGCAGCTGCCAGCAGGCTCGCCACCGCATCGCTGAAGCCGTCCGATATCTGCTCCAGGTCGGGGACAATCTCAGTACAGGCGATCACCCCGATATCCATGTCACCCATGTGGCTGACGACGGTGATGTTCAGACCGGCGCCTTCCATGACCGGTCCCAGCGGGAAGAACTCTGTGACACTCGCGCCCAGGCAATACAGAGGAAACTGCGGGCCCGGCACGTTTGATACCACCAGATTGTGTATGGGTCGGTGGCGGTCCGCCAGCTTCATCCGCGAGTACATGCGGGCGGCGGCGGTGAAGGCTCTCGGCGCGGCGAGCTCGGCCCAATCCTGCAGCATGTCGGCGCCCATCGCACGATGGACCGCCTTGGCGTCGCGGGTATCGTGCGCGATGGTACGCAGCTGCTCGACAGGATTTTCGATGTGTACCGGCAGCCTCACAAAGAGACTCGACACACGGTTGCCGTACTCTTTCTGCTGTTCAGCGGTTCGGACAGACACCGGGCAGCTCGCAACGAGGGCGCGGTCCGGCAGGTCCTCGTGGTTCAGAAGATAGCGGCGCAGGGACTCGGTACACGCGGCCAGGACCACGTCGTTTACCGTGCAACCGAAGATGCTCTTGATGCGCTTGAAGTCCGCGAGGCGCGCGGATCCGAACGACACGTTGCGATGTGAGGTGATGGCACGGCTGAAGCCAACGCGGGGCGCGCTGAACGGCATCGTTGGCTGAAAATTGTCCGTGCCTCGCGATACCGTCTCCTGAGCGAGGCCCGCTGCACGACGAATGGTACGGCGAGCCTGCCCGACGAAGCGTCCCGGCGTCTTCAGTCGGTCCTTCAGCGCCTGACGTACGATCGCGCCGTCGCTGGGCATCTCGTCGGCGTCGATCGGCAGAGGAACAGCGTCCAGGTCCGGGATGTCCGGCGTAAAGTCCAGCAACTGCAGCATGAGATAGCCACCGGCCATCCCGTCCACCGCGGAGTGGTGCATCTTCGTAACGAGCGCGACGGATCCGTCGTCCATGCCCTCGACGACCCACAGTTCCCAGAGCGGGCGCGAGCGATCCAGGGGGCGTCCGGCGATCTCACCGACGATCTCACCGAGCTCCTTCTTCGTACCCGGAGATGGCACGCCGATTCGACGAATGTGAGACTCCAGGGTAAAATTCGCGTCGTTCACCCAATAGGGGTGCTCAAGTCCAAAGGGCACGAACTTCAGGCGGCGGAAGAATGGCGGCATGCGGTGGATACGCTGTCGCAGCATCTTCTTGAACCGCTCATAGGAGTAGCCTCCCGCGACGGTGTTCGGATCCAGCATGATCACACCGACAATGTGCATGTGCGTCGTCGGCGTCTCCATGTAGAGGAATGCCGCGTCGACCCCGCTCAATCGCTTCATCGTCTGCTCCTGATTTCGGCCACTGAGACATGTCTTGCCCGGGTCACCAGGGCCTGTCCAGATGCTTGACGGACCGCTATGTGGAGCCCGTGCCTGATTGGATCTCAATAGTCGCCGCGTGGACCCTGCTGACGGGGAGCCTTGTGGGCCTGGCCTTCGTTGCCAACGCACGGCGCCCTGCCCGCACGCCGCTATTCGTGGTCCCGGGCTTCTTCGCATCCTGGCTCACTCTCGAGCTCGCCGGCCACCACCTGGTCTGGCAGGCCCTGGTGACCGCGACGCTCATCGCGATGGGCGCTCTCGTACATCCGGCAGGGCTCATCGCGCTCGGCGTCATCGCGCTGCAATGGGTGCTCCTCGCCTCCTTCCTGGGCAGCGGCCGTAAGACCCACGAGACGATGCGAAAAGCGTTGGACGGTGTTGTCGACGACGAAGGCTGGCCCCGGGTTCCACTCTCAAAGCTGATTCGCCCCTTCGCGCCTCATCGACGTGAGGTGAAGCGAACCCGTGATATCGTGTACTCGAAAGTCGCCGGTACGCGGCTGAAGCTCGACGTCTTCGAGCCACGGGCCGCCACCGGCGCGCCCCGTCCGGCAATCATCCAGATACACGGCGGCGCCTGGGTCATCGGCGACAAGCGCGAGCAGGGGCTGCCGCTGCTGAACCACCTCGCCGCCAACGGGTGGACCGGCTTCAACGTCAACTACCGCTTGAGCCCTGCGGCGACCTTCCCCGACCACCTGGTCGACATCAAGCAGGCGATCGCCTGGGTTCGAGAGCACGCCGAAGAATACAACATCGACCCGTCGTTCATCGCGGTCACCGGCGGCTCCGCGGGCGGCCACCTCAGCGCATTGGCCGCGCTGACGGCAAACGTGGCGGACTACCAACCCGGATTCGAAGACGCTGACACTTCGGTCCAGGCGGCCGTACCGATCTATGGGGTGTACGATTTCACTGACCGACTTCGACTCCTGGGCCGCCCCTTTCGACAGCAGATGCTGGAAGCTCGCATCATGAAAGCGTTCTTTGACAGTGAGCCCGAGAAGTTTGTCGCCGCCTCGCCCCTGGACCGCGTCCACAGCAGCGCTCCGCCCTTCCTGGTGATCCACGGAGACCGCGACACTCTCGCACCCGTGGAATACGCGCGGCTCTTTGTGGAGGCCCTGCGCTCGAAGTCGCAGGCCGGCGCCTACTACGCTGAGCTGCCGGGCGCGCAGCACGCCTTCGACGTGTTCGCATCACCGCGTACGGTGCGCACCGTAGAAGGCATCGAGCGCTTCCTTGCTCATCAGTATGCGATTCACCAATCGAACCGCGCCGCGCTCGGAAACGCGGCCCTGGACGTCGGTTGAGTCAGCCGGCGGCGGGCTCTGCGAGGCCGGGGATACCCATCGCCCACAACGCCGCCTCGGTCTCGGCGACAGCGAGCATGGCAACGACAGCGGTGTCGTCGCGCAGCTCTGTGAGCGCGATACATCCGTGGTCTATGAGCACACCTCCGCTGGAGGCGTCACACACCGGCGGCGCCTGCTTCTCAAAGCCCTGAACGAGGTGGCGTAGAGAGTCCGACCCGAGCGCCCGTGCGTCCGTCTCACGCAGCAGAACCAGCCCGGACGAGCGTCCGTGTTTGATTCGACGGCAGAGCTCCACCGCGAGGCGCCCCATCGTCCAACGCGGATTCACCTCAATCAGCGGGCGAAAGGCGAGCGACCCGTCGCTCCGTCGGTACACAAAAGCGTCAACACCCACCGGCCCTTCGTACCCGGCATCAGAGCTCAACAGCGACACTCTGCGCGCCGCGGCTTCGAGCATTTTCTGTGGCGACTCCGGGCCGCCGGGAGCATGTAGAAAGCGCATAACCTCCGCCGACAGCCCGTCGCCGAGGCGCCCGCAACGGACGGCTCGAAACTGCCCGCGATGGTCGGTGATGAAGTGCCTGATCCCTACTCGCTTCGCTTCGCCGTTCCGCACATCCAGGTGCAACGAGAGATCCGCCACGCGATCGAACCAGGGCTCCACAACAACGGCGCCCTGTTCGCGGATGGTACGCGCGACCCACGCGAGGTCGCGCTCACTCTGCGTGTCGGTCTGCACGCGTCGCAGTCCGCGCCCGGAGTTGCTCCAGCACGCCTTCAGCGCTCCGAACGCGCCTCCCGTCGCGGCGATCTCCTGCAGGCGCGCCTGCACCTCTTCGGGACTGCAGGCAACCAGGGGCAGCTGCTCTGCTTCGCCTGCACCGGCCTCGAGCAACAGCTGCCGGCACTGCTCCGCAGCCAACGCCTTGTTGTAGAGCCCGCGAAGCGCCGCAGACCACGTCGGTGCTCCCTCATTGCGCGGGAGCGTTCTGGGCGCGAAGACCTCTGACATCTGCGCTGACTTCGGTGAGAGCCCCCAGGGCATCACGGCCTCAATGTGGCGATACGGTACGGCTGCGGCTGCCCGCTCGGGCAACCAATCGTCCGCGACCACAAACTCCGGCACCGTAATGCCCGCTTCCGCAAGGCGCGCGCGAAAGGCCTCACTCGGCTCCTGCGTCACCAGCACAATGTCGTCTTCGGCGGCAAAGAACATCGGCAGCGTCGCCAGATCGTGAGCGAGGCGCTGCACCGGCTGTGGCGCCGTGAAGCCGGCACCGTACAGCGCCTCATACTCCGCGGCGGGATTGAAGTACCAAACCCGTGGCGGCCGACCGCGGGACGCGCGAAACAGGCGAACGCGCTCGATGAAGCGGTCCGAGAACCCGGCGCGGCGGCGACCCTCGGCGTCGAATCCGATCCCACGCGCCCGCGCCGGAGACATCGGCTCTTCGAGCAACGCAGCCCAGTCATCGAAGTCTGCCGGTGAACGCTCCGTCCAGCGCTCGAACCAGACAACTCCGTGCTTCACGTGGCCGATCTCTTCGGCGTACACGATGTCGAGAATGTCCGCCGTGACCGTGTCCCCGACCTCACGAAATGCCTTCGCGAAATGCAGGGAGTAGTCGAGATTCGCCTGCTCCAGTGTAAGGCTCATCCCGGCCACGAAGTCGAGCGGTCGGTCCACGTTGCGCAGGGAGCGCCAGAAGAAGTCGTTCACCGGAATCGCGCCGAGCTCTACGCCGCTCTCCTGCATGCGCCGTGTGTACAGCTGCATGTGCTTCTGCTCTTCGCGCATCGTCTCCACGAGGCCACGGCGAAAGGACGCGGGCGCCTCGGGAAAACGCAGCAGAACCAGCGCCATCAGCTCGAGCGCCAGCAGCTCGTGGTTCGCGAAGAAGTGCAGCACACGTCCCCGCACGTCCTCACGATCGATCTCGCTGGTCTTCGGGAACGGAGCCTTCTTTCTGCGCTCCGCACCCGGGAACGCAAGCCCGTGCGGCCGGCCCGGCGCATCAGGGACGCGGATCGGGCGGCCCGGCGCGAGGTCACTGAGCGACACCGGCGCGATCAGCTTGTCATCGAGGGAGCTGCCGAAGAGGATCCGTTCTGCGAAATCGCGGGTTTCCATGGCGGGGCGCTATCTACTATGGCCCGCACGCGATGAGTACCAACAACGAAGAAATGAAGAAGTGCGAGTGTGGACACGACCGCACCCACTACATGGTCACCCCTGACGGCAAGTACAGCGGGATGAAGTGGTTTCTGATGCTGGCCGGTATCTCGGTCACGCCGGAGCGAATCACCTATACCTGCCGGAGGTGTAACGTGACCTTCGACTCGACCACGGACCCCGCCATCCTTCGGCGACGAATGTAGGCAGAATGTAGCGGAACGCAGGCGCACCTCACCCGATCGCGGCGCCTCTGCCGGCACGACGCGCCGGTCACCGCCCCCGGCCTGCTCAGTCCTCACTACCGTCGTAGAGATGGCCGACGTACTCTTCGTAACCGTTGTAAAGCATCGTTGGGATCGGATCCCGACCCGGGATCAGCCATTCTTCTGCCTGCGACCAGCGCGGGTGCGGCCTGTTCGGGTTCACGTTTGAGTAGAAGCCGTATTCGTTGGCGTTGATCGTGTTCCAGAAGGTTCCCGGCTGCTCTGCAGTGAACTCGACGCGGATGATCGACTTGGTGTTCTTGTAGCCGTACTTCCAGGGCACGATCAGGCGTAGGGGCGCCCCGTTCTGGCGCGGCATCGCCTGCCCGAAGATGCCCGTCGCCATCATCGCCAGCTCGTTGGTGGCCTCTTCGATCGTGAGCGCCTCAAAGTAGGGCCAGGGGTATCCGGTAGCGGCGACGCCCGGCATCTGCTCGGGGCGGTTCTCGCTGATCATCGCGACGTAGCGAGCACCGGCCATCGGCTCGGCGAAGGCCACCAGGTCTGCCAGCGGGAACCCCGTCCACGGCACCGTCATCGCCCAACGCTCTACGCAACGAAAGCGATAGATGCGTTCTTCCATCGAGAAGCGACGCATCAGGTCTTCGACGTCGAAGATCCCGGTGTTACCGGCAAGGCCCGCGATCTCAACGGTCCACGGCTCGATCTCAAAGTCGCCGACCAGCTGCCAGACGCGATCCTTGGCGACAGTGAACTCATAGAAGTTGTTGTAGCGCGTCGCCGATGTTGCGTCGGTAAGGGGGCGCTCGGGGACGACGTACGCGTTGTTGCGAGGCACCGGGAAGAAGTCGTTGTACGGGCTTACAAAGTCTTCATCCAGAGGAGGAACCAACGCGCTATCCCCTTCGCGCACCTCCAAACCGCAGGCGCTGAGAGGAGCGATTGTGCTCGCCCCGAGCGCGGCAATCGACTTCACGATTTGTCGTCGTGAGGCGTATAGCGACTCCGACATCACTTCGTTCTCGGGACGTTCCCACCCCTTCTTTCGCCGAATCCACATCAGAAACTGTACCCCACCGTAGCCGTTACGCTCGCCCCTCTACCCGCGTTTCTTGCCCACAGCACACGGCCGGCGCGAGCGGAGAAGTTCATCCGTGGCGCGAAGCGAAGGCCGGTGAGCCACAACCCACCCTCGCTGTAGATGTGCTCCTTTGTGTCTTTGCCGCGATCGTCGAAGACAAAGCGACCGCTCAGCCAGGTGGTCAGCGCCAGGATGCGTTTGAATACGAACACACCGCCGCCACCCTCAATCGCAAGTCCGCTTCCGTAGTCATTCGTGCGTATCTGCGGCCCGAATGACGCCTGCAACCATGCAGGAAGGCGCCGGCCCGAGAACCCCATCTGAACCTTCGGAGTGATCGTTACCGTCGGCTCATCGATTGTTGGAAAGCGGTCGATGAACGCCGGCAGCAGGTCCGCATCGAGCCCCTCGGCGTCATCATAGTCGTCGGGCGAGCGATACAGCGGCACGTCGACCTGTACCCCGAAGGTCAGCGGCACGCGAGCGTCCACCGTTCGGTCCAACGCCAGGGTCATCGTACCGGCGGAACGATGTATGAAGCTGTTGTCGACGGCGTCGCGATTCCACGCGCGAACGAAGGGTACACGGGCAATCAGCTGCGTCTCCCAACCCAGCCCAATCTCGCCGTAAAACGCCACAGCACGACTCCTGTAGTCGAGGCCACCCTCGTCGGTGCCGACGAATCCTCGGTCAAAGTACTGCAGGTATTCGACATGTGTGTACCCGTGGCCGGCGCGGTGAACCCACGGCCCTGCGGCGACATTCCGACAAACAAACAAGCAGGCGATCACGACCGCCGCCGACAAAATGCGACCCGAAACAGCCGTACTCTGCTTCGGAAAGGGGGTCATGGACGCGGGCCGGAGCGACCTGCTTCGAGGGTCAGGCGGCTCAACTCCGCAGCCTCAACTTCCGATTCGAGGTAGTGCAGCGCGTAGTTCTCATTGTTCAGCCATGAGTCGATCTGGTTGTCGTAGTACTCGCTCTCGGAGTGAGCGCTGATCCCGCCATTGAGGCCGCCACGAAGCAGCGGGCCGTTTTCACCCAGCTCGACACAGTACCGAATCTGCGAGCCTTCATTCTGCAGGTACGGCAGCGTCGCCAGCTCATCGTTTGGATACAGTGCCCAATCCGCCGCGTTGATGGTACGGATTCCGCTGTCGTTCGGCATCGGGCCGACGTTAAGATCGTCCCAGACCGGGTGATTGTGCACCACCTGATGTGCGGAATCCCAACGCCAGTCAGAGACCGCTGTCTCCTGGCCGAAGTGCCCGACGATCTCAGCGATGGCGATGTGGAAGGCCCGAACCATCATGTCCTCCATCGACTCTTCACCCTCCGTCGTGACGTCGTCGAAGTAGTTGGTACCGCTCGGCGGCAGCCTTCCCTGCACCCAATGTGTGGTCGCGCGCCCTGCGACGTTGTCCAGCTCTGCGCCGAGCAGGGGAAAGATGATCTCGGGGACGTTGTCCCTGTAGGTCTCGAACCAGAAGTGAATCATCCACACATTGAATATCGTCGACGCCGCGCTGTCCCCGGGCTGGAACATATCCCAGTCCTGCAGCTCTGCGATGGCCTCACACTCGACACCGTCGTCGGTGCAGACACGGTCGGCGACCGTCAGAAATGAAGGCAGCAGCAGCTCGGCAAGGACGGACTTCGTGTCCACCTGCATCGACCAGCTCTCTTCGATCGAGAGCCCATCGCCCGTGTCGATCTGCTCCTGAATGAGCTTTGTCAGCCTGTTGGCGCGGGTGCCAATGTCAAAGAGCGAGCCGAAGTAGAAGCCACCATCCTCCGGGCGATTGTTGTGAGTGTTCGGGCCAATCGCCGCGTTTGCTGTGACGACGTACCCCTTGGCCGGGTCCACCAGCCTGGGGACTTCGTCGAATGACAGTTGCCGAACCCACTCATGGGTGCCGCCGCCGGGCAGTGGCCGATACGGTGGGTTCGCCGGATCATCGACTCGCTCAATGTGCGGACCACCGGACACAAACGCGACGCGGCCGCCGGAGTCAGCGAAAATCCAGTTCATTACACCGCCATCGAATGTCTCGAGCGAGGCGATCTGCTCGTCGATGTCCGTCGCCCTGCTGAGGTTTCGAATCGTAACAAACTCGCGCGTATCGTCGTCGAATCCGGTGAACCGCACCGAGAAGTTGAAGCCGAGGGCGCTGAGAATCGTACCCAGTTCAACCGGAAGGAGGTCGTTCAGGATCGGCCCGTGATGGGGGACCCAACGGATCGTACGCGTAACGGGCTCTGCGTCGAAAATCGTCCCGTCTTCGGGTCGCACGGGGATTGTGATTTCTCGGCGACCCATGGGCACAAACTCACCGTTGAAGCGCACGCTGGTGCCGCTGCCGCTGAGCTCCTCGAAGTAGAGATCATTCGTGTCGACATAGGAGTTTGTGAGCCCCCAGGCTGTATCCTGATTGTTGCCGATGATCACGTACGGTGCGCCCGGAGCAGCGTATCCGATCAACCCGCCGTCTCCGGCGCTGCGATCGGTGATATGCATAGGATAGAGTCTGGTGGGGAGTACGGGGCCCATGTGGGTGTCGTTACACAAAATCGCGGCACCGCCTTCTGTGTGGTCACTGTCGACGGCCCAGCTGTTGCTGCCGCCGAGGGTGCCCCAGGTGTCGCGGCCGGTGGAGCTCGCGAGCAGGTCGATCATCGCGCGCAGAGCGACTACCGCTTTGGCACGGTCCGCGCTGTTGAGCGCCCCAAGGGTCGTCTGAGGCGCGTCAAAGGTGCGGCCGGCAGACCTCGTGACCTGGCCCAATGAGAGCACGTCGTCCGGCGTAGGAGACTCTTCGAGTATGTATGTGCCGAAGAGCGGCGTGAACGGGAGAACATCGCTCAGCGTGTCAGCGCCCATGATCTCACTGCCGGCGAAGACCGCGAGCTCAATGTCCGCCTGAAAGGTCTGGGCGAAAATCAGGCCCTTGCCGATGCAGAAAGTGTCCGCAGCGGTCCAGGGCTCCGGCCAGTATCCCGGACCGATGCGATCAAACTCCATCGGCCGCACCGCGCCGTTCGCCTCTGCCTTCGCGTCATCGAACCAGCTGTTGATACCGGCCGCAAAAACCTCAACATCGGCGAAGACCTCAGGGAAGTCATCCCGATACATCCGCGCGTTATCGACGCAGATCTCGCGGAATCGCAGCGAGCGTTTGAGAAAGTCGTCTGCAAGAAATTCTTCGCCAAACGCCTCCGACTGCTCACCGTAGATGAAGCGCCGAAGCTGATCGAGATTGAACGCCCTATCCGCAGCCGTGGCGTAGCCCTGCGCAAACATCAGGTCGCGCCAGTTCTCTGCGTATACATGCGGCGCGCCCCACTCATCGCGAATGATCTGGACGTCGTCCGTGAGTGTGTACACCGCAGGCGGGGGGAAGAAGTCATCCACCTCTTCGGCGTCACCGGAGTCCGCGTCGCTGTCCACAGCGACGTCATCATCAGCGTCCGCGTCGCCGATTGCGTCGGTCGACGCGTCCGACCCCGTATCCGTCGACGCGCTCTCTGAGTCGCAGGCAACGAAGAAAAGTAGCGCAAAAATGGCGCAGATCGGTCCGCGCAGAGTTCTGAGTGTCATGCTGTTCCCCAACGGCTTGTGCGGCAGCCTGCATAGCAGGCGACCCCGTTTGCGTCAGCCATGACGCGGGGGTTCGGTGCTCCACGTGAGCGACCGCCGCGCCGGCGATCCCGCGACGGAGCTGAAGATTGCAGCGCTTTGTGCCAGGCGGGACCACAGGACAGACATGCGAACACGCAGATCGCCGCACCCGGGGGATGGCAGATGGCAAAGAAGGAAGAGTCGCAGAGCCGACGAATCACAAAGGCGCTGACAGCAGCGCGAAGCGCGAAGCGACGCCGCGGCGTAGAGATGGCCGTCGAGTATGTGCTCGCGCAGCCGGTAAATTCACTGGTCGACGTTGAGACGGTACGCGATGTGTTGCTGGCCGCCATCACCGAAGTGAACACCCAGCACTTCATTGATACGCACGGCTGGCCGGGCAACGATCGGGTACATGCACACCTGAAGCAGACAGGAGAGTCTCTCAGCGACCTCCTGCCCGCGGACTTCGTCGATCGCGTCGAGGAGATCGTCCGGCGTTCGAAACCGCCGAAGGCCGCCTGGGCCAAAGATGCGGTGGACCCCACACTCGTACGAACGCTCATCGCACCGGTGGTGCAGCAGACACTGACAAGCTTCGTGCAGCGCCTCCCCATCCCCGGGCTCGGCGGCGATGCCACTCAACCTGACGCGAAGCGTTCTCGCGGACTCGGCGGTGCCCTGCGAAAGGGCATGAGCAGCGGTGCCGGACGCCTGGCCGGCGCCGGCGCCAACCTGCTTGGTGGACTCGGCGCCGAGATCGAAAAGAAGCTTCAGGGAGCCACCCGCGAGTTCAGTCAGACCGCGTCCAGCGAGTTCCGCTCCCACCTGCGTGAACGCCTGCGCAGCGACGAGGGCCGAGACCTCGTGCGTAGGATCCGGGACCAGGCGCTCGAACGCCTGATGGCCACGCCGCTTCACGAGATGATGGAGGATATGCAGCGCGTTCCGCTCAAAGACTACGTAGACCTTGCTCCTGCCGTCATCGAGCACAACCGCGGGCGCGACGAGTTGAGTGCGCTCATCGATATGGAGCTGAGCGCCTGGCTCGACGTTGAGGGCGAGCGCGAGCTGCGCGTACTGCTCGACGACGCCGGCCTGCTTGAAGCCGTCACCGCAGACCTCACACGAATCGCCGACAAACACACACGCGCCTTCTTCGGCACGCCCGAGTTTGAGTCGTGGGTCGAAGAGCTGCTCGCCCTCTGATGCCGACGGCGGCTTCGGCGCTGCACAGCGTAGCCGGCACCCCGCCCGGCTACGACACGCACGCCAAAAAGGACAAGCAGCGGCTACGCTTTTCGCGCAGCCGCCGCCCGTGACCGAAGACCTGACCAGTAGCCTTCTGTCGATGACTCGTTAAGGCGGCGCGTCACGTGTCCCACGTGTCTGCTACGGCCCACCCGACCCCGTGGACGGCACGCCGGGGCGCTGCTCACACGTCGTCGATGGGCGCGCATTCGCGCCACATTCAAACTATCGGCCGGCACTTCGGCGGCTATAGAGCTGAGGATCACAAAATGCGCTTTTTTTAGCGCGTGCGAGCCGCCGGCTGTTCCGCCTTCGGTGGACTCATCCCTCGACCGCAAGGTCCGCGACAGAGGGGCAGGTGCAGATGAGGTTGCGATCGCCATACCCGTTGTCGACCCGCGAAACCGCCGGCCAGAACTTCCGCTCGCGCACCCAGCTGAGCGGGTAGGCAGCGTCCTCACGCGAGTACGCGTGGGCCCACGCGTCGCTCACAACGTCCTGTACCGGGTGCGGCGCGTTCACCAGGGGGTTGTCATCCTGGGGCCAGACGCCCTCTTCGACTCGACGAATCTCCTCGCGAATCTGAATCATTGCGTCACAGAAGCGGTCCAGCTCCTGCCGCGACTCACTCTCCGTCGGCTCGACCATCAGGGTCCCGGCGACGGGCCACGACATCGTCGGCGCGTGAAAGCCGTAGTCCATCAGGCGCTTCGCGACGTCTTCAACGCCGATGCCGGCGCTCTGCTTGAACTCGCGCAGGTCCATGATGAATTCGTGCGCCACGCGCCCGTTCGCACCGGTGTACAGGATGCCGAAATGAGGTCGCAGGCGCGCGGCCATGTAGTTCGCGTTGAGAATCGCAACTTCGGTCGCCGCACGCAATCCGTCAGCGCCCATCATGTCGATGTACATGAAGCTGATCGGAAGGATCGCGCCGCTGCCGTAGTTCGCCGCAGAGACTGCGTCTTTGCCGCTCACCGGGTCGCCGGGAAGATACGGCGCCAGGGCTTCCGTGCACGCGATCGGGCCCATCCCCGGGCCACCACCACCGTGCGGGATGCAGAAGGTCTTGTGCAGGTTCAGGTGGCAGACATCAGCGCCGATATCGCCGGGGCGACAGAGCCCGACCTGCGCGTTCATGTTTGCTCCGTCCATGTACACGAGGCCGCCGGCCTCATGCACAATCTCACACGCCCGCTGTACACCTTCTTCGAACACCCCATGGGTCGAGGGGTAGGTGATCATCATCGACGCCAGGGTGTCGGCGTACTTCGAGGCCTGGGCCTGCAGGTCTTCCAGATCGATGTTGCCCCGTTCGTCGCAGGCGACGGCGACCACCCGCTGGCCGGCGATAACGGCGCTGGCCGGGTTGGTTCCGTGCGCCGAGGTCGGAATCAAACAGATATCGCGATCTCCGTCTCCGCGGGCCTCGTGGTAGCGGCGAATCACAAGCAGGCCCGCGTACTCGCCCTGCGATCCTGCGTTCGGTTGAAGCGACACGCCCGCGAAGCCTGTAAGCTCCGCAAGCTGCGCCTCCAGGCGATCGAACATCTCGCGGTATCCCACCCACTGATCCGCGGGCGCATAGGGGTGAATCTCGGCGAACTCCGGCCAGGTGATCGGAATCATCTCCGCAGTCGCGTTCAGCTTCATCGTGCATGAACCGAGCGGAATCATCGACGTCGTCAGCGAGAGGTCTCTTCCCTGCAGTCGATTCAAGTAGCGCAGCATCTCGTGCTCCGCGTGGTGCGAATGAAACACCGGGTGTGTCAGTACCGCGTCCGTGCGCCTCAACCCGTCGAGACTGTCTGCGACCTCAGTCGGCTGCCCGGCTGCGGCACCCGAAACGATCGCTGCGAGCGCCCGGACCTCGTCCATGTCGCTGCGCTCGTCGAGGGCGATGACAACACCACCGTCCACATATCGCAGGTTGATCTCCGCTTCTTCAGCCCGCGCGCGAACCGCCGACACATCGACGCCATCGCCGCTAACAAACACAGTGTCGAAACGCGGATCCGTGGACACTGTGCATCCGGCACCGGCGAGCAATGTCGCCAGCGTGTCCGCGAGGTGATGTACGCGCTCGGCAATCTGCCGCAGCCCGTGCGGTCCATGATACACCGCATACATCGAAGCCACGATTCCCGGCAGAACCTGAGCCGTGCAGATGTTGCTGGTCGCCCTCTCGCGGCGAATGTGCTGCTCGCGTGTTTGGATGGCGAGACGACAGGCAGGGCGACCTGCGGCGTCCACCGAGACCCCGATGATACGGCCGGGAATCAGTCTCTTCAGGCGGTCGGTGACCGCCATCCA
>JAUICO010000090.1 GCA_030427825.1 bacterium | reverse complement strand
ACAGGCTCAGGCTACGTTGTTGATTGCCTCATGTCGGCGCGGCAGGCGCTCCTGGAAGGTGACTATGAAGCCGTCGTCAAGACTGCGGTCATGTTTGGTGACGACACCGACACAACAGCGTGTGTGGTGGGTGGCATCGCCGGGCTTCAGTACGGGATCGCCGGTGTTCCGAGCCGATGGGTAGAGAGCCTGCGAGGTCAGTCACTGGTGGAACCGCTGGTCGAAGGGCTCATCGCGTCGCGTCTGCACTGAGTAACCGCGGGACATTGCAGCCGCCTGCCGCGTTCGTTCCAACTCGTGCCGGCTCGTCACGGTGGCGTGAGGTTGTGGCCGCTCCGGGCTCGGCCTCTTGACAATCGAGCCGCGCTTCCATTATTCTAGAATTATGGAAACAAAAACCGCTTTGACAGTGCTTTCCGGACTCGCCCAGGAATCCAGGCTCGGGATTTTTCGACTCCTGGTCGAAGTCGGACATCAGGGCCTCTTCGCAGGCGAGATCGCGACTCGCCTTGAGATTCCGGCGACAACCCTCTCCTTCCACCTCAAGAATATGAGCGGAGCGGGACTCGTCGTTTCAGAACGCCAGGGCACATCCATCCGGTACTCGGCCAACTTCGACGTGATGAACGGCCTGGTGAGTTACCTGACAGCCAACTGCTGTGGTGGCGACCTGAACGCGTGCGCTCCGAAGTAGGCATCCACCCGACGTCGCAGGGCGCTCGCTTCTCACCCGGAGATACTCCCAACAATGAAGACACGAGTAGGAATCAATGGCTTCGGCCGTATGGGTCGGCTGCTACTTCGAGCAGCATGGGATTGCCCGGACTTCGAATTCGTTCACATCAACGAACCGAACTGCACCGCCGACATCTCCGCACACCTGCTGGAGTTCGACTCGCTACATGGAAAGTGGGAACACTCACCTGTTGTAAGCAACGGGAGACTCGACGTAGACGGCCGCTCCCTCTCCTACAGTCGGCACACCCGACCCGGTGACATACCCTGGGACCATCTGGGGATCGACCTGGTGTTTGAATGCAGCGGGGCCTTCCGCACACCCGCCGGCCTCGCGCCCTACTTCGCACTGGACGTGAAGAAGGTTGTGGTCGCGGCCCCCGTCAAAGAAGGCGCTCTCAACGTTGTCATGGGAATCAACGAGGATCTTTACGACCCGGCGGAGCATCACATCGTCACTGCTGCGTCCTGCACAACCAACTGCCTGGCGCCGGTCGTCAAGGTCATTCACGACGGACTCGGCATCAAACATGGAGTCATTACGACGATACACGACGTCACAAACACACAGACAGTCGTGGACCGTCCACACAAGGACCCGAGACGCGCACGCTCGGCGCTGATGTCGCTTATCCCGACAACCACAGGCTCTGCCACCGCGATCGGGCTCATCTACCCTGAGCTGCTTGGCAAGCTCAATGGCGTTGCAGTGCGGGTGCCGCTGCTCAACGCGTCTCTCACCGACTGTGTGTTTGAGCTTGAGCGCCCGACGACGACCGATGAAGTCAACCACCTGTTTAAGACCGCCGCCGAAGGGCCGCTGGCGGGGATTCTCGGCTACGAGACTCGGCCTCTCGTTTCAGTGGACTACCTCAATGACACACGCTCAGCCATCGTCGACGCGCCATCCACGATGGTTGTGAACGGCACGCAGCTCAAAGTGTTGGCCTGGTACGACAACGAGATCGGCTACGTGCATCGAATGGCAGAGCTCGGCCGGCTCGTCGCAAGCTCACTCCACTGACGAGTATGGACGAACGCAAACAGCTGCGCGGCTATCTGGTCGTTACCGCAGCATACTGGGCATTCACGTTAACCGACGGCGCGCTGAGAATGCTCGTGCTCGGGCACTTCCACAGGCTCGGCTACTCTCCGTTCGAGTTGGCCCTGCTCTTCCTGCTCTACGAAGTCTGTGGCGTACTCACCAACCTCATCGGTGGCTGGATCGGGTCGCGTTCGGGGCTGCGCCTCACTCTCCTCGTGGGCCTGTCTCTCCAGATCGTCGCTCTGGGCATGCTCTCGGGCTTGTCGTCCGGCTGGGCTCAAGCGCTGCAGGTCGCGTACGTCATCGCAGCTCAGGGCGTCTCCGGAATCGCAAAGGACTTCACCAAACTGAGCTCAAAGAGCGCCATCAAAGTCCTCGTACCTGTCGACGAGCAGGGCACACTCTTTCGCTGGGTGGCGCTGCTCACAGGCTCGAAAAACACACTGAAGGGGATCGGCTTCTTTCTTGGTGGGTTCCTGCTTAGCACAGTGGGCTTCAGAAACTCCCTATGGGCCATGGCGGGCGGCCTGGCACTGGTCGCGACCCTTGTCACAATGGTGCTGCCCGCAACGATGGGAAAGACCGCAGCGAAGTTCAGACTCTCGGACACCGTCCGGGGCACGAGAGCCATCAAAGTGCTGTCCGCAGCCCGGCTCTTTCTCTTCTGCGCTCGCGATGTGTGGTTCGTCGTAGGCCTCCCCGTCTTCCTAACGGAAGTTCTCGGCTGGAGCTTCCTGCACGTCGGCACCTACCTTGCGCTCTGGGTCATCGGATACGGAATCGTCCAGGCACTGACACCGCGATTCATGGGGCGCCTGGGACGACAGGAAGTCAACGACGCGAGAGCTGCTCAGATTTGGAGTGGAGTCCTCAGCCTCATTCCGGTCGGCATTTTTGGAATGCTGCGTCTCGAAGTCGCACCTCAGGCCGCGGTGCTTGTTGGCCTCGCGCTCTTCGGAATCGTCTTTGCTATCAACTCCGCCATCCACTCCTATCTGGTGCTCGCGTACTCCGACTCTGAGAAAGTCTCGCTCAACGTCGGCTTCTACTACATGGCAAACGCGATGGGGCGCCTCTTCGGCACACTCCTATCCGGCCTGCTCTATCAGGTCGGGGGCCTCGACGCCTGCCTGCTCGCCGCCGCCGGACTGCTTGCGATCTCAAGCATACTTTCGGCGGCACTTCCCGACACACGACACGCCCCTGCGTGACGTTGCGACTTTCGCAGCCGAGCGTACGGCGAGTTTGTGCCCGGCGTGGGAACCCTCGGAATCACCACTCGGTCGCTGCACCTCACGCGATGAACCGTCTCAGCGCGTGTTCGTTGCGACACGGAAACGAAGACTGTACCTTCAGCCTCTCGACACGCCCCCACAGTTTTGCACAATGGGCCCATTTGGCATCGCGGCGCGGTCCCCCTCCCTACCCGGCGAAGAACATGATCCGAATGAAACCTGCTAACCGCCTTGCACTGGCCGCGCTGGCCATCATGAGCATCGCGCTCACGGCCTGTCCGGATACCGAGGGCGGAGGCGGCAAAGGCAGCATCGAGTTTACGCTCTCCGTCGACGGCGTCGCGCTGCCGCCGGTGTTTCAGATCCAGCTCGACGACGCGTCGCCACAGCAGACCGGCGCCGGTTGCAACTCGTCGACGACAGGTGTGTGGAACAACGTTGACCCCGGACCACACACTGTAACCCTCAGTGGCTTTCCTGCGGACTGTACGCTGGCCGGCAGCGCAACGCAGACCGTTGACGTCGTCGGAGGCGCCACGGAGAACCTGACATTCAACCTCAGCTGCCCGCCCCCAGCGGCCGGCGTGTTTGTTCGCTTCCGCAACGAGACAGAGGAGGCCCACGACGTCGCCATCGGCTCAACGGACTTCGGTACCATCGGGCCGCGTCAGGACAGCGGATGCGTCATGCTCACCCAGGGAGGGACGCTGCCCCTGCGGATTGACGGCGAGGTTAAGGCCAGTGAATTCCTCACGGTGGAGGGATGTCCGCAGTCCGACGTATATTACGATGCCTTCATCGCGTTCGCCGGCACGACTGTCCTCGGCAGCGAACGAATGGATGCCTCGATCTGCCAATAGCGAACGAATCCGGCCGGCGAGTGACAGGGTACCGGACGGCTGCTACGCATACCCGACGGGATGGTGAGCTCCGCCGACGCTGTCGGCACACCGTCCCGGCGGGTGCTCAGCGTTTGCCGGGCACGCACTGTAAGCCTCGCTCCGACCTTTCCGACTCCTCCCTCCGGAGCCAGGGTGAACCCCGGACATCCGGCCTACAGCAAGCGAAGCAACAGTGAAGCACATCAACGAAGCGTCGAGAATCGAGGTGACTCTGCAGCGGCCTGCGGCCCCGGAAAACCACGTATGTGCGGCGTTCGCGATCCTGCCCATTGAAGCCAGCGAGAGGCTCCCGAGACGCGGAAGAACTACGGTCGCCGGCACACTCAATGACTGCCCGTTTCAGGTCACACTCGAGCCCGACGGCAAGCTCAGCCATTGGCTGCCGGTGAGCGGAGAGCTCCTGGAAGCCGCAGCTGTAGAGGTCGGCGATGTGGTCGTCCTGAAGTTCGGACCTGTAGCGAAAGAGCCCGAACCTGAGCTCCCCGCCGACATGCAGGAAGCGCTCGCGGCGGCGCCGGACGCACGTGCGGTTTGGGAAAGCACCACCACGATCGCCCGAGTCGATTGGATACATTGGGTTACGTCAGCAAAGCGCACTGCGACACGGGCAAAGCGAATCCGGGATGCGTGCGAGATGCTTGCCGACGGGAAGAAGCGCGTTTGTTGTTTCGACCAGTCAGGCTTCTACAGCAAGGCCCTCCGGGCACCCAAACCGGCGATATGATGGCGAGTGCGCAGGATTCCGACAGAGGCGGTACATCAGACGGCAGCGCGACCTCACCTACGGTGAGCCTGCCGACTCACCATCACGACCCCTTTCGGAATTCCTCCGCGTGCCTGCGACCGGATGGCCCGATTTCATCCCAGCTCGCCCTGGAGTCGACCCAGATGTGGTGGGCGACTCGCAGATTCTCCGCCCCGACTGAAATCAGCCCGGCCGGAACAAACATCCTTCGTTCGTCGTTTTCTCCCGGCACCTGAGATCCGCACGTCCTGCAGAACCATATCTGCCAGTCGTGCCCCGGCTTCCTCCAGGTGCATATCTCATGCTCTCCGCTGACCCACCGGAAGGCGTCTTTCTCGACCACCACGACGGCGTTCCCGATCGTTCCGGTGTGCCGGCGACAGATCGAGCAATGGCACACATACACATCGGTCGTGTGCGTGTGGGCCTCAAACATGACCTTACCGCAGTTGCATTCACCTGATAGCATCGACGCCCTCTTTCGTAGCGGCCACATCCTCGATTGAAACTCGCGACGATTCAAGTGACCCGAACCAACGCCGGCAACAGGCGTGAGGACGGGGCCGGCGACCGAAGCGTGGAATATCGAAGTCTCGTCGAGTCCGTGCCTCTGTGAGTCCATGCCTCTGTGGCGTTACTGGAAGAGAATAGCGGCGGCATGGCCTGACCGGGCGGCGCGCCTGCGGCGTCCGGACATTGCGAAGGTTACAAGCAGCAGCCGCGGTGCTAACGAACAGCGGTGCAGTCCGTTTGCTTGCGCACTTCACTCGCAGCAACGGACACGACATGAGCAGAATCTTCTACGTAATCAATCTGACGATCGCCGACGGCAAACTGGACGAATTCAAGAAACTGGCGGCCGGCTTCTTTGAAACCACTGAGAAGAGCGAACCCGATACACTCGGGTATCAGTGGTACCTCTCTGAGGGCGGTGGGCGCTGCTTGATCAAGGAGAGCTTCGCCAACTCAGAGGCGTTGCTGGAGCATCTGCAGAATGTCGGCCCTTCGCTTCCGCCGCTGCTCGAGATCGCGCCTATCGATCGCTTCGAAGTGTTCGGCACGGCCAGTGACGCGGCGCGTGCGGCGCTCGCCGGCCTGGGCGCCGTACACTTCCCTTTCTTTGCCGGCTTCGAACGCTAGAGCCGCTTGAAGCGTTTGGGCTCGGCGCCTCGCCGTTGGCTTTGCCGCAAATCCCGGGCATGATTCCGGAAGAGAGATCCGACCAACATCGGCCGGATGGGTAGCAGAGGTACGCATGTCCGAGGATTCGAAAGCTGGAGAGGTCCAAGACCTCTATGCAGGCTTTGCCGGCACCTATGACGAGATGATGGACGCCGAGATCGAGCGTCCCTTCTACCTCGACGTCTTCACAGCGCTTAGCGCGGCCATCGCGTCGACGCCCGGGCCCGTCATCGACACGTCATGCGGCACCGGCCACATGTTGCAGCGACTTCGCGACAAGTACGAAGCAGACCGCCCAATACAGGGCGTTGACCTGTCGCCGGAGATGGTCGCGCTCTGTCGCGCTCGACTTGGCGCCGGCGTCGATGTTCGCGTCGGAGACATGCGCGTGCTGGATCACGTCGCCTCGGACTCTGCCGCCGCCGTCCTGAGCTTCTTCGCGCTACACCACCTCTCGGCAGAGGACATAGCGCCCACGCTCGCCGAGTGGCGCCGAGTTCTCGTACCGGGCGGGTGCCTGAGTCTGGCGACCTGGGAAGGAAGTGGGCAGGTTGATTATGGTGAGAACTCCGATGTGGTTGCGTTTCGATACACGCGCAAGCAACTCGCCGCGTGGTGTGAAGAAGCCGGACTGCGGGTAACACAGTGCGACATCGTCCCTTTCGAAGACATGGGGATGGATGCTGTTTGGATGCAGGCGGTCCCCGCTTGAGTCACACGTGCGCGGACACGGTCCGACACCCTTTGCCGAGCGCCGATCCTTCGGCTATCGTTCCTGGAATGATGCCTCCACCAACACGTTCCGTCGCGGCGGTGTTCGCGGACGCACCCGCCCCGGCGAGGGAGCGGATGTTTGCCCTGCGTTCGTTGATCTTCGAGTGCGCGGCAACAACACCTGGAGTTGGCGAGCTCGAAGAGACCCTCAAGTGGGGGCAGCCATCGTACCTCACGCCATACACCGGGAGCGGTAGCACCGTTCGCCTGGGTTGGAGTGCAAAGGCGCCGGATCAGGTCGCGCTCTACTTTCACTGCCAAACACCGCTCGTAGAGACCTTTCGTGTTTGGTTTCCCAACGAACTCGAGTTCGAAGGAAAGCGGAGCATCATCATCCGCAATGACGCAGCGCTCGCGATTGAAGAGCTGCGAGTCTGTATTGCCGCGGCGTTGACGTACCACGTGAACAAACACACCGGCTCACTTCACCCAAAGGGAATCGCATCGCCCGATTGATCATCAGGCGTTGCGCTCTACGCCGTGCCGCAGGCGTGCCTTGCAGCCAGATGACCGAACAGCAGCGCAGCGCCGATTGTTATCCCGGCGCCGGGATACCCGGAGCCGCTGAGTCCGGCCATCGCGTTGCCTGCGGCGTAGAGTCCCGGGATGACACCGCCGCCTGCATGCAGCACGCGGCCGTCCGTGTCTGTCCGCGGCCCACCCTTCGTGCCGATGGTTCCCGGGTGAATCGCGATCGCGAAGAAGGGCCCTTCGCTGAGCGCGCCGAGGTTGGGGTTTGGCTTGCAGTCCGGGTCGCCGTAGAGTCGATCGAAGGCACTCTCGCCGCGCCCGAAGTCCGGGTCCACTCCCGTCTCTGCGAAGCCGTTAAAGCGGGCCACTTCGTCTTCGAGACCATCAGCGTCGACACCAAGATTTTGCGCCAGCTCGCGCAATGTCGGGGCCTGCGTAACGAACTCCGGGACATCTCGTCCGGGCATCGTCGCGACAAAGATGTATTTTCGCAGATACTGGGAGTCGGCGATCAGCCATGCGGGAATGTTTCGTTCCGCGCACTCGTAGGCGTCGAAGGCGAAGAAGGCCTTCGTCATGTCGTTGTAGTTGTGTGCTTCATCCACAAAGCGACGTCCGCGGCGATTCACGATGATGGAGTGCGGCAGGCAGCGAGCTCCGAACTCAGCACGGTGCAACGGGGCGCCATCGTATGTCTCGCCCGGAATGTCGACCATCGGGCACCACCACGCTTCGCTCATGTTTCCCAGGTCCGCGCCCAGCTCCATGGCCATACGCAGGCCGTCTCCGGTGCACGATGGAGGGCTCGCCGAACGCTCGACGCGACCCCCCAGAAACCGGGCTCGTAGGGCATCGTCCCACTCGAAGCCGCCGCTTGCCAGGAGGACGCCGTGACGTGCCTCGATCGCGACCTGTCCCTCCGGAGCGTTGGCGACCACGCCGCGCACGCGGCCCTCGGAATCAACCACCAGGTCCGACGCCGGCGACTCCGTCCGCGGTTCTACACCACGGGCGAGAAGCGCCTTGAGCAGGCGGCCGATCAGCGCCGCGCCACCGTGCACGTAGCCGGCTTTCGAGCGTGCGATCACGTCTGCGACCGGAAACCCGAAGGGCTTGGAGAACACGCCCCACGTGATCGCCTCTTCGATGCGAATCGGCATGCGCCCGTTTACCGGGTTGCGACGCAAACGACTCTTCCACTCGCCCAGCTCGTTCGTGTCGAAGAGGGGGTTGTCGAGGGAACGGCCGCCGGTGCATCCACCTTCAAATTCCGGGTGGTAGTCCGGATACAGGCGCATGGGTTGGAACTCGACGTCGGCGACCTCTTCGAGAAAGGTTACCAGCCCCGGAGCGCGGTCCAGGTAGCAGTCGATCAGGTCTTCGTCGCCGCGGCCACCGGCATTGCGCAGGATATATCTACGCGCCGCGTGACGATCGTCCGCGACGCCAATGGACTCCATGTGCGGATGACCGGGCACCCAATACACACCGCCGGACACTGCGGTGGTGCCGCCAATCGTCGATGCCTTTTCCAGCACAGCAACCGAGGCACCGTCGTGAGTGGCCGTGATCGCCGCGCTCAGTCCGGCGGCGCCGGAACCGATCACAACGAAATCGACGCGTTCGTCCCAATCAGCGACCGATTCGAAGTCTCTCACGTAATCAGACCCTGCCGGATGATCCGCTCGTCGGATGGTTATCGGTCAGAGATGCCGCCGCGCAGCTGCAATCCGCGACGACCACTGTCGGAAGGGGGCGTCGCCGAGTCCGAATCTCGTGACGAGGTGCGGCCACTGCGGCGGCCGGAGCGGCCGCTGTCGGCCTGCTCCTCGACAACTTCCTCGACGACCGGGCGCGCGCGAAACGCGACAGGAGTCTCGCCCGCAGCAGCGAGGGCAACCGTAGCAGGCGCCGTGTACGAGTAGCTCGTACTCGCGTCGACGTATTCTCTGTTCATTTCCTGGTAGCCGAACCACGCGCCAACAGCGAGACCGCCAAGCACCAGCGCAGCCAGGAGAAGAGGAAGCGATGAGCGCTTCTCTTCGACCGGGGCCTTTGCCGCGGCGGGCGCGGCGGCCGGCTTCTCCTCTTCGGGCTCCTTGTACAGGCCCTTCGCGCGGAGCTCTTCAATGCGCAGCGCCTCGGCGGCGGCGGCGCGACGCTCTGCAGCGGCAGCGCGGCGTGCGTCCTCCTCGGCCAGCTTACGTTCCGCTTCGTGGCGCTTCGCCTCCGCCTCAGCGAGAGCATCGCGGCGCGCCTGTTCTTCGGCTGTACGGCGGGCTTCGTCGGCCTTGCGGCGCTCCTCTTCGGCTTCTCGCTGCGTCTCTTCGAGAATGCCGGAGAGCAGCTCAAGTGCTTGTGTCTTCTTTTGTTCGGCCATGTCTCACGCCTCTCGGAAATCTATCGAACGCCTATGCTATCGGAGCGCACACCGGCACGCAAAGGATCGAAACGAACAATCCCGCGATTCGATCTACCGTGCCCTCATCGAGATCGCAGCCCATCGGCAAACAACCAGATCAGATGCAACATGCCGAGCACGTAAAAGGTGAAAGCCAGTGCGCTGACACCCAGCACGCGGGGGCCCGGCGCCGTGATTGTCAGCGAGCCGGACACCGCGCAGGCCGCGAAGACCAGCGCCGCCGTGATGCGGCGCGATCCGCGGCGGTTTGTCGCGCGGATCGCGCGTAGCTCTTTGCCCTGTACCTGCACCACGAGCCGACCATCGGCCACATCGCGCAGCAATCCACCGGCAGCGTCCGGGACGGTGCGCATGAAGCGACTCGTGGTCGCGAGGGCGTTCACCGACTCCCGGAGCAGCGCGTTGGGGCTGTAGCGGTCCCGGAGCACCTCCCGCACGAAGGGCTGGGCCTCTTCGACGAAGTTGATGTTCGGCGCGAGAGTCTTGCCGATGCCCTCAACCGTCATCAGCGCCTTGAACACCATCGTGTATGTTGGAGGCAGCTTGAGTTTGTGTCGAAAGACGCCGGCAACCAGCTCCGAAATGAACGCTCCGAACTCGATCTCTGCGAGGCTCTCCCCACCCAGGTGCTGGTCCATCAGGGCGACCGCGTCGGCCTCAAATCGTGCATAGTCGTAACGAACACCCGGCATGCGAATGCCGGCGTCGTAGAGCGTGCGTGCCACCGCTCGGAAGTCCCGACGGCTGATCCCGATCAGAATATCCAGGATGACGTCGCGCTGGTTCGGATTGAGGCTACCGACCAGGCCGAAGTCGATCAGCCCGATGGTCCCGTCCGGCTGAATCAGAATGTTGCCCGGGTGCAGATCGCCGTGGAAGAGCCCGTTGCGAAACACCATCATGAAGACGACACGCAGCATGCGCAGCGCCAGCTCCTCGGCATCCACATCCATGTGCTCGATCGCGGTCACCTTTGTGCCGCGCACGAACTCCATCGTGAGCACCCGTGACGTGCTCAGCGCAGGGAATGTGGCCGGTATCAGGACACCTGATTCGCCCGAAAAATCGGCACGAAACCTTCCGATGCTGCGCGCCTCGGTCGTGAAGTCGAGCTCGCGAAGCAGCGCACGCTCGAACTCGGCGACGACACCCGGGGGATCGATCAGCTCCAGCTCATGAATGCTCTTCTGCGCCTGCGTCGCAAGAAAGTGCAGAATGCTCAGGTCGCTGGTGACGGTGTGCGCGATATTGCGGCGCTGCACTTTAACTGCGACCTCGGAGCCATCATGGGTAATCGCACGGTGCACCTGAGCGATCGACGCGCTGGCGATAGGTTCGCGGTCGAAGTGCGCAAACGCCTCACTCGGCGGCATGCCCAGCTCTTCGACGATCTGCGCGGCCACGTCGTCCCAGGCCATCGGCGGCACGGCGTCCTGCAGATGAACCAGCTCTTCGGCGATATCCGCCGGCACGATGTCCGGGCGGGTAGAAAGAATCTGCCCAAGCTTGATGAAGGTCGGACCAAGCGCTTCGAGGACGCCGCGCACGCGCCGTGCGCGGGGCGAGCCTGCGAGCGTGGGATCAACTTCGGCACTGCCGCCGGAAAGGCTCAGTCGACCGGCGAGGGCTCCGAATCCGTGTCGGATCAGTACGGAAGCGATTTCGCGCAGGCGCCCCGCGTCCTTGATCGCGGTCTGCACGCCGCGCAGGCCGCCGTACACTCGAGCCGCCGCAGACGCGTCGCTCATCCGCGCTTCCAGGGGTCGCGCATCAGCCGCGTAATCAGGTCCAGGACCTCAGGCTGCGTCCAGTCGCGCGCGCTCTGAAAGCGCGCCACGATCTCGCCGTGTTCATCGATCAGCCAGGTCTCAGGCAGCAACTCGGTGCCGAACTGCCGCGCGATGCGAGCGTCGGGGTCACGGAGGATGACCATGTCGTCGCCGCTGATGCCCGCGTTCCTGAGGAATTGCTGCAGGGCGAGGTTTTCCGTGTCGTGCGTAACCGCGACCATCACGAAATCGCGGCCGCGCATCATGCGCGCGAGAGCGCGCATCGACGGCATCTCTTCGCGGCACGGCGGGCACCAGCTGGCCCAGAAGTTCAGGAAGACGAGCTTGCCTCGGAAGTCGCTGAGCCTGCGCGTGCGACCCTGCAGGTCGACCAGCTCGAACTCGGGCGCCGGTCGGTCGACCAGCTCAACGTTCAGGTCTCGAACCGAGCGCGTGACCGCGGAGTCGTAGCGCTGCACCGGCGCGAAGGCCGCGACCGCGACCAGCACGGCAGCAGCACAGGCGGCGGCAGCGTACTGCCATATGGGAAATCGCAGCTTCAGGACCAGGCCACCACAACTTTGCGCGGGCCGCGGTAGGGGAGGCGACCGTGGGACACCGAGTGGTTATCGATCGCAACGATGTCGCCGAGCTTCCACGGAATGATCACCATGTTGCGCCAGATGACGTCCCGCAGGTGCTCCATGTCCGCTTCGGGGATCGTGCCGCCGTCGGCGTAGGTGCAGTGCATCGCCTGCAATTCGTCCGGCAGGCGGCGCTTCTTCCACGCCACCATCGCGCGACTGACCTGGGCCAGCCCCCACGCGCGCAGGTCCTTGCGCCTGCGCCCGATACGACTCAGCTCGCCGACGGCTGCTGAGAGATGAAACACCTGTACATGGTTGAACCAAACCTCAGCGTCCGTCACCGGGTGGTCTTTGAGCGCGGGCTGTGTGCTGATCAACGTAAGGCGATCATCGTCGCGCCAGATGGCCTCAAAGCCCTGCTCTGCACATTTCTCGTTGATGGCGCCGCGATCTGTGGTCTTGAACATCTCGTCCCAGCGCTTGAGCTGCCAGAGATCGCGATTCTTCGTACCGGGCCCGGTGTAGTTTCGGATGATTCGAATCCCGCCCTCTTCGAAGCGCTTTTTCACGGCGGGATCGAGCTCTCGTGCGACCGCGCGGAAGTCTGCGAGCGGCGTCTCTCCACCGCCTTCGCGAGGCTCCACCAGGCAGCAGAAGAAGAGCAGGTCGGGGGGATTGGCGACGAAGGTCATCTCGCAGTGCTGCGGAATCGGGTAGTAGCCGGGCAACTCAGACGCCGAGAACACATAGTGTGTCTGCGCCTCGCGGGGCGAGGTCCCGAGATACTCATCCTTGAGTTCATCGTTGATTCCACGCGCCACCGTCTCGAAGTCGTCTTCTGAGCGAACATTGAAGCCGCGGAACAGGAACGCGCCGTGTTCGTAGAGCTTCCCCTGGACCCACTCCGGGTGCGCATCGAGCCACTGCCGGAGCTCGGCGACGGTGCGCGCCTCGCCGGGCTCGAAGAGCAGTGGCAGGCGCTCAGAATCCGGGTTCATTACACTGATCCGCAGTGCACCTGCTTCCGGCGCTTCAATCGCCGACTTCAACGCCACCATAACACCCCTCCAGGACGCCCACACTTCAGCGTCTTGAGATAGTCGCCGGCCGGTATTTCAGGCAAGCCCTCTTTTAGGGTCGCGGCGATGGCGCGCAAGCGCGCTACTGCACGCCCGAGTCAGCGTGAGCGGACTCGGCGGCCAGCATGCCGAAGGTCAGCGCGGGGCCGATGGTGCCGCCGGCTCCGGGATAGGTGCGACCCATCACGGAGGCGCTGGTGTTTCCGGCGGCAAAGAGCCCCGGGATCGGCTCACCGGACTCACGGAGTACGCGCGCGCCCGTATCTGTAACCAGACCGCCCTTAGTCCCGAGATCGCCGGGATAGATCTTGATCGCATAAAAGGGCCCCTTTTCCAGGGGTCGCATACAGGGGTTCGGCTTCACACGATGGTCGCCGTAGTAGCGATCGGAGGCGCTCTCCCCGCGGCCGAAATCCTCATCGACGCCCTTGCGGGCGAAGTCGTTGAATCGATCCACGGTGTTGGCGAGCACAGCACGCGGCACTTCAATCTTGTCTGCCAGCTCACCGAGGCTTTCGGCGCGCGTCAGGAAGCCGTCACGATAGCGCCGCGGCACCGCCTTGTCGGGAGCCGCATAGCCCGGCGCCAGCGGTCCCACCGGGTAGTTCTTGCGGTACCACGAATCAAACACCATCCACGCCGGCACCGTCGCGTTCTGGTCGTCGTTCGCGTCGTACATGCCGACCACAACATCGATGTAGGGAGCCGCCTCGTTGGTGAAGCGCTCACCATGTTTGTTCACAAAGATTCCGCCCGGCAGGCTCTTCTCGACGACAAGTACCCACGCCAGCGTCTCGCGCGGAACCAGGGTCGTCGGCGTCCACCAGGCCTCTTTCATCAGCTCAAGATGCCCGCCGGCTTCGACGCCCATCTCGATGCCCCGCCCCATGTTGTCCGGGGCCCCGGCCGTCCACTCCGTCGTGATCGGGTGCCGTTGATGTTCTTCGCGCATCTTCTGGTTTCGCGAGAACCCGCCGGCTCCGAGCAGCACACCGTGTTTGGCCTCGACGCGGACCTTCTTTCCGTCGCGCTCTACGATGGCGCCCTGCACACGCCCGCCGTCGCCGATCACCAGGTCGGCGCACGGGGCGTTCAGCCACAATGGAATGTCGCGGTCCATCATCGAGCGACGCAGTCGCGCGATCAGTGAGTTGCCCGCTGTCAGGTTGGTGTCGCGACCAAACTTCTTCCAGCGACGAAAGCGGAAGAAGTAGCGAATGAGGTTCGAGAGGATGCGGAATTTCGTGTTGATCGTCGGAACAAGAAAGCCGTGCGCTTCTGCCGCAGTCAGGCCGAACTTGCCCATAATCTGCGACTGTGGATGCGGCTTTCTGAGGCGACGAAACTCCTCCGTACCGAGCACCCGAGCATCAAACACAGGACACTCCATGGAGCGACCACCGGGACGGCCACCGGGCGCCTCCGGGTAATAGTCCGTGTACTTTACAAGCGACTTGAACCTCAGATGTGTGTTGTCATCGAAGTACTCGACCATGCGCTTCGATTCCCGCGCATAGGTCTCCAGTCGCTCGTCGCTGATCTCGCCCTCGGTGATGTGCTTCAGATAGGTCAGCGTGTCTTCGTCGTTGTCCGGAATCCCCGCCGCGTTAATGTGCTTGTTGTTCCCAACCCAGCACACGCCACCGGACATCGCCGTCGAACCGCCGTACTGGTCGCCGGCCTCAACAACCAGGGTCGACAGTCCCAGGTCGTGGGCTCGCACAGCGCCGGCAAGCCCGGCTGCGCCGGATCCAACGACGAGAAAATCTACGCTTTCATCCCACTCGGACATGCCGAAAACCTCGTACTTCACGCGCCCAACCACGAAACTGGAACGTGTTCTAGTTGGAGCGCCATGGCTTGTCGAGCGCAAGGTTCGTGCGACGTACGAGGCGTGAAGCGAGGAGGAAGGCAGGGCTCTGCCCTGCACCCGCACGGGGCGCTGCCCCGTGGCCCCGCAAGGGGTTGGCACCCCTTGACCCCATGATGGGGGATGGCACGGCGGGAGGCTGGGCTCTGCCCCGTGACACCGCAAGGGGTTGACACCCCTTGACCCCATGATGGGGGATGGCACGGCGGGCACATGGCACTTGCGCGTCGGGCCGCAGCCCGCCAACGGGGTCGCACACCGACAACCCCTGCACGCAACACTCGCCGACTCTCTGATGTCCCTGCCCTTCAACAACGTCGAAGCCGACTACTTCGCGACCGCCACCGGCGGAACCGAGAGTTTCGTCGTCAATGAACTCAAGCAGTCTGGGGCCTTCGATATCAAAGCCGCCAAAGGCGGGGTGCTCTTTCGAGCTTCGCTCAGAGCCGCGATGGACATGTGCCTGCACTCGCGCATCGCCGGACGTGTCCTCATGCGGCGCGGAAGCGGTGACGCCGGCAACGCCGACCAACTCTATGATGCAGTCAGAGCACTGCACCCCGAGGCCTGGGTCGCAGAAGACCAGCTTGTCGCCTGCCGAGTAACCGGAACCAATTCAGAGCTGCGAACCACGCACTTCAGCGCAATGCGCATGAAAGACGCGATCGTAGACGCCTGCCGCGACACCCACGGCTGGCGGCCCTCAGTTGACACGAAACACCCCGACTTCGCTCTGCACGCACGCATTCGCGGCCCTCGCGCGGACTTCTCCATCGACATGTGTGGGCGGCCACTGAACCAACGCGGCTATCGCGCCCAGAGCGTCGAGGCGCCCATCAAGGAGACCCTCGCCGCCGCACTACTGCGCTTCGGCGGCTGGGCCGGAAATCGCCCCTTCGTCGACCCCATGTGCGGCAGCGGCACCCTGGTCATCGAAGCCCTCGAGATGGCGATGGGCACCCCCGCCGGAATGCGGCGCAGCTTTTCTTTCGAGCGGTGGCCCTTCGCCGGGCAGTATCTGCCGACCTGGCGAGAGGTCCGAGATGTCTCCGAACCTGCCGACGACCCACCGCCAATGCCGATCTTCTACGCCTCTGACAGGGACGGCGCCGCGGTCGACGCCACCCGCGCGAACCTCAAACGCGCCGGCCACGAAGAAAAGGCGGTTGTCAGCTGCGCCCCATGCAGCCGCGTCACCATCCCATGGGGGGCCTTTGTCGCCGTGAACCCACCCTACGGTGAACGGATGGATCCACGGCAGGTGCTCAGCGCACATCGGGATCTCTTCGAGCGCGCGAAGGCCGCCGGCGCCCTCGTCACGATCATCAGTCTCGAAGAGGTTCTGCGACAGACCTTTCGCTGGCGACCACTGCGCACCCTGGAGGTCCGCAACGGGCCACTCCGATGCCAGATCGCCGTCTATGACTTCGGCGAACGGTGAAGAGCGTGACAAGAGGTGCAAGCGGCCATAGTCGTCCGCTCCCACCCAGAGGAAAAGAATGGAAGCGCTCAAAAAAGACCTGATCCGCGCGATGCGAAAAGGCGACACGCAGGGATTTCGCGAGCTGCGAAAGGAGAACTTTCGGCTCCCGTCCTTTGACGGTGAGACCTTCAAGCGACTCGAGCTCTCCGATTACGACCTGAGCGGCATCGACTTCTCCAACACCGAGTGGGATTCCTGCATCCTCGACCGCGTGAAGTTCGACCGGGTCAACTTCGAAGGCGCCTTCTTCGACGGATGCACCGTCATCGACTCCCTGCTCGCACCCGCCAACTGGTCCGGCTGCGCCATGGACGGCTGCGTACTCAAGCGCGTCACCATCGCAGGCGAGGTCGTCAACGAAGCCGAATTCACAGGCACCGAGTTCGAAGCCTGCACCCTGGACCGACTCACCTTCGCCGATGTCGCACTCAACTCCGTCACCGTGAGCGGCGGCCGAATCTCCGACGTGCGCGGCACCGGCACCATGACCGGCGTCGTCCTCAGAGACACCGAGCTCAGCAACTTCGACACCACCGAGATGGAAACGCAGGCCTGCACCGCCAACGTCACCCCACTCCCCGACGGATTCAAAGCACTTAGCGGCCGCCGCAAACGCATCGTCTGACGTCCGTGCGCGTGGGAGGCGGGGCTCTGCCCCTGCACCCCGGCGGGGCTCCGCCCCTGCACCCCGGCAGGGCTCTGCCCTGCACCCGCAAGGGGCTTTCGCCCCTTGACCCCTTTTTTGGGGGGGTGATTTTGGTGCGTTTGATGGAGCGCCGTCGCTCAATACGCGGTCAGATATCCGTGCGGGCACTACCTGCCCATGTTCCCCACCACGGGGTCAAGGGGTGATAACCCCTTGCGGGGTCGAGGGGCAGCGCCCCTTGCGGGGTCGAGGGGCAGCGCCCCTCGCGGGTGCAGGGCAGAGCCCTGCCTCCTCCCCAAGCTCAGGTATTCGACTGAACGAGTTTGATGACGTCGCCGAAGGTGTTGATTCTGGCGAGCTCTTCGTCGGCGAAGGTCACTT
>JAUICO010000089.1 GCA_030427825.1 bacterium | reverse complement strand
CCCTTGACCCCTGGCGGAAAGCTTCGCTTTCCTGATCAGGTTGGACGGACGCTTTGGTGGGAGTTGGGATGCGCTTTGCTTTCGATGAAGATCAGTTGGACCTCAAGAAAGGGGCTCGGCGTTTTTTGGACGCACATGCTGACTCTGCCGCGATGCGGAAGGTGGCGGAAAGCGAGACGGGCTTTGACCCCGTTGTCTGGAAGAGGGTTTGCGAGGAGCTGTGCTGGCCGGGACTTGTAATCCCAGAGCAGTACGGCGGATTCGGCTTTGGCTGGGTCGAAGTGACGGCGCTGCTTGAGGAGATGGGGCGCGCCCTTTTCTGCTCGCCGTTTTTCTCGACCGTTTGCCTGGGAGCAAACACAATCCTCGCGCTGGGCAATGACGCGCAGAAGACTGCCCTTCTTCCCGGTATCGCGTCCGGCGAGCAGCTCTGTACCCTCGCCTGGCGGGGAGCGGCTCATCGCAATGGCGCCGAAGTTGAGGCGTCAGTGGATGGCTCAGCGTGGACTTTGAACGGCGGCGCCCGCTACGTCATTGACGGGCACATCGCCGACACATTTCTCGTGCTCGCTCGGGGCGGTGCCGGCCTTGAGGTCTTTGTTGTACCTCGGGACACGCCCGGGCTTACAGTCGAAGCTCTGTCCACCATGGACCCGACGCGGCGCATGTCTGCGCTGACGCTGGACGAGGTCAAACTCGGCGACGACGCACGCATGCCGTGTAGCGACGAGCAGCTGCAGTTGATCCTGGATCGCGCCGGTGTTTGTTTGTCTGCTGAGCTGCTCGGTGCCTCAGAGCGCTGCCTGGACATGTCGGTCGAGTACGGACAGACACGCAAACAATTCGGGCGCGCGATCGGCTCCTTCCAGGCCATCAAGCACAAGTGTGCCAACATGATGATGTACGTCGAGTCCGCACGCTCGGCTACGTACTACGCAGGCTGGGCAGCAGCGGCGGACGCTGATGACTTCACCGACGCGGCGATCTCGGCGCAGGCATACACCTTCGACATCGCATTCAAATGCGCCGGCGAAGCGATACAGATTCACGGCGGCATCGGCATCACCTGGGAACACGACGTACACTTCTACTTCAAGCGTGCGCAGAGCGCCGCGCACCTCTTCGGCGATGTCGCCTTCCAGCGTGAACGCATGGCCGCGCGTCTGCTGTAGTCCCGATCGTCCGTCGCGGCCCTGCCGCCGCGACGCTCGTCCTTTTTCAGAGTGTTGGGAATCCGGGACTGCTCGTGGCATCGTAGGCGCCATGAATGACTGTACAATCGTAGAAGCGCGGCGACGTTGGCAGGCCGCACAGTCCCTGGACCGTGCGTGTGCCGGCAGCCTCGAAGACGCCATCGCCGCCACAGGATGGCTCCGCACATTGGGTGGAGCCACTGCCTACCTGTCTCTGCGCGCACGTGTCCGGGATTTCTCTGTCGACGCACTGCATGCCGCTGTCGCCGAGGAACGCCTCCTTGTGATGCCTTCAGCCCGCGGCTGTATCTACCTTGTGCCTCGCGCACACGCGCCGCTCGCGTTGCACCTGGCGCGACACCTGACCCGTTCCCGCGTCGAGCGCGACATGGACAAGGCCGGGATGGAGCCCGGGGAGTGGGAGACCGTCGCGAGCGCCGTCACCCGGGTCCTGAGCAATGCGCCGGCCACCACCGCCGAGCTTCGGAGACTGCTCGGTGACAGCGCGATCCGATCTCTGGGCGCGCCCGGAAAGAAGGTCGGCCTGACCAGCACACTGCCGCCTACGCTCCGAATGATGGAGTTCGCCGGTGCCATATTGCGGGTCCCCGCGGACCATCGCCTGGATCACGAGAAGTACACCTGGAAGCTCGCCGACGATCCGGCCCTGACAAGAGCCCCGGACGGTGACTTTCGCGGCGACCTCGCCCGGTTGTTCTTTCGCTGGGCCGGTCCGGCGAACCTGGAGGAGTTTGCCTCCTGGTCCGGCCTCAACAAGACGGACAGTCGCGCAGGCATCGCGGCCGCCGAGCTCGCAGAGTGCACTGTTGACGGCGAAGGCCCCTGGTACGCGCCAACAAACACACCCGCGCCGGCAGCGGACGCGCCTATTGCGTGGCTCGGCGCGATGGACAATTTCGTTTCACTGCGCAGCTCCGGCGCCCTGGTCGCGGACCCCGCACACCACGACATCCCGGTCTCCAACTTCGGATACGATGCGATCCGCCCGCTGGCTTCGATGAATCAACCCATCGAACGCCTGCTGGTTTGGGGCGGTCGTGTGGTGGGCATGTGGGCGTGGCACCCGGAGCGAAACGAGCCGATCTGCCACTTCTTCGAAGATCTGCCCTCTGCCGCCCGGTCGCGCATGGACGATGACGCACGACAGGTCGCGCAGGTGTTTGCATCCCTCGGCCACGCGAAGACATTCTCGTTGGACAAGGACGAGAAAGTGCTGGCCCGAGCCGAGCGAATCCTCGCTCTGTCACAGTCGTAGGAAGACGCGCAGGGCGCGGCGATGCCCGATGCTCGGCGACGTGCAGTCGAGCTCCGCCGAACGGCCTCAGCAGCGCCCGCGGCGCACCGGGTGTTTGAATCAGCGCTCCGTGCGAATAAACTGCGGCGCGCGCACACGCGAATCCGCGCTGTACTTTACCGGCGCATCAATACGGTCCTTCACATCGTCAATATTCTCGATGTGAAGGAATCCCAGCGCATGCAGGTACTCGACGTGGGCGCCGGTCTCGGTCAGTCCCAGCACCTTGCCGTAGTTCTGAAGCGTACCAAACAACTCGCGTGCGATTTCGGCCACGGTCAACGGCTGCGCGCGACATGCATTAAACACCTGGCGCAGTCGAACCTCGTGGTGCGTCACCGTTTCGTGAATCCGGCGCTTCATGTTTGGAATCGGACCACCATGCGCACCCAGGCCCAAACGTCCCTCTGACATCGCGTAGATCTTCTTCAGGCTGCGCAGGTAATTCTCAAGCCCCGTAAAGGGCGTAATGCTCTGAGGATGCTGCGCCGGCGTGATTCGCTCAAGCAGATGGTCCGCCGTCAGAATCACATCATCGATCGTCAACATCACCATGCCCGGACAATGCCCTGGAACATGCGTCACATCCCACCCGGGACCGATCGTGTCACCATGACGAAGGCGTCGATCCGGCTCCAACGACTCAAACATCGATTTCTCGAACTTATAGAGCTGCATCCGAACTTCGAGGTCCGCCTCGTCCATCCCCGACTGACGCAGAAAGACCGCCATGTCCCGCGAAGCCACCGCCAGACGCTCATCGAAGTTGATCAATACACGCGCGTCCAACTCGTGAATCGAGATCGGCAACCCCATGTCATGCATGCGGTGCGCGTCACCATAGTGATCCAGATGCGCATGACTGATCACGACCTCCTGCAGGTCCTTCAGCTTCGTCGTACATCCAAACCTCGACTCAATCTCCTCAAAGCGCGCGTCCAGCTCGTCCGAACTGCGCTTTGTCCCCACATCGAAGAGAACCGGATACGTCGGATCATCGACCAGGAAGATGTTGTTCAGGTGCCCCGGCAGGGTCTCCACAGGCAGCAGATAAATCCTGGTTCCACCACTCGTAACGATCTCAGCCGCCGACGTCGGCTTGTTCTTCGCGTCACGCTCATACTCACTAATCGTCGCCACACCCGCTCCCGTCCCAATGAAGAAAACCCAACCTAAGTCGACAACACCCGGTTGGCGAGCGCCACGCGGTGCGTGAGGGCCCGAAGTGCGCGGGATGCGAGACGCTGTCTCGCGCTCTGCCAAAGGGCTCTCGCCCTTTGGAATCCCATGCGGAAAGCTGCGCTTTCCTCGCGGAGGGTTTTGAAGCCCACAGTAACTGACCTGGCAGCACTAGAACATGTTCCAGTTTCACCCATTCATTGCTACAAGCCCACCAGCCCCACCATCAGGAATGCGCGCAGCGCGCATTCCCCGGGGTTCAAAGGGGCCTAGGCCCCTTTGCAGAGCGCGAGACAGAGTCTCGCCCCCCCCCTGCCCCCACCGCGCCGCGTACAGGAGCACGCATGGACCTGAGGTTTACGGAAGAAGATGAGGCGTTTCGCGTGCTATGTGCGGAGTGGTTGGCGGACAACCTGACGGGGGAGTTCGCGCATATTCGTGGTCGTGGTGGGCCCGGTGATGAGCACTATGGGGTTGAGGCACGGATTGCGTGGGAGAAGCACATGGGGGCCCATGGGTGGACCTGCGTAGGGTGGCCGAAGGAGCATGGGGGCCGCGGGCTCAGTATTACCGAAGAGGTCATCTGGAACGAGGAGTACGCGCGTATTGGTGGGCCCGGGCGTCTTGGGCACATCGGTGAGACCCTTGCGGGGCCGACGATCATCGCTTTTGGAACTGACGAGCAGAAGAAGCGCTTTCTGCCGCCGATCGTCGCGGCAGAAGAGCGCTGGTGCCAGGGCTACTCGGAGCCGAATGCAGGCTCGGACCTGGCAAACGTGCAGACCCGCGCCGAGCTGGTGGATGGCCGTTGGCAGATCAACGGGCAGAAGGTGTGGACCTCGCTCGCTCACGTGGCGGAGTGGTGCTTTGTCATCTGCCGAACAGACCCGGATTCGAAGCGGCACCATGGGCTCTCGTACATACTCGTGCGCATGGACCAGCCGGGCGTCACGATTCGACCCATTGAGCAGATTACCGGGACTTCGGAGTTCAACGAGGTCTTCTTCGACAACGCAGCAGCCGACGAGGACAACGTTATCGGCGGCGTGGGCGAAGGCTGGAAGGTCGCGATGGGCACCCTTGCCTTTGAACGCGGCGCCTCTACCCTGGGTCAACAGCTCTCGTTTCAGACGGAGCTCGACGAGATCGTGCGTATCGCGAAGGACAACGGGCGTGCTGAGGACCCTGCGATCCGTCAGCGCATCGCGGACGCTGCGATCGGGCTGCGTATCATGCGCCTCAACGCACTGCGCGTTCTATCAGGCGCCGGTTCGAGCTTGAGCCGCGAGGCGATGATCGCCAAGCTCTATTGGGCGACCTGGCACCGCAATCTCGGCAAGCTGGCGATGGACGTGTTGGGGCCGGAGTGCGCCGTTGCGGACCCGTCCGGAGAGCTGACCGCGCTGCAGCGCATGTTCCTCTTCACCCGATCGGACACCATCTACGCCGGCTCCAACCAGATTCAGCGAAATATCATCGGCGAGCGCGCGCTGGGGCTGCCCCGGGAGCCACGTTGACTCGCCTCCGTGCGCCGCTCACTCGGAACGCACAAGCACTCTAACGCACAAGCACTCGAACACACGCAGGCACTCGAACGCACGCAGGCACTCGAACACACAGGAGCAGATATGGATTTCGTACCCTCGCCGCCCCCCGAATATGTCCCCGGCCACGGCCTTCTCAAAGGCAAGACCGTACTTGTGACCGCCGCTGCCGGCGGTGGTATCGGTTTCGCTGTCGCAAAGCGCTGCGCAGAAGAAGGGGCCGACATCGTCATCAGTGACATCCACGAGCGTCGCCTCGGCGAAGCGCAGGAGAAGATCGCCGAGATCACCGGAAAGCCCTGCCCGGGAATCATCTGCAACGTGGCCGACCAGGAGCAGGTCGATGCAATGTTTGACTTTGCGATTGAGCGACTCGGCCACATCGATGTCCTGATGAACAATGCAGGGCTCGGCGGCACCGCGAATGTGGTTGAGATGACAGACGAGCAGTGGTTGCGCGTCATCGACGTTTCACTGCACGGAACCTTCCGCTGCACCCGTCGCGCGATGCAGCACATGATGCCCCGCGGCGCAGGCGTGATCGTGAACAACGCGTCGGTGATTGGTTGGCGCGCACAGAAAGGCCAGTCTCACTACGCAGCTGCAAAAGCCGGCGTGATGGCCCTGACCCGATGTGCGGCCCTGGAGGCAGCTGAGGCGGGTGTCCGAATCAACGCGGTGTCTCCGTCACTCGCCATGCATCCCTTCCTCTACAAGGTCACCTCAAACGAGCTGCTTGAAGAGCTGACCTCGAAAGAGGCCTTCGGACGCGCCGCCGAACCCTGGGAGGTCGCAAACGTCATGGTCTTCCTGGCTAGCGACTACAGCTCATACATGGCCGGCGAAGTGCTCTCGGTGTCCAGCCAGCATCCCTGAAACCGACTCCGTCGGCGCGATGGCGCGCCGTGGCGCATCCACGTGCCAACGCCGCCTCGATCCGCGCTTCGATTGCCCTGAGCGCAAAAACCTGAGATCGTCCGCGTGAGGCGCCCGCTTCAACATTGTACACAAGCGCGTGATGACTGTTCTCAGCAACCGGTCGATTCGAGCCGACATCGGCTTGCACGATATTCGTCCGGCAGGCGGCCCTCTGACGGTATCTGCCCGGCCCCGGGCCGTCCTGCTACTACTCTGTCTGAGCGCCATCTTGATGCAGGCCTGCGGCCCTGATCCGGGCCCGTCCGACACAGGCGGTGACGTCGGCGACGTAGGGGACACCGGCGATGCGAGCGACGTGGGCGATTCCGGGACCGACGGCGACGCTTCCTCGGACGCAGATGCGGACGCAGGGCCGGTTATCGTGCCGGGACCGCTGCGCATCAACGAGGTCATGTCAGCCAACGAGGGCGCGTGGCTGGATGATCTGCTCGAAGCCGACGACTGGGTCGAGCTGGTCAACATCGGCGACGCCGCGTTGAACCTCAGTGACTTCATGATCAGCGACTCTTCGGACTCGCCCCACAGTTTGCCCGAAATGGTCATCGAAGCAGGCGCACGGCTGGTGTTTGCGGCGGACGGCGAAGAGGATCAGGGAGACACACACCTGCCCTTCAAGATCTCCTCAGGCGGCGAAACGCTCTATCTGTGGGATGACGCAGACCAGTTGATTGACCTCGTGGACGTCCCGGCCCTCGAAGACAACGAGGTGTTTGCGCGCTTTCCTGACGGCGACGGTGCCTTTGAGAGCTGCCGCTGGCCCTCACCCGGCGCTCAAAACGCCGACGAGTGCACGGCCCGTCCGGCTACCTTCCCGGTCGACGATGTTGAGTTCGAGGACTACACGTGGCCGGATGAGGTTCCGCCGACGGCGTTTCCGCTTCGAATCTCAGAGATTGCGCTACGTCCCGCGTCCTTCGTCGAAGTCGAAAACCTGAGTGAGTCGACGATTCTGCTCAGCGACTACGAGCTACGTGTGGCGGCTCACCACCCGGATCAGCCATGGCCGACCGGCAGCGACGGGGTCGCGCTCGCCTGGGAACAGACCACTGTGCCCCCGGGCGGATTCGCGACGGCCACCGTGACAGCGAACACACTTGCTGGTGCCGGAGTCGGCAGCGAATACGAAGCGGTTGTCACGTTGTACCTCGCACCGGGCGGCGACGAGGTCGACCGGGTCGACGTGATTCACTGGCCGGCGGACACCACACTCGCCCTCATTGAATTCGGCGACGGTCACCGCTTCAGGTTCTGTGAAGAGAGCACGAAGCTTGCCGACAATGATTGCACCGAAGTGCTCTCGCGCCCGATTGGACGCTACCTGCGCAACCTGTACACCGAAGGTGATTTCGATGCTCTGGCTGCAGGCGGTACGCTGGTCGGGCAGAGCGCGATCAAGGGTGTTACGGACCGCGACAACCGCTTCGCCACCTACTTTCTGCGCGATGAAGACTTCGCCCTGCATTACACATTTGCTCGGGAGGAGATCTATAACGAGCCCCACCTCGATCGCTGCATACCTGCCGAGGACGCTGCGTTTTATCAGGGCTGGGTCGAGTACAGCCGACAGGAGTATTTCTGCGGTTATGCGAGCGTTCCCGCGGACTACGAATGCCTGGACTCAGAGCGTCGCTTTCTGCACACCAACCTCGTTCGACACTCAGCCAACGGCTTGTCGACCCTCGAATACGTGACCGGTGATCGCCTGAGTTCTTCCATGATGCGAGCCGGCTTCTTTCACGCTGTGTGGCGCACACACAACCCGACCGCATGGACTCTTCGCGTACTCGACGACATACAGATTGCGAAGGCGAGACAGGTCGAAGGTCTGCTTCCGATCGTGGGGCCGAATGCGCCTTTTGTGGGGCTGACCTTTCAAGCACTGAACCCGGGTGTCGCCTACGGCAACCTGATCTTTGCGTCCGCCGACGAGTTCGATTTCGTTCCCCTCGGTATTCAAACAATTCTGGTTACCGACCTGGTGCCGAATGACATTCCCCTTGTCGGCGGGCTGATCACTGAGGCCTTTCAGACACCACTGTCACACGTAAATGTGTTGAGTCGTAACCGCGGGACACCAAACATGGCGTTGCGCGATGCCAGGCTGGACCCCGAAATCGCACCGTTGCTCGGTGAGCTTGTGCGCCTCGAAGTACGCGGCGGCGGCTTCGACATTGAACTCGCGGATTCCGAGGAGGCGGCGGAGTGGTTTCGCGACCAGCTGGCGGGGCGACCGGTGCTGACTCCGCGGCTCAACGCCCAGACCCGCGGGGTGCAGGCGCTCTCTGCGCACGGTTTCGCTTCAATTCCGCAGATTGGCGCCAAGGCTGCCCAGCTCGCCGAGCTCTATGAGATCGCATGGTCGAACCACTCGTGCTTCGAGGGCGGCGGCCAGATTGGGGCAGACCTGCCTGTCGGCGCCTTCGCGGTACCCTTCGCGCACTACCTCGACCATTTTGAAGCCAGCGGTGCGGCTGCGTTGTTTGCGGAGCTGCAGGGCGACGCGGAGTTTGCTTCCAATCCCCTCTACCGAGCGCGCAAACTGGAAGATCTCCGAGACCTGATCCTCGACGCGCCTGTGGATGCCGACTTCCTGCAGGCGCTGATGGCACACATTGAAAGCACACACGGCGACACGGACCTTCGCTTTCGCTCGTCATCGAACACCGAGGACCTGGATGGATTCAACGGCGCAGGCCTCTATGAATCGACGGGGGTCAGCCTCGACGAAACCGGTGAGGACATCGCCGACGCTCTGCGCACGGTGTGGGCGAGCCTGTGGTCGTCGCGTGCCTACGACGAGCGCTCCTTCTTCAACGTCGACCAGAACCAAGTAGCGATGGCTGTCCTTGTGCACCCATCCTATCCGTCCGAGGAAGCGAACGGCGTCGGCATCAGCCGCAACATTCTCGACCCGATTCGCGGCGACAAGTACTATTTCAATATACAGGCCGGCGACGCGAGTGTGGTGAATCCCGCCCCCGGCGTGACCACAGATCAGCTGACATGGAACTGGGGACGGAGCCCGCGAATTACGAGGTACGGCGAGAGTTCACTGGTTGACGCGGCGGCCATGAGCGACGCCGAGGTGTGCGGTGTCGCCTACGCGCTTCGCGATATTCACCGGCACTTTGCGCCGCTCATCAACGGGGACGACAGCGACGCCTACTTCGCGATGGACATCGAGTTTAAGCTGGTCGATGGCTCACGCAGGCTCGCCATCAAGCAGGCGCGACCCTACAGCGTCGGCACGCAGCCGGTTGGCGACTGCCGCGAGTTCTGACGTCGGCCTCGCGACGGGCGGCGCTCAGCGGTCCAGCAGAGGGTTACCCGAGCGCGTGTTGGACGACGTATCCGACGAGGTGCTGGACGAGCTGGAGCCGGCGCTGTCGGACGAGCCGCCGGATCGGCGGTTGGAGCGAGCGCTGCGGCGGCGGCTCCTCTGCGTCTCGGTCGCGAACGCTCGCACGCGACCGCCAAGCTGGCGCACGAGCACACCTGCCTCTGCAGCGGCCAGCCGACTGGCCGCGACAGCGCGGTCAGCTGCGCTGTCCGCAGCCTGCAGCCCGACGGTAACAACAGAAGCCAGCTGCGCGTTCGCCGCGGGGATCGCAACGTCCAGGTTGATGGTCGGCTCTTCGGGCGCCGTTGCGAGCGCTGACGCGTCGTCGTCTGACCCGCCCGAGATTGCCTGAAATATGAAGATCGCGAGGGCTGCGAGGGCCAGCGCCGCGACGACGACGACTGCCGCCTGCTTGCGGCGATCGACCGGAGCGTAGGTCAGCGTGCTCTCAGACGCCTGCTTTGTCGCCTGAGTCTCCGGCGCTCGCACCGCGGCCGGTGTGTGTCCGAAGGGTCGCGTCCCCGTCGCCGGATGATCCATCAACAGCTCAGCTGAGCTGTCGCCATGTACGGATTCTCGGGCTGCGATAGTGTACGTCGAATTCTCGGCGTCAAACTCGACGCTCAGCGGGTTCGCCACAACGAAGTGTTCAGGCTGTGTCCGCCAGGCTTCTTCGAGCGCAGCGCGCATCTCGGTGGCGGTCTGAAACCGCTTCTCCGGATCCTTCTCCACTGCGCGGGCGATGACCTCGCCGAGCCCGCTCTGCGACACAGCCTGTGACAGCGGCACCGGTTCGTCGTCCAGGTGCATGACCGTGATACGCGCCGGGTGATCGTCGTCGTAGACGGGCACACCATCGAACATCTCGATCATCACGTGGCCGAGGGCGTAGATGTCGCACTGCGGAGTGACCTTGCCCTTGAGCAGCTCGGGGCTTGCGTAGGAGGGCGTACACAGGACCGTCCCGACCTGCGTATGTTCGGTTCCCTGTGGCACCGACGATTCCGGGTCGACGATCTTTGCGATGCCGAAGTCGCCAACACGAGCGATCAGATGCTGTTCGCCGGGCGCCGATGCCAGGAACACATTCGACGGCTTCAGGTCGCGATGCACAATGCCGGCGCCGTGGGCCTCTTCGAGGGCGGCGAGAATATTGAGGCTGAAGCGCGCGACGGTGCCGGCCTTCAGCGGGCCGACCAGCGACAGAGTATCGGCAAGGTCAGGGCCGGCAACGAAGTCCATGACGATATAGGGAAGGCCCCCTTCGGTCTCGCCAAAGTCGGTGACATCCACCGTATAGCGGCAGCTAAGGGCGGCTGTCGTCTGCGCCTCACGTAGAAATCGCTCTACCCAGATCGAGTTGTGCGCGTGTTCCTGGCGCAGCACCTTGATCGCGAAGAAGCGAGTGGTGATGCGCGCGTGCTGAGCGAGGAAGACGTCTGCGAATGCGCCGCTGCCGAGAAACCTGAGGATGCGGTACTTGCCCTGGATCAGCTCGGGAATCCCCAGCTGATGCGCGCGCTCGATGTCCGCTGGGACCTGGGTCGCCAGCTGACTGCCTGACTGTCGGGTGCGAGTGTTCAAGGCGATGGGGGCGTCACGGACACCAGCCGCCAGCGTGATGCCGGCGACCCTGTCTGGGTCGAATGCGCTGATCCGTAGTAGAAGCGCGTGCACAGGTCGACACCTATCGCACGCGGGCCTGCGTCACGCGCCTTTCGCCGGTTTACGACGCAGGGCGCGGCGTGCTACTCATAGGGCAATTCGCAGCTCACCGCGCAAATCCATCTCGGGCGTCGACATGGGTCGGCCAGGGCACCTGTGGGGCACACTGATGCATTTTCGAAGCGCCGGATTGACGGCATTCTTCCTGGCCGTAGTGGCTGCATTCGTCTGCGCGTTGGCGCCGTTGGGCCACGCGCAGAGCGGTGGAACCTACTCCCTGGATCGATACTTCGACGTACGAGACCGATCCGACGAATCGCTCTCGGCGTTCGAGGCCGCCGCGGCGGGCGATGAGGACCGCCTTGATCTTGCCCACACCGCAGTTCGACATCGCCTCGCTGTGGTCGAGTATATCCGCAGGTGGCAGGCATCAGGCACGATGTCCGACGACATTGAAGCCGCTGTCGGCGAAGCCCGGATCGTCTACTACTGCGACGTGATCGAGGTGCAGACCGCCGTAGGTGACTGCGAAGACGCACGCCGTACCATGGTCGCACTCGACCTGATCGTACCGCAGACCGTAGCGACGCCGCAGTCGACGGACCGTTACCTGGAGGCGGCGGCCGCGATGTCATCCTGCCGACAGCGCGCAATCCCGGTCGCCGAGGTTGAAGATCAGACGGACGGCGACACCGCCGACGCGACAGACGAAGACTCCGCGACGGACGCGCAGGCCAACGGGACGAACGAGACGCAGCGATCGGATACCGCGGACGCCCGGGATCAGGACGACGACACCACCAGCGCGAACCTCACGACTACACCCGGAACCGGAATCGATGACCCGGCCTCCGATGGTGGCGGCGCGTCCATCGCACCCTGGGTGCTCTATGGCGTTGCGGGAGCGGCCGCAGTGGGCGCGCTGATCTGGGACGGCACCACCGGCTCCGACCGCAATCGCTACGATGAGATCATTGATACGGAGTGCGGGGGCACGGACACCTGTCCGGAGTCAACCCGCGACGAGCTCGAGTCTCTGAACAGCAGCCTTCGCTCAGCACGAGTCGGCGTGGCCACGCTCTGGGTCGCCGCCGCCGGCAGCGCCGTTGCCGGGACCGTGCTCCTGCTCACCCAGAAGAAGCCCGGCGAGAGCAACATTGCTTTGGCGCCGATCATCGGACCGCACGTCGTCGGCACCCAGGTGCGTACGCGCTTCTAGCCCGAGCCGAGCTGTCACTGAAGACGGTTCGCGCGACATTTTACGGCACGCCCGCCGCAACCGGACTCTTCGAATCAGGACCTGACAATGCACGTGTTCAACGAAGCAAACAGAGCGGCCACGGCCTTCGTGTCGCTTGTTCTCGCCGCGATTTTCCTTACGTCCTGCGTCATTTTTCACGACTCCGCGCTGCCGGAGTTCGAGGAGGACTCTGCCGGTGACACCCTCGAAGATGGCGGCGACACCGGTGACACGAGCGACGTGATCGACGATCCGGGCACCGACGTTGTCGACGCCGGGACCGAAGACATCACCGACGCGCCTGACACCGTCTCCGGCAATGGCTGCGGCGGTGTAGCGCCTCTGCGCTACGACGGTCAGATCGTTGTCCCCGGCGACGCCTGTGGCGACTGCGATGCGGGCTTTGTCCGTTGCATCCACGCGGACGCCGTTGAGTGCGTCGGCGACGGATTCAACATCTGCGGCGGCTGCGAATTCATCACCGCAGACATCGGTGTGTCATGCGGCGCGGCCGGCTGCGGCAGCTTCGAGTGCACCGGCGACAACGCCCTGGAGTGCATCGCACCTGAGGCCAACGCCTGCGGCGGCTGCACGCCCCTCGATGATCAGCCGGGAGATGCCTGCAACGGTGACACCGGCGATGGCGTGTTCATCTGCAATGGCCCCAACGCCCTTCGCTGCTCCGTCGACGGGCGCAACGCCTGCGGCGGAATCGCCCCGCTGGACAACCCGCCCGGCGGCTCCTGCGGAGACTGCGGCGACAGCGGGCGCTACGAGTGCGTCTCCGACCAGGAGACTCGCTGCGCCTACGCAGACCCGGACGCGGCCACAGACTGCAACGCCTGCGGTGGCGACGCCGGATTTGTCGACGACCTCCTGGGCAATACCTGTGGCCCATGCGGCGCGGTCTGGGCGTGCGACGAAACCGGAAACTCCGTCGTGTGCGCCCTCGGAGATGCCATCAACGCCTGCGGTGGCTGCGAACCCCTCAGTGCAGCTCCCGGAGAGGCCTGCAACGGCGGCATTCAGGTCTGCGACGGCGCTGACGACCTGCGCTGCGACACCACGGCGACGAACGCCTGCGGCGGCACCACCAGCCTGCCCTTCAGTCCCGGGGACAGCTGCGGCGCCTGCTCCGACGGCTTCGCGACCTGCGCAGGTCCCGACACTGCGGTGTGTATCGGCGCCTCAGCCCGGAACGAATGCGGCGGCTGCGAGCTGCTCGTCAATCGGGTCGGTGAAGAGTGCGCAGAGTTCAGTGTGTGGGCGTGTGTTCCACTTCCGGACTCCGACTCCAGCACCTGCGGAGACGACGACGAATGCCGGCTCGGTTGCGTGAGCTCGCACCCCTGCGAGATCGACGACGATGCCTGCGGCGACAATGCCAACTGTCTGCCTACGGGGCCGGACACCTTTGAGTGCCCGTGCAGCGAGGGCTACGAAGACTCCGACGGCCATTGCGTTGAGATTGCGTACTGCGACGAAGTCGATCCGCGCCACGACTGCGACCCGAACGCGACCTGCATCCCCTTAGATGGCGGCTTTGACTGCGAATGTGACGAGGGGTTCTCCGGGGACGGACGCCAATGCTCCCTGGACGTGCAGTGCAACAACGGCATCCTCGATGAGGGCGAAGTCTGCGACGGTGCCAACCTGGCCGCCGACTTTGTCGCCTGCCCTCCCGGAACCCAGGGTCTGCCTCTTTGTCGAAACAACCCGGACAATCCGGAGTTTGACGGCACCTGCACCATCGAGTCCGATCCGCCGGACGGCTGCTTTGACATCAACGAGTGCGAAGCCGGAACCGACGACTGCGACCCCGACCACGGCTTCTGTCAAAACACATTCGGCTCCTTTGATTGCACCTGTGACACCGCGGAACACTGGTTCGGTGACGGGCGCGACTGTGAGTACCGCAGCCCATGTCTCGACGACTCCCATGACTGCTCGTCGCGCGCCGTGTGTATCGAAGAAGTCGAAAGCTACAGCTGCGAATGCACCGCCGGCTGGGAGGGCGACGGATTCGAGTGCACCAACATCGACGAGTGCTCGCGCAACCTCGACGACTGCGATCCGAACGCGATCTGCACCGATACCCAGGGTTCATGGAGCTGCGAATGCGGCGACGGCTGGACCGGCGACGGCATCGACTGCGCCAACGTCAATGAGTGCGACAACGGCTCCGCGCGCTGCGTAGCCAACGCGGAATGTGAAGACACACCCGGCAGCTATGAGTGCCCCTGCGCCGACGGCTATGCCGGCGACGGATTTGTGGAATGCGTCGAGGTGGTCGTCGATCTCTGCGGCAATAACGCGCTGGACCCGGGCGAAGCCTGCGACGGAACGCTCATCGGCAACGCGACCTGCCCGGGCGGCTACAGCGGCACGCCCCGCTGCGAGGACAACTGCACCCTGCCCGACATCCCGGACGGGTGTTCAAACATCGATGAATGCGACCTCGGCCTGGACGACTGTGACGACAACGCCATGTGCAGTGACACCACCGGCAGCTTCGCCTGCGACTGCCTGACACGACGCCCGGGATCACCGGTCGGCGATGGATGGGAAGGCGACGGCACCGTGTGTAATGACATCAACGAGTGCACCAGGGGCACCGACCTCTGCGACGTCAACGCAGACTGCCGAAACACGCCCGAAGGTGCGTACAGCTGCGAGTGCAAAGCAGACAGCAACGGCTGGGGATGGGCCGGCGACGGCTTCTTCTGTGATGACGTCAACGAGTGTGATGAAGGCATCGACAACTGTCACTCTGAAGCGACCTGCCTGAACACCGAGGGGAGCTTCGACTGCCAGTGCAACACGGGCTTCCAGGGCAGCGGCGAAAACTGCTTCGACATCGACGAGTGCATCGAGCCCGGCTTCGAAGGCTGCGGACCCGCGGCCAACTGTACAAACACATACGGTGGCTTTGACTGTGCGTGCTGGGCGGGTTTCGTAAGCGTGAATGGCGTCTGCACCAACATCAACGAGTGCCAGAACGGCTCCAACGCATGCGACCCCAACGCGAGCTGCAACGATGTCACACCGAGCGCGGACGGCCAGATCGGATACGCCTGTGAATGCGCGGTCGGCTGGTCAGGGGACGGTTTCTCCTGCGAGAACGTCGACGAATGCGACCTCGGGCTCGACGACTGTCATCCGACTCGCGCCACCTGCACCGATGAGGAGCCCGGCTTCGATTGCGCATGCAACTCCGGCTTCACAGGCAACGGGATCACCTGCGATGACATCAATGAGTGCAGCGACGGCAGCGACGAATGCTCGGCAGGACAGCAGTGCGTAAACGAAATCGGAAGCTACCGATGCGAATGCGCAGGCGGTTCCGGCGTAGACTGGCCCGGCGACGGGCAGGACACCAACTGCGATGGATTCGACGGCGACCTTTCGAAGTCGTTGTTTGTTTCGCCCTCCGGAAACGACTCCTTCGAAGGAAGCCGTGACAACCCTATCGCGAGCGTGGGTGAAGCCATGCGTCGAGCCGCCAATGAAGGCTACACACAGATATACTTCAGAAGCGGCTCCTTCGATGTAACAAACACAGTGAGCATTCGGAGTGGATACGGCCTCTTTGGCGGCTACGACGAAGACTGGAACCTGCCCTCAGTCGGTAGTGAGGTCAGCACCTTCAATGTCGATGCACCCGTCGCTGTACGCGCCACGGACATCTCCACCGAAACATACGTCCGCCGCATTCAGTTCAATGCCGGTGACGCGCAGACAGCGGGCACCGGGTCGTACGGTGGCGTTCTCACCTCGGTGACAGACGCCCTTGTGTTTGAGCAGGTCACATTCCGCGCCGGTGATGGCGCAGACGCCGAAGACAACATGACTTCCGCCGAGGGCGGCGACGCCGGTCGTCGGGGCACCGACGGAGAAGACGGCGACGACGATGTGTTTTCAGAGATTCGCACCGAAGGCGGGGTCGGAGGCGCCGCGTGCAGCGGAACCGGTCGCGGCGGCGGTGGTGGCGATGGCCGGGAAGGTCTGGTCGGCATCGCGGGCAGCGTCGGCACCAATGGCCCCGGCAGCCCGGGCGGCACAGGAGGCGCCGGTGGCAGCGCGGGCAGCAGCAGCGGCTTCCTCGGTTGCTCTGACGACAGCAGCTCCACAATCGGAAAGGATGGAAACCCGGGCGGCGATGGGAATGATGGAGCGACCGGTGCGCCGGCGGTACCGGGCGGTTTCGCCTTCGGCGGCGGCTGGTTCCAGCGATGGGGAGGATACGGAGAGCGCGGCGAGCCGGGCGCGGGCGGCGGCGGCGGTGGCGCGGGCGGCGGCTTCGAAGAAGCTTCCACCTGCGGTTCCGATGACGCCGGCGGCGCGGGCGGCGGCGGCGGCGGCGGTGGATGCGGCGGCAGCGGCGGCAGTCCCGGACAGCCGGGCGGAGCTTCTGTGGGCCTGCTTCTCATCGACGCGTCAGCCGTCCTTCTCGACTGCAGTGTTCAGGCGGGCGGCGGCGGCAGGGGCGGGCGCGGCCAGGCCGGTGGTGCTCGCGGAGCCGGTGGGCCCGGCGGCGACGGTGGCTCCGCCTTTCAGAAAGCCAGCGCAGGCGGCGACGGCGGAACAGGAGGCCAGGGCGGCGTGGGCGGTTGTGGTGCTCCGGGCGCAGGCGGCGACTCCATCGCCATCGTACTTCTGGGAACCTCCAACCCGGAGCTTTCCGGTGGTTCTCAAGGAGCAGGTGCGCCCGGCGATGGGGGGACCGGTCTGTTTGTCTGTCCCGCCGTGGGTCCCGACGGCGCATCGGAGTCGATCTATGACGCGCGCATTTACGTCAGCGTCGCCGCAGGCGACGATGGCAACACAGGCACCACTGTAAACGACCCGGTCGAGACCCTTGAACGCGCACTGGAAATCTTCGCACAGACGGGGCGGGCAGACATTCTCGTCGCCGCGGGCGAATACGACCTTGGCGGCGGCACCCTTGAGGTGCCCGGGGGCGTCCACATTCGAGGTGGCTTCACCGCTTCATGGGCT
>JAUICO010000212.1 GCA_030427825.1 bacterium | reverse complement strand
GTCTGCGTGGATTGCAGACCATCACTTCATGGCCGGCGGCGTCGAAGAGCTTCGCGATCCAACGCGCGTGTGCTCCGACTTCAATGACGACGCGCATCGGCTTTCGCCCCCGTAGCCACTGCGCCACACACTCGGGCGTCGTGTCGATGACTCCGGTCTCGGCGATGGTGATGTCGTCTTCGCCGCCGACTCCGGTGACAATGCAGAGGTGGCAGGTGCGGTCTCCAAGGTCGATGCCGAGGGTGTGTTTGTGGCGCCGGCGTGACATGTTGTCTCCGGGTCTGGACGCGACGGGATTGCCGTGTGGCAGCGACAATCATCGCGGCGTACGGCCTGCTAACCCACTCTCTCGCTGACGCCGCTGGCAAGCTGGCGTTACCTTCGCTACGCTCAACGCGGCATATCGTCGACGCGTCAGGCCGACCGGGCCCGTGGCGCGACGGCAATCCTACATCGAATTGGTTCTTCCCCGCTTGAAGCCGAGCATGTCCGAGCACACACCGACCTTCTTCCCCGCACCCGTTGACTTTCGAGCGTGGCTCGAAGAGCACCACACATCGGTCGACCATCTCTGGGTGGGTTACTACAAGAAGGCGACGGGCAAGGCGTCTGTCACGTGGGAAGACACGGTCGATGAAGCGCTCTGCTACGGTTGGATCGACGGGATTCGGAAGTCTCGCGACAATGAAAGCTACATGATTCGTTTTACGCCTCGGAGGCCGAGGAGCGTGTGGAGTCGGAGAAACATCGACACTGTCGAACGGCTCGCCGCGGAAGGCCGCATGAAGGCAGAGGGCTTCACTGCCTTCGCCTTTAAGGATGTGCACCCTGACAGTGGCTACGCGACGGCCACGATGAGCGAAACGTTGACCGATCAGATGGTCGCACAGTTCCAGGCAGCGGCGATTGCATGGGAGTTCTACCAGGAGCAACCGCCAGGCTACCGCAGACAGGCTGCGCGCTGGGTGACGAGCGCGAAGCGCGACGAGACCCGAGTGCGGCGGCTGGCGACGTTGATTGAGGATTCTCGGAGCCGACAACGCATCAAGCAGCTTCGTAAGGGCTGAAGCTGGTAGATTGAGCCGCACCGGGATTGTCGGAGAGTCTGACGTGCCCCTGGGCGTTCCACTACCCGGATGTCCACTTCGCCTCCGACTCCGGTCACTACGCTCAGGTGGCATGTGCGGCCGCAGAGGTCGACGCCGAGAGTACGTTTGTTTCGTTGATTCTGCATGGGTCCTCCGGGGCTGCGCGCGCGGCAATTTTGCCGGGGTGCAAGCGTAGGGTCGCGCCGTACACTCAGACCTGCTAACCCTTCTCGACCTGACGCCACGACTGCGCCGTGGTGCCCTCCCTTCGGTCGGCGCAGGTCATCGTCAAAACGTTGTGTGGACGCGGAGGGCGAAGGCAGCGGACGTCTCGATCTGTGCGCGGCGTCGGAGTCAGCGCCACGGTCGTGGCGGACGAAGTGATTCGCGGGTTTGATCAGTGGATCGCAGGCCTACGGACTTGTGTAGATTCGGCAATTCAACGACAGGTCGAATCTGTTTCGATGGATATTCTTTGAGGAGTTCATGTCGGGTAAATCGCACAAGGTGCAAGGCAGGACATCGCACCCGCTCGTCTCCTCCGATGTGTGTTGGGTAGCCACCGATGACGCGCTGGCAGACCATGACGCGGTTCAGCTCGCGGAGCTACTTCGAAAGGGCACGCTGAGCCCTCTCGAACTGCTGGACGCCGCGATTGCGCGAATCGAGCGGGCCAACCCAAAGATCGCCGCTGTTTCCGCCAGGGACTTCGAGCGTGCCCGAGCGCGCGCGTCGAACGGGGGCGCAGACGGGTACTTCGCGGGAGTGCCTTTCGTCATGAAAGATCAGACCAGGGTCGCCGGCCTTCCCCTGCGGCTGGGCTCACCCGCACTTGGCGCCGCCAGCCCCGCTGCCGCCGACTCACGAATGACCACGGTCGTAAAGGACATCGGCCTGAACATCTTCGCAACGTCGACGATGCCAGAGTTCGGCCTGACGACCTCGTCCGACTACTTCGTTGGGGAACCAACGCGGAACCCCTGGGGCCTCGCACATACCTCCTGCGGATCGTCCAGCGGGAGCGCCGCCCTTGTCGCCGCGGGAGTGTTGCCGATGGCGCACGGAGGAGACGGAGGCGGATCGATTCGCGTGCCTGCGGCCGCGTGCGGGATCATTGGAATGAAGCCGAGCCGCTACCGAATCCCTCACGAACAGGAAGGGAAGCTGCCACTGCCGATCAGTTCCTACGGCGTCGTCAGCCGAACGGTCCGAGACCAATGCGCATTCTACGCCGCCGCTGAGCAGGTATTCGTTGCGCCACGGCTGCCGCCGATCGGGCGCGTCTTGCACCCAGTTGATCGCCCACTGAGGATCGGTGTGATCGAGACGAGCCCGGCGAACCTGCATCCCGACCCAAACGTCTTGGAGACACTACGCCGCACGGCCGGGCTGCTGGAATCCCTCGGGCACGAGGTCGATCAGGTAGACCCTGCTTCTGAGACGATCGGAGAACAGTTCATCGCTGATTTCACGCTCTACTGGGCGATGCTTGCATTGACCGTCAGGTACGGGGGAACGCGTTGGGTTGATCCCTCGTTCGATGCATCAAAGCTGACCTCCTTCACGCTTGGACTCGCCGGGTACGCCCGTCGCCGCGTACATCGGATCCCTGGCGCGATCCGTCGACTAAAGCGCTTCCGAGGCGAGGGATACACAGAACTCCTGGGCGGTCGCGACGTGATTCTGTCCCCAACGCTCTCCGCTCCGGCTCCGAGGCTCGAGGTCATGGGACACGGGCTCGATTTCGAGTCGCACTTCGACGCCATGAAACGACTCGCCTGCTTTACGCCCATCCAGAATGCAGCCGGCGCGCCGGGCATCAGCCTTCCGATAGGTCACCACCCACGGTCGGGCCTGCCCATTGGGATGCATTTGGCAGCACATGTCGGGCAGGAACGCCTGCTGCTTGAGCTCGCGCTCCAGGTCGAGGCTGCTCAGCCGTTTTCGTACCTGGGCGACAGGGTCGCTTGTGGCGAGCACAGCTGAGGGGAGCGCTGCTGTGTAGAAGA
>JAUICO010000211.1 GCA_030427825.1 bacterium | reverse complement strand
CCATAGCCATCGGGTACCGGGACGAAGACATGATGCCGGCGTTGCCCGTCGAGGCGAAGGCCGCAGTCGACGCCGCGACAATCAGCCACAAGCCGACGTCGGCGGGAATCCAGGTGAAAATGACCTCTCCGGCGGTGGCGACCGGCGTGTAGCTGCTGCGGAACACCTCCGCGTCGAGGACCAGAGTCATGATGGCCACGCCGACTACATAGACGACGGTGGCGGTGGCCAGGGACAACATCATGCCGAGAGGAATGTTGCGATCCGGATCGCGCACCTCTTCGGCGACGCTAGCGACCTTCGTCAGCCCTGCATACGAGACGAATACGATGCCTACTGTCGCAAAGAGGCCGTCGATGCCGTGTTCGAAGAAGCCCTCGCGGTGCGCATCCACGAGCTCTGCCGGCTTGTTGCCGATAACCCAGGCGATTCCCTGAATCAGATAGAAGCCCAGGATGACCACCAGGATCATCACGAGCACTCGCTGCAGGCCGCTGGATTCCTTGGCGCCGACGATGTTGAGCACCGCAAAGATGACAGTCAGGCCTACGGCAAGCGCCTGAATGGGGACGTCGACGAAAAGCAGCACGTACGCGCCCATCCCGAGCAGGGCGAAGGCGCTCTTGAGAACCAGAGCGATCCAGGACCCGAGTCCTCCTACGGTGCCCATCAGCGGCCCCATACTCCGATCCAGGAAGTAGTAGGCGCCCCCGGCGCGCGGCATCGCGGTTGAGAGCTCTGCGACGCTGAACATCGCCGGCAGAATCAGGATGCCGGCGAGCATGTAGGCGAGGGCTACCGACGAACCGGATTGGACCGACGCAATGCCCGGCAGCAGGAAGAACCCCGAGCTGAACATCGCTCCGGTTGAGATCGCGTAGACATCCATCAACCCGAGGTTGCGGCGCAAAGATGTATCAGGCACGGATAACCCTTAGACGGTTGTCGGTAGGCAGAATGTGGCAGACGAGCATCACGACAAGACGCGATGCTCCCGGGAACCGTAGCTTTCCGGAGAGTGTAAGTCGTACCACGAAAGAAGCACCCCCCTGAAATTGCGGACGCCCTGCGGGGTCACCCAGGTGGGCGTGTGGCCAACCCGTGCGATCACCTACCGAATCACGGGTTCCGATGTCATCGCAGGACGCGACCGCGTTGTTGGAGTGCAACGTGCCGACGCGGCGCTACTTCCGCTCCTTCAAGGTAGCCTCAGCTTGCGTGAACGGCACGGAGCAGAGCGGCCCCGGTGAAAGCCACGCCATGTGCCGCATCCGGCGATCTTTGACGGCTCCGCGCCGGCGGCAGTACTCTTCGAGGCGTCGCAACTACGAAACACTCCGACTGTGCCAGAACAGGCAGGGCTGGCGTTGGCGCGTGCGCGTCGTGCACGCCCGGCTGGTCGCTAAGCTCTGAGGAAGAACCATGGCAGAAAAGATGATACTTGAGATTCCCGTTCATCCCGAAAAACGGGACGAGCTCATCGCAATCATGAAAGGCGCGCTGCCGGATACACGTGCATATGATGGCAACCTGGGCATCGAAATGTGGACGCCTGAGGACGATAGCGGAACGCTCATGATCTTCGAGGTCTGGGAGACCCGCGAACACCAGGGCAGGTACCTGCAGTGGCGCACGGAGACGGGGCTGGTTGAGGTGCTGGGACCATTCCTCTCGGGCGCGCTCAAGATTCGCTGGCTGACGGAGCATCCGTACGAGTGAGGCCGCAGCGTCGATTGAGGAGAACAGCCAACAATCTACGCAACCCACACAATCAGACGATACCGCGCATTGCGGTCGTCGACGGTCCCACACCTGAGTCATCGAGAACGCAATCAACTTCAACGACCGCCCTACCGCTACAGACTCGGCGCGAGGGCCCAACCCGGAGCTCAGCATGCATAATCCTGATCCCTCGAAGATATTTGCAGTCGGTCTCGGCTTCATGGGCTCGAAAGTCCTGCTGAGCGCGATAGAGCTCGAGCTGTTCACCGTGTTGGGCGGCGGCGCCAGAACAGCATTGCAGCTCGGCGAGCGCCTCTCGCTTCACCCCCGCAGTATCGCGGACTTCCTGGACGTCCTGGTGTCGCAGGGCTTTCTCAGCCGGGAAGGTGACGGAGCGACGGCGCTGTATGCAAACTCAGCGGACGCGGACCTCTTTCTGGATAAGAACAAGCCGTCGTACATCGGCGGAATCTTCGAAATGGCAAACCACCGGCTCTATGGTTTTTGGGGCGAATTGACCGAAGGTCTGAAGACAGGTCGACCGCAGAATGAGATACAGACAGGCGGCGACCTGTTCGCCGAGCTTTATGCCGACGAGAACAGGCTTGAGGAGTTTCTACATGCGATGGCCGGTGCTCAGATGGGCAACTTCATAGCGTTTGCAGAGAAGTTTGACTTCGGCCGCTACAACACCTTCTGCGACATCGGCGGTGCCGGAGGGGCGCTCGCTGTGCAGGTCGCCCTTCGCAACCCACATCTTCGCTGTGAAACCTTCGACCTGCCCGCCGTTAAACCCCTCGCCGAACGCTTCGTTGGTGCGATGGGTGTCAGCGACCGCGTAGATGTAACCGCCGGCGACTTCTTCGAAGGTCCGCTGCCGTCGGCTGATGTCGTGACGATGGGGAATGTGCTGCATGATTGGGACGAGTCACAGAAGCAGACGCTGATTTCCAAGGCCTACGACGCAGTGCGCCCCGGTGGGGCTTTCGTAGCCATTGAGATGGTCATCGACGACGAGCGGCGTACAAACACAATGGGGATGCTGATGTCGCTGAACATGCTCATCGAGACCGAAGGCGGGTTTGACTATACAGGCGCACAATTCGACACCTGGGCCCGAGCGGCCGGATTTTCGCGAACAGAAATCGTCCCGCTGACGGGGCCGACGAGCGCCGCCATCGCATACAAAGACTGACCGGCCCCCGGCGCTGTTTGCCGGCGAGCGGCGGCAGGCCAATGTAGAAAACACTTCGAGGTGTTGCCCGTACGTGATCTGCCGCAGGCCGGTATCGGCAGCAGTGCCACAGTCCTGCCTGCGAGAGAAGCGGCTACCCGCTGAGACATCGTGTATTGTCGCAGCAGCTGCCCCAGGAGTCTGGCGGTCACCT
>JAUICO010000088.1 GCA_030427825.1 bacterium | reverse complement strand
CCGCCGCGCCGTGGCGCTCGCAACGCACGCCATCGCCGCTGATAACACGCTCAATCCCGAACGCATCTGTGGTCGCGCCACTTGGGAGACGGTGGCCGAGATTCGCGACGTGGCCTACTCCGAACGCATCGACATGGCACGCCGGGCTGATGAGCAGCTGCAGCCCACCGCCATCGCGCTTCACGGCGCCGCATGCACCCGCGACCCCGCCGAGATCGCACGGGCACTGCGCCTGCTCGGGCATGTTCTGCCGGTGCTGCGCGCTCATGACGATCGAGAGCGACTCTACGAAGCCGGGCGCGCCCTCGCCGCCGGACCGGCCGGCGACGCCTGTGCCACTGTCGACGCCCGGTACCTGCCGCCCCTCCTGGAGCTGCTGCGCGACGCACGGGAGACCGAGGCGCTGTGCAGAATCGCGCGTGCGTCGAGCAGCCCCCTGGTTGCCCACTACCTGGTTGGCTGCGACCCACCGTAGCCCTGCGATCGCGAACATGAGTCTGCGCCGCAAGCCGATGAGTCGGATGTTACGATATCCCGATCGCCGTGGGCGAGACGTCCGGCGGCACCTGGCACAGCGCTTGCTACTTGTCCTGTGCAGGCGCACCACTGGCTTCAGGCAATCTGAAGGCAGATCGGCGCGGACCCCGTTGCGGTCGAACTGAGCGAGGTGCGGCAGGCGCTCGACCCGGTTGATCCATTCAGATTCCTGAGCCGGCGCTGATACCGGTAGACGAAAACCTGACTCCCCATTTCCCCTTTTGGCGTCGCCCCGCCTGAACTCCCGTCACCTTTCGGAGCGAGACATGTCCACGAAATCGATTCTTTCATTCGCAGCCGCGATCGCGACCGCCGCCCTTGCGCTGGTCGCAGCGCCGGGCACGGCCTCAGCCTGCGGCGGCTTCTTCTGCAACCAGCAGGCCATCGACCAGACCGGCGAGCACATCCTCTTCTACGTCGACGGCGACGAAATCGAGGCACACGTACGCATCGACTACGAAGGTCCATCCGAGGAGTTTGCGTGGATCGTACCGACCCCCGACGTCCCGACCGTCGGCGTATCGGCGGAGTTTCTCTTCACCCGAATGACGCAGGCCCTCAGCCCCCAGTTCTATCTGAACTGGCGCGAGATCGGAAACTGCCAGTACCGCTGGCAGGATGAGTTCGACAGCGATGGGCTTGGCAGCGGCGGCGGCGTTCCCACGGCTGAGGACGACGGCGACGGCGTGACCGTTGTCCAGGTCGACTCCGTCGGCCCCTACGATTTCGCGGTGCTTCAGGCGATCAATGTCGAGTCGCTCTTCGACTGGCTTGAGCAGAACGGCTACTTCATCCCCGCTGACGTCATGCCCTTCGTACGGCCCTACATCGACATGCCGGGCAACATTCACTTCGTCGCGTTCAAGCTCTCCAAGGGCAACGACTCCGGAGCTGTTCAGCCGGTGACGCTGCGATACGCCGCCGACAAGCCGATGATTCCCATCCAGCTCACGGCCATCGCGACGCAGCCCGACATGGGCGTCTACGCGCACGTGCTCGGCGACACCCGCGCGGTGCCCGAGAACTACCTGCACGTCGATATCAACGAGGCCCGCATCGACTGGCTTACCAACGGCTCAAATTACGACGAGGTCGTCACCGAGGCGGCGAATGAAGCCGGTGGCCAGGCCTTTGTGACCGAGTACGCAGGCGGAGTGGAGGCTTTTGAGAACAGCTTCTTCAACGAGAGAATGACCTCGGAGGGCCTCGACGACTTCACCGACGGCGCCCAGCTGATTCGCCAGCTGCAGGATCGCTTCAGCAACCTGCGCGGTGACAACTCCATCCTGGAACTGATGCAGTTCTGCGTGCCCAAGCCGGAGGAGCTCTCCGACGTTGAGGACCGTCAGTTCTACAACTGCCCCGACTGCTACGAGGTTGCGCTTGACGTGGCTCCCGGCTGCGAAGCGGCCGCTGAGGAGCGCATCATCGCACCCCTGCGTCACGCACAGGAGATCTTCGACGCGTCGTCCTACATCACCCGCCTGTACACGACCCTGTCGGCGGAAGAGATGACCGTGGACCCGGTCTTTACTTTCAACGCCGACATCGGCGACTACTCCAACATCCACTGGGCGGACGCCATCGTGGACTGCGGAGACGGACTCAACTGGGATGAGGCTCCTGTCATCATCGAGCTGGAAGACGGCCGAGAGGTATACCTCGGCGCCGGCCGCGCCCGCGGCGGACTTGATGACCTGCCGGCGGCGGACAGCTGGGAGATGATCGGCTCTTCGGGCGCACCGACGCAGGTCGGCTCCAACGAGGACGAGATCAGCCGCGGCATCCAGGTCTGGAATGTCTCCGTGCAGGACAGCGTTAACCAGCCCCGCGTTTCCGGCGGCGGCTGCTCAGTGACCGGGCTGCAATCAGCGCTGCCCCTGGGCGTGCTTGGCCTCATCGGCCTCATCGGTGCAGGCATCCGTCGTCGCAGCTGAGCCTCGACTGAGATCGTCGAATTCGAGGGCGTGGCTGTGAATAGCCGCGCCCTCTTTGCGTCTTTCTCCAGTGCCGTCACCAACCGGGCGGCACCGTCGCCAACCGGACGACAACGATGGAGAGGACCTATGACCGCCACGATTCGAAAGCAAAGCTACCGCCCGTTCATGACCGTCGCAGCCGCCCTTGCGGTGCTGCTGCTCGCGGGCGCATGCGTATTTGAGGACCCGGTCGAAAATCGCCCGGCTCCGAGCAACGGCGCGGAGTGTGTGGTCGATGACGACTGCGACCGCGGAGAATTCTGCCACGCTGATGCCTGCTTCGCTCTGCCTCTCTGTGATTTCGACAGCGACTGTGAAGCCGGCGAGAGCTGCGGTGATGACGGTCTCTGCTACGACGACGACTATTGCCTCTACGACGAGGAATGTCGTGCCGGCGACTACTGCGAGGACGGCGAATGCGTTGCGCTGGGTTGCCGCTCAAACGCAGACTGCAGCGCAGGCCGCGTCTGCGGCAGCGACGGCGGGTGCTATGTGCCCGAGCCGCCGGGGTGCTCGTCGTCCGCGGAGTGCCCCGCCGGCTACGCGTGCGAGGCTGATCGTGTCTGCCGCCGCGTTGTCGACCTGGGATGCCAGAGCGACTGGGACTGCGACGCAGGCTACGTCTGCGCAAACGACGGAATCTGCTACGAAGGGTTCAGCGGCTGCGGGAGCGACCTGGACTGCGACTTCGGCTACTTCTGCGCGACCGACGGCGCCTGCTACGAAGACGCCAACGTCTGCCGCTCGGACTGGGACTGCGACGCAGGCTTCCTCTGCGGCAACGACGGTGTCTGCTACGAAGACGCCGCGTACTGCCGCTCGGACTGGGACTGCGACGCAGGCTACATGTGCGGCAACGACGGTGCCTGCTACGATGACCCGTCCTGGTGCCACTCGGACTGGGACTGTGACTTCGGGTACATGTGTGCGAACGATGGCGCCTGCTATGAAGACCCGTCGATCTGCCGCTCAGATGTAGACTGCGACTTCGGCTACTTCTGCGCCACAGACGGCGTCTGCTACGAGGATCCGGCCATCTGCCGCAGCGACTGGGACTGCGATGTCGGCTACTTCTGTGGCTCAGACGGAGCCTGCTACGAAGAAGCGGACAGCTGCCACTCCGATTGGGATTGCCCCGCGGGCGACTACTGCGCTGCAGACGGCTACTGCTACGACGATGTCTTCGTCTGCGACTCGGACTGGGATTGCTCTGCGGGCTTCTTCTGCGCCGGCGACGGCGCGTGCTACCCGGACACCCCTTCATCCAGCTGCTGGAACGACCTGGACTGCGATAGCGGCTACCTCTGCGCCAGCGACGGCGTGTGCTACGATCGGAGCTTCTTCGGCAGCTGCTGGGACGACTTCGACTGCGACCCGGGATTCTACTGCGCGAGCGACGGCTACTGCGATCGCTGAGTGCCTCGCGGCGCGCCACGCCAACGACGTTCGGCGGCACCACCGGCCGAACGCAACAGAGCCGGCGCGCAGCCCTCGAGGTCACTGAGGTGACAGGCAGGGGAACCCGGCGCAGGCCACTCGTCCGTGACCAGCGCCACGCCGGGTTCGGCGTCGTCAAGCGCCGCCACCGACTCCGATACCGGTGGGCTTGAACCACCGAAGACCACCTCAGGCGCGCCGCCGGCGCTGCGGAACTCCTCACCGGCGCTCAAGTCGCGGAGCGGCTCAGCGGGAACCCAGGTCTCGCGGTCACCCCACACAGGCTCATAGCCCAGCACCGCGCGAAAGCTCACGATCGAGGATGGCGTACGGGATTCCGCTTCGCTTGCGACAGAAAAGATGCCTCGAATCGCAGGCTCCAACCGCTCCTGATGCGGTGCCAGCTCGACGTTCGGCCGGGCGTGGGCGAGTACCTCCTCGCCGCCGTCGAGCTCACCCAGTCGATGTCCCACCATCGCGACGAGAGCGGTATCCATCAGCGCCTCTGCGGCCAGCGCGATGCTGATAAGGCCGACAACACCGGCCACGCGGATCGGCGAAACGTAGAGCCACTCCGCGCGTGAGACCAATCCAAAGAAGGGCCACGCGAGTGATACTGTGAGGACCGCAAAACTCGTCGCGATGCCACCCCAAAGGGAGCCGAATCGAGCGAAGAGGCGAAACTCCCGCACCGGTACCGCGAAGGCAGCGAGGATGCTGCCGGCGACGAAATCGGGGCGCCACGTGAGATACGCAGCGACGAGCATGACGATGTATCTGAGGTAGATAAGCGTCATGGAAGCGAGCGCCGACGCACCCACGGCAAAGGACACGACCTGAGGCGAGGTTGGATCGATCATGAGCGCGTGTGCCACCCGTACAGCGAGCGGCGAGAGAAACATCATCCCGCCCGTCAGCAACGCGACCTGCAGCGTCCCGACCGCGAGGTATCCGGCAAATCTCCTGCGTATATGCTCGCCGGCGGGGGTCCGCGTCTCAAGCGCCGCGTCGCGCATCGCACCGAAGAGCAGCGCTTCGACGAAAGCGCGCAACACCAGGAGCAGCCCGGTGCATCCGATCGCTGCGACGAGCAGGGTCGTTGCCGCGTTCGGAGTCGCCGTCCAACGAGCGAAAAGCGCGTCGAAGTCAGAGGGGTTGCCCTGATTCACGGCGTTGATCGTCATCCCGATGACTGCGGTCACTGGTGCCAGTGTGGCGGCGACAGAGAGCAGCGCGCGAATCAATCGCAGCGGGACCACGGTGCGGGTTCGCTGCAGAATGTCTGCCCCTTTGCCGAGGTAGCGCCAGACGCCGAGCGGCGGAACCAGAAGGTCTCCCGGGGCGGCGATTTCGGCGCGCGTGTGTGCGCGGTCATCGCGGCTCAAGGCGTCCCCGGACGAACGTCGATCACGTCTCCGTCTGCGTACACAGGAGACGACTCTCGGTCGCGAGGGGGAGAGCCCGTGCCTCGACTCGACGCGCGACGCGAGCGCGCCGCATCCTCCCCGGCCCCGGTGCGTTGGTCCGGCGTGACGTCGATCGTGGGGCCACGACGATGACGGACAGAAGCCCCGGCCGCCGAATACGGGTCAAAGCCGGCGCCGGCCACGCGCACTGATCCCGCGTCAATGGCCCGCCTGACCCGCTTCTCGATGATGCGCTTCAGCGGCGCGCGCGCTGCGGGAATGAGCAGAAGGAAACCCGCCAGATCGGTCAGCAGCCCGGGCGTGAGCAGAAACGCGCCGGCGACCAGAATGCACAGACCGTCGAGGATCGCGTCGTTGGGCGCACGTCCCGCGGCCAGGTCGCCGTTGAATCTCTGCATGGTGCGAGCCCCTTCACGTCTGAGCAGCTGCGCGCCGATTACCGCAGTGAGCAGCACGAGTGCAAAGGTCCACGCGAACCCGATCGCACGCCCCAGCGGAATGAGCAGAGCAAGCTCGGCGAGAGTGACGAGGGTGAGCGCGGCGAGGAGTCGACCAAACATAGTGAATTGTGTCGCATGGCAGAGGGCCCGGACCCGGGCGGCACTTCAATCTCTTCATCTGCGGGCGAAGTGCAAGCAGAGAACAGGCCGATGCCGCCGTTAGCTTCACGCTTTGGGCACCTTTGCCCAGTCAGCGAGAAAGCGTTCGATGCCGCTGTCGGTCAGCGGATGCTTCACAAGCTGCTTGATAACATTCAGGGGGATCGTCGCGACGTGGGCCCCCATCATCGCCGAGTCGACGACATGGGTGGGGTTACGCACAGAGGCGACGAGGACTTCGGTCTTGAGCGCCGGATAGTTCTCGAAGATCTGCACGCACTGCGCGATCAGTCCCATGCCGTCGTGTCCGATGTCATCGAGACGACCGACGAATGGCGAGACGTACGTGGCGCCTGCTTTGGCAGCGAGAAGCGCCTGCAGCGGCGAGAAACAGAGGGTCACGTTGGTACGAATTCCCTCTGTCGTCAGCGCTTTGCACGCCTTCAGGCCTTCTGTTGTCAGCGGCAGCTTTACGACGATGTTCTTGTGAATAGCCGCAAGCTCGCGCCCCTCAGCGATCAACAGCTCCGCGGTGTCCGTCACAGCTTCGGCTGAGACCGGCCCGTCCACCGCTTCGCAGATGTCGAGGAGCACCTCGCGGAAGGGTCGCCCGGTCTTCGCGACGAGGGACGGATTCGTCGTGACGCCGTCGAGCACACCGAGGCTGGCGGCTTCGCGGATTTCATCGATGTCTGCGCTATCAATGAAGAACTTCATGACGTACTCTCGTGTCGGGGGATGGTGCCTGATCGGGCGCCTGAGTAACAGAGGGCCAACGTGCTCGCAACGTCCGACGGCGGCCGGCATTCATGTCCACGAACGCATCGATCTTTGTCATCAGTGACTCGAGCGGAAACACCGCTGAGCGCGTCGTGCGGGCGGCGCTCTGTCAGTTCGACGCGGCCGCCGAACTGCGTATCTGGCCACGGATTCGGACGATCGCTGAGTCCGACGAAGTCCTCGCCCAGGCGGCGCGCGCCGGCGCGCTCCTTGTCCAGACGCTGGTCAACCCGAGAATCGCCGAGCACGTCCGTGTGCGGGCTGCAGAGCTGGGCGTCGTCGGGATCGACCTGATGGGACCTGTGCTCGCGCGCCTTTCGCTGTACCTGCAGAGCAGCCCGCGGGGTCTTCCCGGCGCCCCGGAGCGCCTCGACGACGCCTACTTTCGACGGGTGCAGGCGATGGAGTTCACCGTGGGTAATGACGACGGACGTGGCTCCGGACATCTGGCGCGGGCCGACCTTGTGCTTGTCGGGGTGAGCCGCACGTCCAAGACGCCTGTCGCCACCTGCCTGGCCAGCCAGGGGTACCGAGTCGCCAACGTGCCCCTTGTATATGGCCTGCAGCCGCCGCCGGATCTCTTCACGCTGCCTACGGGCCGCGTCTTCGGCCTGACCATTCACCCCCGCAAGCTCGTAGCGATTCGCGAAGCACGACTCTCGGCGAACGGGATGTTGGGGCCCGGAGAATACGCCGACCATGACCACGTGTATGAGGAGATTCGGGCGGCGCTTGATCTCTGCCGCCGCAACCGCTGGCCGGTCGTCGATGTGAGCGACATGGCCGTTGAGGAGACCGCGGCCGAGCTCCTACGGCTCGCGTCCTTCCCGCGTCGCCGATGATCCTTCGGTGCCGCGGCCGATTGCCGGCGAATATGCCTCGGAGCCGTGAGACTCGATTCCTCACCGCCCACGGGTTGCCTTGGAGTCGGGTGCGAGCCTAGAGAGAGATGGTGAACCTGAGGCTTCCATTCGTAGCGTTGATTGCTGCATGGCTGATTGCCTGCGGCGGCGCTCAGTCGACCGCGGGCGGCGGCGAAACCCCGGGCGGAAACACCGGCGACGAGGCGGATGCCTTGAGGGATTCCGCCATCGACGACGCGATGGACGCGATTGTAGCGAACCCCGAGGAGCCCGCGGGCTATCTGCGACTCATCGAGCTGCATGAAGCAGCCGACGACGCGGCGGCGGCTGCGATCGCGGTCGACGCACAGTCACGCTTTCCGGACGACCCTACGGTCGCCGCCGTCGTCGAAGCGGTGTTCTGGCGCAACGCGCGCGCACTACCATGGGCCGAGGCGTGGCTGCTGCTCGCCGAGGACGGCGGGGCGCCGGCCCGCCCCTGTGAGGCTGACGTCACCGTCGCTGCTTTCAGCAACCTGGTACGCAACGCCGATCGTAGCCCTGATGCGATCACTCTCTTCGACGCCCTCTGCCCGGAGCACCTCCGGCGGGACACCGGAGACTCCCAGACCCGCTACACGAACGTCATCGATCGAGCGCTCTATGATCACACCGGAGCAGGACGTTTCGCCGCCACACTCGAAATCGCCGACCTGTTCGCGGAACGCGGATTCAGCGCGTTTTCAGCCGAAAAGCATCGGCGTGTGGTCGCGCTGCTTCGCCGGGGTGGCGATGCGCGGCGTGAGTTCAGCGATTGGGTTCGGACGGTCCCGTCCCAGAACGCGCTTGTGACCGAGCTCGAGGTGCGCGGGCTGTGGGAGGCGGCCGCTCTGAGCGCCGAGGTGAGTGCAGACGGTGATGCATCCGAGGCCGACGCGGATGTGTGGGTTGTCGCGGCGTCGAACTGGTATCGCGCCGGCGACGATGTCCGGGCTGCGGACTGCCTGCGCAGCGCCGCAGAGACGTCGAATGACCGCCTCAGCAGCGCCGAACGATTCATGTCCCTGACCGGCGTGCGCGGCGCCGATCCGGAAGCCATCATCGATGCGACGACCGGGCTGCTGACACGTGTGGCCTGCGATGAGCAGAACAACGACCGCGTGGCGAGGGTCGAAGCCGCTCTGTATGCACACAGCGATTTTTCGGAGAGCGCCGGCGATCGGATTTCAGACCGCTACTCGACCTGTCCGAACCCTTCCGCGGTCGCACACTTTGCGGCGAACGCATGCGCCAATTCCGGCCGCAACCACTGCGCTCGCTCCTGGGCACAACAGAGCCTGCAGGCCAACCCGGTGAACATGGCGATGTTCTCACTGCTGCTCGACACGGCCCCGGGCGGCATCGTCGACGACGTCGAAGAACGCGCGATTCGGGAGTACATCGTCGCTGCAGACACGCTGACAGAGAGCGCGCGCGAAACACAGCTGCGCAGCCTCATCGATCGACTCGCAAGACAGGACGATCGAGGGGCGCTGACCGCCGCAACGGACGCGCTTGTTGCCCTTCGGCGGCGGCGGCCGCAAGACGCTGCCACCGCAATCGAGCTGGCACGTCTGTTTGAAGCCTCTGAAGACTTCGAGGCAGCAGACCAGGTGTTTGTTTCTCTCACGCAGGCAAACCCATCTATCGAAACCCTCGCGATCGTGGCCCGCCATTACACCACACGGAGGGCTGCTCCGGATGCACGTGTTTGGACCGAGCGACTCACCGACGCAGCGAGCACCGACACCTCGCCGCCGCCCTTCTCATGGCACGGAACCGACACGGTGCGTCAGCTCGCCTGGCGCATGCACCTGGCAAACGTTGCACGCGACGCGGACGTAGATGCAGTGGCAGAAGCGCTTGAGCAGATCGCGCAGGACAGCGCGAACCCCGCGATGTGGCGCGAGCTCTGGTCGGACAGAAGTGTGCGAGACGCCCTCTCGGGCCGCGCGCGTGTTGTTTTCGTTCAGCGCGTGATTGAAGGCGGTTTCGACTCCGTCGAAACACAAACAGAGCTGGGCAGGGCCGCGAACGCCGTTGGGGACGATGACGTCGCCGTCGCCGCGTTCATCGCGGCCGTCCGACATGACCCTACCCAGACCGGCCCGATCCTCGATGAGCTCCTGGATGCAAACCGGCCGACGATCGCAACGCCCCTTCTCGACGCACGAGACGCAGATCAGGGAGTCGACGCGCTGTCGCTGGCGACCCGGGCACGGGTTGAGATCCGTCTGGTGGGCTCTGCATGGATGCGGGCACGTGATTCCGACAGCGTCGAGCTGATCGAAGCACAACACGAAGCGCGCGCCCGCGCCGCCCTGCTTGCCTACGAAGCAGCCGGCTATGCACCCACACAACTGCCCATCGACGAGATTCGGGGTGCGGGCTTTCACGACATCGCAGCCCGCTTCGGGCGTCAGCTCCTGGCAACGCGTGACACGGAGGTGCAGCCCGTTGACGTGGCGCTGGACGCGATGATCGCGGGAGAGCCGTGGGATCAGCTCCGCCCAATCTTCAGCAACCTGAGCTCAGAGCGCGGTCTGCGCGACCTGCGCTCCCTTTGGCACGAGCTCGCGGAGTTGGGATATTACCGCGAGGCGCTGACCGTCGTTGAAGCAGAGAATCTGACATCACAGCTTTCTGCGGAAGACTATTTCAACGACCTGGACGCAATCGGCGACCTGTACATCTCGGTGGGCGATCGCCAGGGCGCTACCGAGTTTGCCCGGCGCCAGCTCGCAGGCCGCGCGCTCGCATTGACAAACGGGGACGCAGAGCTCGACAGCGAGATCCTGCAGGTAATCGATCGAAACACATTTGCCGCGGCATTCTTCCACCGAGCGGCGTCAATAGCCATGCAGGTGGGAAGCTTCGACGAGGCGCACAGGTGGGCGCGTCGCGCGTTGCAGACAAACGGGTTCAACGACGCGCCCATGGGCATCGCCATCGCTGCAAGGGCGATCCGGGGCACACTGAGTTTCGACGACATCTCGGCGATTGTAGGGGACGCCGGTGGCGGTGCAGACGCCTGGGCCTATGCAGCCACACGAGTACTCACAGGAGGTGACATTGTTCTCGCAGAGCGCGTATTCGCCCACGCAATCGACCTCGACCCAACCCAAACAAATGTGCTGCGCGGACTCGTACGTTGCGCTGCCCTGCTCGGCGATGTCGAGGCAGCACAACGGTGGCACGAGCGGGCAATGGGGGTCGCTGAAGCGCTCAGGCTCGGCGACGAAGAGATGCTGGCCATCGCCGAGTCGACGATTCAGTCGCTACGACTGATCGGGCGCCATGACCTTGCCTTCGACCTCATCGAAGGTTCGCTGACAGACACCCGCTACATCGCACGGCTCATGCCGGACGTCGTTCAACTCGCCGTCCACGGCAACCGCACTCGGCGGCTGCGGCGCATCGTTCAGCGAATGCCGCCGTCGTCGATTCACACAGATACCATCATCGCCCTCGCTGAGTACGGCCTCGTTGAAGACGCACTGTCGATATGGGCGACGGCCTCACAGCGCCTGCAGCCCGGCGACAACACCGAAGTGCTGCGAGTGCTCGGACCACACATTGTGCGCCTTGAAGGCAGCGCGGCGCTCGCCCGGTGGATCGACGGCCTGAACGACGGCTCGCTGGGGGCCCTTCCGCTCATGATCGAGGGTACGGACGCGTTGCGAAGCAGCGGCGACCTAACCGGCGCGGCTCTTCGACGCGAGGTGCTTCCCGCGTGGTTGAGCACAGAAGCGTTTGTTTTGGAGCAGGCGGCCATGCAGGGTGCGCTGGGCTACGATGAGCGATTGCACTTCTGGCTGCGTCGCCTGCTCGAGAACACCACCGGCGCACAGTCGTCCGGTGAGCCGCTTCCCACTGAGCAGATTGCGCAGATTCTCCTGCACAGTGGCGCGGAAGGAGACATCGAACACATGCTCGATGTGGGCGTCGCGAGCGGAAGGCCCGCCGACAGCGCGCGCCTCCTGATGGTTCACCGCGCGCTGGCCTCCGGTGACCTTCAGCGCGCCATGCAGATCGTCGAAGCGCTGCCACGAAGTCCGGGGGACGGCGCCGTCTCGGCGGCGTTGGAGCTTGTCGCTCGCCATGGACACACAGAGGCCGCGCTCGAGCTGGCAGCGCGCCTGACCCGCGAGGCCCCGAGCATCGCGATCGACCTGTCATCCGTTCGCATCGAGGGCCTCGCCGGGCGCGAGTCCGCAGCAGGGGAGCGCGCGGCGACGATCGTGTCCCGCGAACACCCATTCGTCGCGGCATCCATCGCCCACAGCCTGGCTGACGGCGGCCTGCACGAGGACGCAGCCGATCTCCTGCAACAGACACCTGATCGCTGGCGCGGCCACTGGTCGCAATCGATTCGTGACACAGCGGGTCGGGTCGCGAAAATCGGCGACAACGATCGTTGGTTGTCGCGTTTCAGCGAGCGAAGCGAAGAACACGACGGCGAATTCCGCTACCGCGCCGAAGAGACCGCGCGCATGTTTGAACTCGCAGAACGATGGGACGACGCGTCGCGGATTCTTGTCGGCGCCGCCGACGCGCTGCCCGGTGATATTTCAATGGCGATACGGGCCGCCGACGCAGCGTTCGTTGCCGGCGATGCGGCGGCAGTATCGCGCCTGATTTCGCGCATACGCTGGCTCTCAGCGGATGGTATCGGCGCCTCGTCCTCGATGATTTCGCGCTACGGTGCGGGCCCGGACAGCAACCTCAGTCTGGCACTCTATGAGGGCGCAGTCGCCCGCGCTCCCGGGCATCCGACCACGATTTCTCATTTCGCGGCGTTGCTGGGTGGCGAAGAAGGAACAGCACAGGTCCTCGCCGTCGCTGACCGTAGCGACTGTGCCCCCGGGCTGATGACGTCGGTGTTCGGTGTGCTCCGAAGTCGAAACGCCGACACGATCGCACACGCACTCTGGGAACACACTCGCGAGTGTCCCCGCACCGCCCGTGTGTGCGCGGCTGCCACGCTCGCGATGACGGACCCGACGCTGGACCGGGAAGCGTTAGCCTGCATGTTCGCCGGTGACAACGGCGACTACGTCGACTCTGTGTGGGCAACTGAGATCGCGCTCCGTGAAGGCTACACGGACCTCGCTCTCGCCGCTTTCGAGCGATTTGCCGAGCTCGCGCCGGACTCTCCGCTCGTGAACGAGCTTCGGGGTCGGGTTGCGCTGGCGTCGGGCAACATCGAGGCAGCCGTTGCTGCCTTCGACCAGTTCGTCAGCCTGCGCAGCGGGCTGGTCCACACGCGCGACGGCCGCTTCCAGACCCACTCCGGGCTGCCTGCTATCATCAGCGAGCTGGCCGCTTCGGATTCGCCGGAGCTTTCGTGGCGATACGCAGACGTGTTGGTGACCCTCCCCATACCCGGCCTGACTGAAGGCCCTCTCGGCGGCGTCTACCTTACGCTCCAGGTGTTCGCCGAGAGCAACCCAATGTCGGGCGTCGAGTACTTTCGAGCACGACACCCCGAGGTCCTCGACAACCCTGATATCGGCGCGGGCTCCTGGCTGGTGGCCCACCTCTACGACAGGGCCGGCATGGTCGATCATGCCATCGCAGCTCATGAACTGGCCCTTCTCCTCAATCCAAACAACACGCTCACTCTGAACAACTTCGCGTACCTGCTCGCTGACCGAAACATTCAGCTGGACCGGGGCGCGATGCTCGCCGGTCGGTCTCTTGCCCTCGACGAGGACATGGCCCCGGCGACTCTGGATACGTCGGCGTGGATTCATTTTCGGCAGGGAGAGCTGGAACGAGCCCGAGACGAATTGATGACGGCGCTCCGGCAGGCAGCTCTGTCCGGCTACTACGTACAGCCGGACGACGAGTACCTGCAGCATATTCGCGAAGTCGAAGAGGCGATCGCTGCTCGAGACCGTGGTGTGGCAGACAGCGGCAGCGAGAACGAGAGCCGGCGGAGTCGGCGACAGCGACGACGCGAGAGCCGACGACGCTGATTGTTTGCATGTACAACTTCCACACGCGGCGCGTGTGGAGCTTCAGCGAGGCAGCCATGGCGGTACTCAGAAAACTCTCAACGGATGAGATCTCAGCGGCGCTCCGCGGGCTCAGCGACTGGTCCCGCGACGGCGATCACATCGTGCGCGAGGTGAGGTTCGGAGACTTCGATCAGGCCATGGTGTTCGTAAACCGGGTCGCGGACGTCGCGCGTGCCCACGACCACCATCCGGAATTGTACAATGTGTATAACCGCGTCACGCTGCGGATGACGACACACGATGCCGGTGGCATCACGGAGCGCGACATTCGCTTTGCGGTCGCGGTGAACGCGCTTCTCTGAACGGCGGAAGAGTCGTCGCCCGGAGCGCTTACTCGGGGCCGGTATCGTCTACCGGTTCGCCTTCAGTCGGCGAGTCGGCGGCCGCAGGTTCGCCCTCAGCGGGTGCGCTGTCGGCCGGCGAATCAGCGGTGGGCGCCGCCTGTCCGGGCGCGGCGCCTTCGACGGGCGAGCCGTCGGGGTTTACCGCGTTCTCGCCGGCGTTGCCCGCCTCACCAACTTGCTGCTGTGCGGCATCATGCGCCTGTGTGTCGGCGGCTGCCGGCTCAACAGGCTGTCCGTCTGCGGGTGTGGGATCGCCGGCAGCCCCGCCGTTTGCCGGATCCTGCTGGGATCCCTCTGTCCGATCTTCATTTGTCGGAGCTTCGACAGGCGTCGGCTCCGGCTCGACGTCCGGATCCAGCAGTGTCTTCACAACGAGGACGGCCACGACAATCGCCAGGATACCGGCCAGAACCAGGAGGAAGGTGGCGGCGGTGTCCCCCGCTGACTTCTGTCGGCGCACCTCGGCTCGCGGCTCATGCGCCGGGGACGCAGCGTCCGCGCCGTCGCCATCGATGCCCCTCGCCGCAGCGGCGGCGTCCTGTGCCGCCACAGCCGCCGACATGTCGAGCGTTGTGGTCAGCTGGGTCGATGGTGGTGCGCCGTCCGGTACCACGGGCTCACCGGCCGGCGCGGTTTCGGCGCGCTGCATTCTCTCGCTGCGTTCGATCAGCTCTTCGGTCGTGGGACCTCGGGGCGGGTGCACGATCTGAAAGTCGTGCACTGCTTCGGGCTGGTCGCCGATTCGGATGATCTCAACGGTGATGTTGTCGTGCCCACCTTCCTGATTGGCGCGATCTATGAGGTGATGTGCCGCCTCAGGGGGCTCCATCGTGGTGACGACACGCGCGATTTCCTTTTCGCTGACAAGCCCCGAGAGCCCGTCGGAGCAGAGCACGAAGATATCCCCTTCAAGAAGATCGAGGGTCTCGGGCCCGAGCTCTACTTCCACTGCCGGATGTCCGCCGAGCGAGCGGCTGATCACGTTGGCGTTGGGATGATTCTCAGCGTCTTCCGGCGCGAGGATTCCGTCGTCGACGAGGCGCTGGACCATCGTGTGATCGCGGGTCATGCGTTGCATCACGTCACCGCGAACCCGGTAGATGCGCGAGTCCCCCACGTGGGCGATGTATCCGACGTCGGCCTGATGATCGATGCCAAGCACGACGACGGTAGTCCCCATGCCACGCAGCTTTCGGTTGTAGAGCGCCGTCTCGAAAATGGCCGCATTCGCTGCCTCGATCGCCGCCTTGATGCGCTCTTCGGGCTCAAGATCCAGCTGTTCGAGCTGGTCTTCGATGGTCGCGATACCGAGCTTCGAAGCTGTTGAGCCTCCCGCGTGCCCACCCATCCCATCGCAAACGATGTAGAAGTCGAGGCCGTCGAGGTGCTTCGAGCCGAAGGCATCCTGGTTTTCGGAACGCTCGCGGCCGACGTCAGTCTGTGGAGCGAACGTAAGTTTGCGACTCATAGCGGCTGGATCTGGGGCGTCCCTGTTCGATGCACCAAATCACTAGCACAGCCCCAGGCGATGCAGCAATCAGGTCGCTCCTCGGCGGCAGTAGGGTGGTGACAGGCCGGCAACACCTCGGCGAGGGCGCAGCGTCGGCTGCGGCGCTCAGAAGGCGTTCCTGTGCACGTACAGCTCGTCGACGAGCTGTGGTCGCGTGGGTTCAGAAGCGGACTGAGAGCCGCGAAATCTCACGGCTCCCCACACTCCGGGGCTCACTCCGGGGCTCACTCCGGCAGCTTCGGTGTTGCGCGTGCCATGACCGCTTCGACGATCGCCTTCGGCATCAGCCGACCCGCCAACGATCCGATGGCCGGCGGAAGGGGAAAGCTCACTTCGCGGCGGCGGCGTTCGATGGCGCGCACCATCTTCCGGGCAGTGACTTCCGGCGTCATGATGAAGGGTGTGGGGACCCGGCCCTCAGCGTGAGCTCGCGTCGCAACAAACCCGGACACAGGGTGACGATGTGCACGCCTGTGCCACGCAGCTCGATACGAGCGCCGTCGAGGAACACGCGCCCTGCCGCTTTTGAGGCGGAGAAGTGTGCGCTCAGAGGCATTCCGGCGTGGCCGGCTCTCCTTCCCGGAATCGATACCCGACGCCGCGCACGGTCTCGATGTATCCCCGCGCCGTGCCCAGCTTGTCCCGCAGGCGCTTGACGTGCGTGTCGACCGTCCGGTGCGTCACGACCACCCCGCCGCCCCACGCCGCGTCGATGAGCTGTTCGCGGGATTGAACGCGGCCGTGGCGACGTGCGAGCTGGTAGAGCAGGCGGAACTCCAACGCAGTCAGGGAGAGCGGCTCCCCGTCAAGCGCCGCCGCATGACGATGGGGGTCGACGCGCACAGGCCCCACCCGGACAGCCTGGTCGTTGTCCGCGATCGCCGGAGTCGACTCGGCACGGCGAATGATGGCCTTCACCCGCAGAACAAGCTCGCGAAGATGAAAGGGTTTGGCGAGGTAGTCATCCGCGCCCAGTTCGAAGCCGATGATTCGATCGAGATCATCGGCCAGCGCCGTGACAACCAGCACCGGCGTATTCTTCGTGCGCTCTTCGGCACGCAGCTGTCGGAGCAGGTCCTTGCCGTTCACATCCGGCAGCAGCAGGTCGAGGATCACCAGCGCGGTCGGACGCTCACCCACGAGCCGCATGCCGGCCTCGGCGGTACCGGCGGTCGCGCACTCGAACCCGTGCGCCGACAGGTTCGTCTCCATCAGTCGCCGTAGGCTGAAGTCGTCTTCGATGATGACCAGACGGTGCATCAGGCAGCTCCGTGTGTTCGCGTGGTTTCCATAGTGCCGTCTCTAGGTTGCGACATTGAACATTGCGCGACGGCTCCGCGACGATTCTGTGAACTCATGGCCCACGAGCCGAAATGATGCTGCGGCGGCCCCGTGCCGGGCGGGCCGCGACAGCAACCCGCCACCGCGCGCAGCGAGCGACAACAGCAGCTGCATCGCGCCGCGTCGCCGCCATCGCCCCTCGCCGGGATCCTCCGTCGAGGGCGCCGGCTGCGCTCCACCATCTCTCTGCGGCGGCGCCACATGCCTGTCACAAAGCCGCCCTACCTGCACCGTCGACCCGGGACGAACCCGGGCATGCAGATGAGACGGCATGAGCACGAAACATATCTCGCTCTTCGAGAGAACCCGGGACGCGAACACTTCGCGGGTCCCCGCGCCTGCCCCGATCGGCGTCCTGCATTCGGCCTCGGGGGGCGATCCCGGCGACGACCGCGATCGAGCGCGGAATCGTCGCCGTGTGGCCGCCGCCGGCATCTCGACGACGCTGCTTATGGCAATGCTGGCGTCATTCATCCTCCAGGTCGGCCCGGTGGCATACCTCGTTCAGTGGGTGCCGCCTCCGCCGCGGCCTACGATGAACGACCTGATGAACCGACGAATCGCCTTCGCGATGATCGAAGAGATCCCGCCAGAAGAGGAGCAGCCGGAAGAACCCGAGGAGGAGAACGTTGTCGATCCGGAACCGGAACCGGCGCCCGATCCCGAACCCGAACCGGAGTCAGAGCCGGAGCCGGAGCCGGAGCCGGAGCCCGAGAACATCGTGCGCGAAGAGGACCGGGAGCCGCTGCCTGAGCAACAACCTGCCCCGGAGATTGAAGGTGGATCAGGGCTTGCGGGACTGGGTGCATCGGACTCCGGTACCGGCCCCGCGATCAACGACGCTCCGCCAAGGGGCTCCGACGCCGTGCCGCGCACCGAGCGCAGAGAAGAACGG
>JAUICO010000210.1 GCA_030427825.1 bacterium | reverse complement strand
CGGGCTTTCGCGATTTTTCGTTGCGCGGACCGCAGGCTTACGGCGCCGGCGTCACACATGAACCCGGTTCGACCTACGATCCACTCGAACCGTCTCCCCGCCCGCTTCCATCCGGAAATGGTCCATCTGCAAAGGGATCACCGGTGCCCCAACTGCGGGTCGGGCGCAGCACACTGGATGTGCCGGATGCCAACGCTGCAAGGTGGAAGCCGGCCCATTCCAGGATGGCGTCATCTCGAGAATCAGGCGCCGGCTACGAACGAGACGGCTGTCTTCCCGTATCGAGAAGGCCAACGTCTCCGTGCGGCGGTCTCCGACACCCAGGCGATGTTCCGCCGCCCGCGCGGACCGCTGAATAGCGCATGGGTCGAGCCGCGGTCTGAGCCGATCAATGGCCCGCGACCGCAACGCCCCGGCTTCGGGACTTGAGCACTTCAACCAGCGCGGCGAAGCGATTCGGGTCAACGAGCCGCTCGCTGTTCCAGCACACACGAGTTCGAGGTCGACACAGAGCTCCGGGAATTCGGCGTGGCCATCGAGCGCGGCTACGACGCGCAGGGCCGTGTGTCGCCGTACGGCACATCCCACGCAGACTCCACGACTGATCCGCAGCCGAGCCGGAGGTGCACACCCACACTCGCGACGAGCTCACCAGGTTCCGGCTCACACCCCACCATCGGCGCCACCGGACAGTCTCGCTCAGCGAGCGCCAACCAGCCGGTCTACTTCCGGAACTTCGATTCTGTACCCGGTCAGCACGGCACGCAGGGCGTTGGCGAAGGTTGTGGAGATCTTCGTGGTGCGCTCTTCGGCAGTAGGCACGCCATAAAAGAGGGACAGAATCACTCGCCGCAGCTCACGGCGGTCCACCGACTCGGGAATCTCGCCTGCGGAACGGCCTGTTGCAACGGCGCCCGCGATCATCGTCGGAATGTTCGTGGGCGCAACATCGATCAGGGGCGTGTTATCGCCATACCAGAGGAGGCGGTCGCCGGCCGGAATCGGCACGCATTCCGGCTGCCTGCGCAGTGGCATCTGTCGACAGAAGATTGCCGTTAGAAGTCCGGGGTGCCTGCGCATGCCCCGTGCAATCGAGTCGAAGAGCACGAACAGCTGCACGACGCCGCTATCCCTGACATCCGGCGCGTCGAGCGATGCTGCGGCACGCAGGCTCCACAGGCTGACGAAGTGTGTCAGCAGCGCGCCCTTGCTCTCAAAGTGGTTGTAGAACGTGGGCTCAGAAATATCGACCTGATCACACAGGTCCCTGACGCGTACCTGTTTGAACGACCTGGAAGCGAGCTGTTGAATCAAGGCGCGAAGCAGGGCATCGCGCGTCTGTGCCGCCTTTCGGTCTCGTCTTGAAAGCTCGCTGAGGACCATGCGCAACGCATAGCGCAGGCAAAGAGTATAGTCGACTAAAGAAACCTTAACACTTGGCGGCGAGTGCCGGCGGCCGAGGGAGCGCGCCGCAGGTTGCCGACGAGCGCCGACCGGCTCTCGGTCGCGAGGGGCTGCGAACTGCCTGCCACCGGCTGCGAATGGGGCACCCGGACATCGATTGACCCCGTCGGCGGGGCAACCGTGCCTGCGCCGCAAATATCAGCCGAGTTCACCCATGCACGGCCAGGGAAAGAAGAGGTGAGCGTGATGCGCTCCCGCAGTCGCACCACCGGTGTGCCCTTCAGGGCAGTAGCCGGCTCCCCCTGCCTTGAATGAGATATGCGCCCCATCCACAGTACCGATCTGACCGTGGATGATGAGATCGAGGCGCTGGCGTTGCGCGATTTCCGAGTCGATTTCGTCGGCTGCAGGTAATCGACCATCGCCATGCTTTTTTGCTCTTGCTGCAGCTGGCGGCAATTGCGCATCATCTCAAGGGCGGTGAGCGTCGGCGTATCATCTGCAAAGGTGGGGCATCTTGTTCAGACGTGGCAGCACCTCAACGAGCCGGTTGAACTGAGCCGTGCTCATGACACCTGCGCGAGCTGTTTGAAGGGCCTATCGCATCTGAGCACAGCAGTCTGACGCCCAGCTGATCCGACGGCACCTCAAGGCGGAAAACACACTGACGTGCTCCCCGGCACCGAGCGCTTCCCTTGCCGGACGCCGGGAAGCAGCTACTCACAGGTGGTCTTCAACGCTGTACCTGCGTTTGTACAATACCAGTTGTTGCCATCCATGTCGCAGCAGCCGAAACCGCTGAGATTGGTGGTGGAGCAGGGGTCGCCACCATTGAGGTTTTGCGGGCACTCCCACTGATTCGTTCCGCTCGGGTCAACGCCGTCTCCGCCGCAACCGTAGAAGCCGCTCGCAGATAGCCAGCCGCACCCTTCGGGAGGCCCGATGGGGCCCAGTCTGCGCAGGCGCCAATGCCTGTGAGCTGTGTCACCCGCGAAGCGGAGCCCCACCGACCCGTCACCGTCACTTCGTTGAGCCAGATCGTAACCACCATTGCCGTGGAACGGAGTCAATCGCATCGTCGGACCGAATTGCGCACTGGTGTCCGTATCGCCAACGACCTCGATTCGCCAAACCTGGCCGGAGAACACTCCGCCTTCTTCAGACGTTGGTGTCATCAGAGAATACCCACCGACATCTCCCGCTTCGAGGTAGTGCGAAGAAGCTCCGGTAGCCTTATTCCCGAGGACGAACATGTCGTCGTCATGTTGGAACTGCCAGTGCTGATCAGTTTGCACTGAATCCGTGATTTCTTCAACACGGAGCAGGTTGCTTGCACTTGTATCGACGCTAAGCACACGAGAGTTCGAAACATTGTCGTACATCGCATACCACATGTCCGAATTGATAAAGATGGTCTGAAACGACGCTTCCCAAAGCTCGCCGAGGCCGACGCCGGATGCTGCTACCGTGTCCGTGTGCACGTACACACGGTAGCCTGTTTCGTACTCGATCAAGTCGTGCAGCGGCGTAAACGTTGCTGTCGCACCCGAAACTACCACGTCGCCGCTTACGCCGGTTGATCCCTGTGTCTCTTCAAGCTCGATGTAGGTGGTGTCGGCGTCCAGCTCCTGGTTGAAGGTCAGCGTAATGACGGTGTCCGTGTCCACACCGACGGCGCCGTCAGCGATACTGGCGTCGATCACTCGCAGCAGTGGGTCGACCGAAGCCGTGATCTGGTAGTCA
>JAUICO010000209.1 GCA_030427825.1 bacterium | reverse complement strand
CGGGCTTTCGCGATTTTTCGTTGCGCGGACCGCAGGCTTACGGCGCCGGCGTCACACATGAACCCGGTTCGACCTACGATCCACTCGAACCGTCTCCCCGCCCGCTTCCATCCGGAAATGGTCCATCAGCAAAGGGATCACCGGTGCCCCAACTGCGGGTCGGGCGCAGCACACTGGATGTGCCGGATGCCAACGCTGCAAGGTGGAAGCCGGCCCATTCCAGGACGGCGTCATAAGCAACGGGATTTCCTGTTGTCTTCGGGACATCCACGTAACCCAATGTCATCGCGGACTGCTTGATCTCGTTGATCAGATTGTGTGCTGCTATCCTCTTTGCCGCCTCATTCCTACCGACGAATCGTTCTTCCAGAGCCTGCGTATGAGCAAACATCTCAAGAATGGGGCGCCATGGCGGGTGGTGAGGATCGTGGAACCACTCAAGGCCGGACCGCCGGATGCCCCCTGCAACGAGTACGGAGAGTACCTCCGGACGACGCAGTCTAAACGACAGGCGGTTCCCTTCGGACAACTCATCGACGAGATGACTCGACCGAAACTCGGACAGGACCCGGGCGACATTTCGCTTGGAATACCCCTCATCGGCGAGGTCTGCTGCACTCGTCCATTCCGGCAGCCGAGCAAGCAACTCGCTCAGCACGTCCGCACGTGAACCGACCCCACACAGCGCCCGCAGCCGAAACCTGAGCAGGGCCGGCCTGGTGAACGGTAGCCTCGCTTTGCGGAGCTGCGACGGTACCGGCCAGTCGGTGGAAGTGCGTCCCGGCCACCGAATGCCTGCGGATTCATGCAGCGCCCCGGCGAACTCTTCGAATGACTCCTGAAACGGCGCCGGGTAGCGCGAGGCAACTCCTTTGAGACGACTGGCTGAGATGCGATCCGAGTGCTCCACACACCAGCCAAACACCAGGTCTCTCAGGCGTGCTTCGTGTCGAATGACATGGGCCGACCAAACAACAAGAGGCTCCGGGTCAATTGCGACCGCGCGGTGGCTTCGAGTGACGCCAGCAACACCAAGCTCGGTCCAGAGACTCCAGGCCAGATCTAACGCGGACGCGGCGAGGCTACTCATCGCTCGTCTCGCGTTCGAACGCCGCCAGCGCCTCGCGTAACATCGAGAGAAAACCCGACGACGGATCATGGGTACAACACCACTCGGCAGACCGCTGCAATTCATCGGAAGTTGGTTTCAACAGAATGAGGTCTGCGAAGTGTTTGCTCCGTGGACCCTGGTCAACTGCAGCGTACAACTTGAAAGCGATGTGGTCCTCGCGGGACGCGATCCTGATGGTCAGACCGGCATAGTGTCGAACCACCAGACGCTCCAGGAAGCCCCCTGGCAACCCAAGATCAAGCAGTGACGCCGGACCGGCATTCAGCCAGTCGTCAGCTAAGCCCAACGCGCCTCCGACTTCCCGTACCGCTCGCACAAGCTCCGGCGGCATCGGCTCAGCCCGGAACAGCCGGCCATCTCTGTGGCTGCCCACGATATCGAGGTCTTTGGTAGGGCGCTCGATCAGTCCCAGGAGGAGGAGCGCGCCGCCGCCGATGACAGCGAGGTCGAACTCGTGGCCTCGATCTGCGAGAAGATCACCAAGTGTATTGAGAGCATCTTCGATCGTTGCAGTGTTCATACAAACGAGACGATAGTCTTCTCGAATCAAGAAGGCAAACGTCTCGTTTTGGCGACTTTCAACAACGGTGTGCCGCTCGCCGCTACCACCAACCGCTGGTGGGCTTCGGGATTTGAGCACTTCAATCAGCGCGGCGAGGCCATTCGGGTCAACGAACCGTTTTTCTCAACCACACACGAGTTCGAAGCGGACGCCGAACTGCGAGGCTTCGGTGTAGCCATCGAGCGCGACTACGACGCGCAGGGCCGTGTGATCGAAGAACGATATCCGGATGATACGGTCTCGCGGACCGTCATCCATGCATGGTCCACCGAAGCCTGGGACCGCAACGACACCCTGCCGGACCTGCCGGGCGGCCTGCTCGCAACGATGAAGGTGAGCCAGGCGCAGTACGACGCCATCCTGCGCTCCCATAAGGCGACGCCGACCATTACGGCCGTCGACCCGCTCGCGCGCCCGCTGGAAGAAACGCAGGTGGGCCGTATCGCACTGCCGGCCGCAGATCCTATACTTGCGGCCGATGCAACGGCCGATCCGCCCTTCGAGGAAGATGCGGCCGCCACCCCTCCAAAAGTGGATGTCTCAGCACTTCGTCAGCTGATTGATGTCACCGATCGCATCGAGAAAACCACATACAACGCCCTCGGTCTGCCCGAAGAGCGTATCGACGCACGCGGCAATGTGGCCTTCACCTATACCTACGATCTCGCCGGTAACGTCGTCGTCGAACACAACATGGACGCGGGAACACGTACTCGGCTCTTCGATGCGCGCGGCCTGCTGCGCTCGGCCTGGGACCCGAGACTGAAGACGCGTGTTGACGGTAACGCAGGCACCGAGCCGATCGTCGTTCATAGCGACTGGGATGCACTGTCGCGTCCGGCGGCGGTGCATGTCGATGATACCGAACGGAACCTGCCTGCAGATCCTGCGCCACCGGTCCGAGTTGTCGCGCAGACGACCTACGATGTACCGGATGCATCCCTGACCGGCAGCGCGGCCGAGCGCAACGCGGTCGGACAGGCGACGCGGACGGACGATGAGGCAGGTGTTCTCCATACAGACTGCTACAGCCTCTTCGGCGCACCGCGAACCACTCGACGCCAGATTCGGAGTTCCTACACCGATTCGGTGAATTGGGATTCCGGCGCACCGGCAGTGGCGCTGGATTCGGCGATCTACACACACAACCGGCGCTTTGATGCGGCCGGCAGAGTGCGTAGCGAGATTGCGCCTGACGGTATCGAGCGAAGCTATGCTTACGATCGCAGGGGAGGTGTGTCTTCGGTCAGCGTCGTCGCAGCCGACGGCAGCGTGGCAAGCACTGATATAGCGTCGTCCATCACATATAGCGCCCGCGGTGAACGGGAGGAACTGCACTACGGCAACGACGTGGTGCTGCGCTATTCGTGGGACGCGCGCACCTTCCGGCTCAATCGCTATCAGGTCGACGAAAAGGACGGCACCGGGGCGTTCATCCGCAAGTTCGCCGACGTGCGCTATACCTACG
>JAUICO010000208.1 GCA_030427825.1 bacterium | reverse complement strand
ATGAAGACCTCGGGTCAGCGCGTTGATCACCGCTCGCGGGTTCGCCGGGTCGGCCAGCTGCGCAGCGGCGCGCATGGCAGCCGCGCGCACGATGGCCTCGGGGTGGCCGATCTTATCGACGACGACGCCTGCGATCGAGGTTCGGCGCAGGTCACCGGCAGAAAGAAGCGCTCCGGCCACAACTTCCGGGTCTCCGCCCTGGAGAAAGTTCACGAGGGTCGCGTTCACGCGGTCTGCGTGCTCCTCCGAGGGAAAGCGACCCAACGAGCGAGCGACGTCAGCACGTACACCGACATCGGAGTCCGTCTCCAGCTCGAGGACGAGGTCCAGAGCTTCGGTGGTCGAGAAGGCAGCGATTCCCAGAGCGCAGGCACCTCGTATTTGTCCCGAGCGGTCCGAAAGCCCCGAACGCAGCGTTGCGAACGCATCCGATGAGCCGTTCGCGGTCTCACCCAGCGCTCGATACGCAGCCCGGCGCGTAAACTCGTCCCGCGCAGACGTGCGCGAGCGAATCTCGGACGCGCCGCGTGACACGAGGATGGCTGTGGCCGCGTCCCCGGCGGCGGCGCGAATCTCCGGCTCGACGCCCCTCGCACCGGCCACGGAGGCAAGCGCCGGGATCGCATCGTCGTCTCCCCGTTGGCCCAGGAGCGCGATCGCATGAAGCTTCATCTCGCGGTCGGGATGCGCGAGAAACTCCTCAATGACGGGACGCGGATCCGGACGACCCAGGGCGTGAATCCGGTCGAGAGCGTCGCGAGCGCCCTGCCCCACCGCGTTGAACCCACGGTAGCGTAGAGCGGACAGGCGCAGCTCGCCGGATGCACCTTCAATCAGCGCGTTGGCTGCGGCCATTCGAGTGTCTTCCGAGAGACTGTCGTCGTCGAGGGCGCTGCGCAGATCATCCCAGCGCTCCCGTGTCGCCAGGGCGCCGACGGCGGCGAGCGCAGTTCCTCCGTCGCCGGCTGACATCAACCCGATGAGCTCGCCGTCCGCTCGTTCGTCCCGGCTCGCGGCAAGCTCCTGGATTGCCGCATGGCGTGTCGCCGAGTCCGCCGCGCGGACCCGATAGATGACGTTGTAGAAGCGAAACGAGTTGTCCGGCGCTGACGCGAGGGCCTCGGCGGCGGCGCCCTGGATGTTGGGATCGGGGTCGTTGCGCATGAACGCAACCACATGTTCCCAGGCGGCGGCGCTCGACGACGTGCTCAGGACAGAGAGCGCGTGCATGCGCAGGGCCGGATCCGGCGACGCGCCGAGAGACGCGACGCTGTCAATGTACGGGTCTACGCCCAGCCCATGAGCGGCATTGAGAGCACCCCACACCTCAACGCCGGCGTCCGGGCGCAGGTAGGACCGCACGTGTCCCTGAAGCTCGCGTTCTCCGCGCTCCAGGCGCTCGTAGAATTCGTCTGCCTCGAGGGTATCCCCGCCCGGCAGCACAATCTCCGACGCATAAAAGCGCGCGGGAGGAAGCGCCTGCCACATCGGGACCCGCGCCGTGTACGCCGCGTACGGGATGTCCGCGCGCGTCATGCCTTCGTCTGCAAAACCCGGAAACACCACGCGCTCAACGCCCAGCTGAGTAAAGGTGTAGACGGTCTCGGCGGCGACGATCAGAAAGGAGTCCCGTCGCGACGGGTCGAGATTGACGACCACCTGGCCGGCCGCGATGTCGCGATCGGTGAGGCGAACGCTCGCGTTGCCGTAGGTCGCAGGTTTGCCGTTTCTCAGCAGACCGAAGGCCGCCGGAACGCCCGCCTGAATCGGCATGTCCGGACGCACCGCGTTCGTTGGCATCGGAATCAGCATGTAGCCCTGCTGGCTGCCCACCTGCTGCGGCGTGAACGCGTAGATTACACCGGTGGCATCCAATATCTGCGCGCCGGCTGCTCCGGCGAAGCTCAGGCACGCCGCCAACACCACGCCGCAATACAATGCGCCCTTCTTCAGTCCTATCATCGAGCCCCTCATCTGCCTGGACGGCCTTCTTGATCTCAATGAAGCCGAACGCAAGCAGCAATCCCACGCATTCCCCCGCGGCAGCGCCGGAATGCGCGACGTCCGGGTGTTCGGCCGGCTGGATCAACACCCGCCGGGCGGGTATCTCCTTCGCGTCCTTGCGATCGCGAGCGCGCCTGCACAGGACTCCTCAACCCTCACCACACAGAGATGAACGATGTCCGAATTGCGTCCAGAAACTCTCGCCCTCCACGCCGGCTACACGCCCGACCCGACCACCGGCTCGCGCCAGGTGCCGATCTACAACACCTCGTCGTTCGTGTTTCAGGATACGGCCCACGCCGCGCGACTCTTCGGCCTTCAGGAGTTCGGCAACATCTACACCCGCATCATGAACCCGACCTGTGATGTACTCGAGAAGCGGGTGGCCGCGCTCGAAGGTGGCGCCGCAGCCCTCGCGGTGGCCTCCGGCCAGGCTGCCTCAACGCTGGCGATCTCGACCCTGCTCAAAGCCGGCGACAATCTCGTCTCGGGCTCTACCCTCTACGGCGGAACCTACAACCTGCTCGGCCGTACCCTGCCGCGCTTCGGTATCGACACCACCTTCGTCGACGTGCGTGATCCGGCCAACTTCGCGGCGGCCATTACAGAAAAGACCCGGGCCATCTTCGTAGAGGCGCTTCCCAACCCGGATCTCTTCGTTCCGGACCTCAGAGCCATCGCGGACATCGCACACGCGGCCGGCCTGCCGCTCATCGTCGACAACACCTGCGCGACGCCGGCGCTGCTGCGCCCCATTGAGCACGGCGCCGATATCGTGGTGCACAGCCTCACAAAGTTCATCAGCGGAAACGGCAGCGGCATCGGTGGGATCATCGTCGACGCCGGCACCTTCGACTGGTCCAGCGGCCTCTTTCCGGAGTTCACCGAGCCCAACCCGAACTACCACGGCATGAAGCTGTGGGACGCCTTCGGCGCCATCTCGTTCATCCTGAAGGCGCGCGTAGAGATGCTTCGCGACCTCGGCCCGGCGCTTTCTCCGCACAACGCCTTCGGGTTCCTGGCCGGTCTGGAGACCCTTCACCTGCGCATGGAGCGTCACTGCGACAACGCCCTCGCTGTCGCGAAGTGGCTCAAGGCGCACCCGAAGGTCGAGTGGGTCCGCTACCCGGGCCTGGACGGTGACGCCGGCTACGAGTCCGCAACGAAGTACCTCAACGGCGGCTCTGGTGCGCTCCTTACCTTCGGCGTAGCCGGTGGCAGAGAAGCCGCTGAGCGCGTCGTGAACGGCGTCGAACTCTTCAGCCT
>JAUICO010000087.1 GCA_030427825.1 bacterium | reverse complement strand
ACGCCGAACTTGCGGACATCTACCGAAGCACGAACGCGGCGCACTACCACGAAAACTTCGCCTCACTGCTCGGCACGATAAAGCGTCGGGTCGAGGCCAGAAGCGCGCGTGTGTTTGAATAGGACAGCGGTCCGGAGTGACGAGTGATTCTTGATCGATTCAGATTGGACGGGCGCGTGGCAATGGTGACCGGCGCCGGTCGCGGCATTGGTCGCGGCATTGCTCTTTGTCTCGCCGAGCTGGGCGCCGATGTTGTGCTGGCCTCACGCTCGATCGAGCCCATCGAAGAAGTCGCGGAGCTCGCTCGGGCCATGGGTGTGAAGGCGACACCCATCGTGTGCGACGTGACAGATCGCGCGAGCCTCGAGGCAGCGGTAGCCTCTGCGATCGATGCACACGGTCAAATCGACGTGCTCGTAAACAACGCGGGAGGTGCCCCTCACATTCCTGCCCTGCGGACCGGTGAGTCCGCCTTTGAACATGCCCTGCGCTTCAATGTCACTCAGGCCTTCCTGCTGACCCGCATGGTGGTGCCGGGGATGATCGAGCGCGGTGCCGGCAGTGTGATCAACATTTCGTCCTCGTTGGGGCACGTGGTTGGGCGTGGCTTTGTTGCATACGGCACGGCCAAGGCTGCGCTGGAGCACATGACACGGCTGCTGGGGAACGAGCTTGCGCCGAAGGTACGTGTCAACGCGATCGCGTGTGGCGCGATCGAGACCGACGCGCTCAAACAGTTTCTCAGCAACGACGCGATTCGCGACGGGATGATCGCGCGCACGCCCCTGCGCCGTGTCGGAAGCATCGAAGATGTGTGTTCTGTGGCGGCCCTGCTTGCTTCGGATGCCGGCGCCTACATGACCGGCAAGGTCATCGAAGTAGATGGCGGCCTCACGCGGTCGAACACTCCTTTCGATATTCCTGACCTCTGAGAAATCGCGCTTTCGACACTCGTTGGTGGTTGTCTGCGGGTTTCAGACGGTGGGGCGCTCGGCGTCTCTCAGACCGTACGGCTGTACCGGGCCGGCGTGCGTCCGAGCCACTGATCGAAGACCGTTGCTACGTTGCGCACGATCAACAGGCCCAGGTCTGTGAGACGTAGTTCGGACGCATCGTCAATCAGCAGTCCGTCGTCGACGAAGGGGCGCAGCGCCTCGCGCTCGCTTGCGAAATGTGTGTCGAAGTCGACGCCATGGTCCCGGCTGATCATCGCCTTGCTCACGGAGAATTGCCCCATCAGGCTCATGATCACTGCGCTGCGCAGAGCGTCTTCGGGGCTCGTGGCGAGGATGCGCTCCCACGCGGAGCTGCCGCTCTCGACGGCCTTGCGCCAGGGCGGCACCTCGCGGAGGTTTGCCGTAAACGTGCCGTTGACCTGAGAGATGCCGGAGACGCCGGTGGCGACCAGGTCCAGGTGCGGGCGCGTGGTATAGCCCATGAAATTGCGGTGTAGCCTGCCGGCAGCGGCGGCGACCGCGAGCTCGTCGTCCGGGCGTGCGAAGTGATCGATGCCGATCGCTACGTAGCCGGCGTCCAGAAGCTGTTCGCGCGCAGAGAGGTAGAGTTCGAGTCGCGCGCTGTCGCCGGGCAGCCCGTGGCGCTCAAGTGCAGTCTGATGCTTCTTGAGCCACGGGACGTGAGCGTATCCGAAGAGGGCCAGCCGGCCGGGCTCCATCGTGAGCACAGAGTCGATGGTCTGCTTGAGCGTCTCAACGCTCTGCAGGGGAAGACCGTACATCAGGTCGATGTTGACCGGGCAGCCCGCGACCGCCGCCACGGCAGCCCGAACCTCCTCTTCGCCCTGTGCGCGGCCGACTGCCTTCATCACCTCGGGGTTGAGATCCTGCACCCCGAAGGAGAAGCGGTTGAATCCCAGCTCAACGAGCAGCGTCATGTAGTCGGTATCGACGCTGCGGGGGTCGACTTCGATGGACCACTCCCGATCCTCGCCGGACTGCGTGCGCGTGCGGATGCCGCCTATGAGGTCGCGCATGTCTGTGGGATCCAGCCAGGTCGGTGTTCCGCCACCGAGAGCCAGCAGCTCGAGGGGGCGATCGAAGGGGGTGACACGCGCGAGGTTATCGAGCTCCGCGAGCACCGTGCTCACGTAGGCCGCGCCGAGCTCGCGCTTGCGTGAGATTCGGACGTGGCAGCCGCAGTAAAGGCAGCGCTTCTCGCAGAAGGGGATGTGAGAATAGAGGGCGAGTGGGGCGGTGGCGTTTGCCCACGCCGCTTCGACATTACGCAGGTCGTCGTCGCTGAAGTCAGCGCGGAAGTGCGGCGCGGTCGGGTAGCTTGTGTAGCGTGGTGCCGGTCCGGCGTAGCGCTCGATGACGCGATGGGCGTCCTGAAAGCCATTGGGCTGAGCGGATGGACTTGTAGTTGCCGTCATGGCGCTGTGCCTCGATTGGCGGTCGGCTGAGGGGTCAGTGGCCGCAGGTACCGGGTAGTATGTGCGTGGCCCCGTCGCAATTGAGAAAGCCCGTGGCGTCGGACTCGCGAGCAGATTTTCGCGCTCATCTCAGTGGATCGCCGGCTCTGTTAAGAGCCGACATCTACAATGCAGTTGAATTGTGCGCGGCAGCCAACTAGAACGCGTTCTATACCGACTAGAACATGTTCTAGTCATGAGACCCGCAGGTAGATTGGAGGCAAGATGACGCAGCGATTCCCGATTCCACGGTATCCTACGGGATGGTTCCAGGTCTGTTGGTCCGACGAGCTGAAGGTAAAAGAGGCGAAGCCTCTTCAGGCGTTCGGACGAGATCTGGTGATGTTCCGCACCGAGTCCGGAGAGGCCCGCGTCCTCGATGCATACTGCCCGCATATGGGCGCGCATCTTGGCCACGGCGGCGTCGTCGAAGGCGAGTCTGTGAAGTGTCCCTTTCACGCATGGCAGTTCGACGGGACCGGCAAGTGCACGGACCTGCCCTACGCCAACAAGATCCCGGCGAAAGCGGAGATCAAGGCGTGGCACGTGCACGAGCACAGCGGTCTTGTTCTTGTGTGGCATGACATCGATGATCGCCCGCCCCTGTGGCACACCCCGGAGTTCCCGGAGTTGACCAGCGACGACTGGTCTGAGCCGGTGCGCAGGACCTGGCGATTCCGTTCGCACAACCAGGAGATGGGCGAGAACGTCGTGGACATCGCGCACTTCAAGTACCTGCACGGCATGCTGCAGGTGCCACCGGCAGTTGCGGAAGGCCGCGAACACATTTTCCACATGGAGACGCCGACCTACATGAAGAGCGGACATGGGGACACCGAAGGGACCCTCGTCACGAACTCCTACGGCTTCGGCGTGACGACGAACCACTTCGAAGGCTTCGTCGGCACTCTGTGTGTGGGCAATGTGATCGCCGTCGATGACGACTTTGTCGAAGTGCGCTTCACCTTCGCCGTCAAGAAGATGGGTGGGGCGGATGTGACCCGAGGCATCGGCAAGGCCTTCGTGGCCGAGATCTCCCGCCAGTTGGAACAGGACATCCCGGTTTGGGAGAACAAGATCTACCTTGAGAAGCCGATCTTCTGCGACGGCGACGGTCCGTTCACGAAGTACCGGCGCTGGGGCAAGCAGTTCTTCCCCGACTGGTATCGAAAGCGCGCGCTGGAGGCCTGGAGGTCCGAGCGCGAGGCACGCCCCGAATTTCGGCCTACAGAGAAGTAACACCGGTTCTGTAGGACCGGCGAAGAGAATCCGGCAAGCAGAGGCCGGGTACAGAGGGCGCCGGGGGAACGACACACACGGCGATCGTCCCCGGACACCAGCAACCAAAGACAAACAAACGAGGCGCATTCGCCGGGTCATGTGACCGCGGGGCGCGCTTCAACTCCGGAGAGTGAACCATGGCCAAAGGTTTTTACAACGAAGGGTTTCCGCGCGGTTGGTTTGTCATCTCGTTCTCGGATGAGCTGGCGGCAGGCGATGTGAAGCCGCTTCGCTACTTCGCCCAGGACCTTGTGTTGTTTCGCGGCGAGGACGGAACGCCGGCAGTTCTTGACGCGTACTGCCCCCACCTGGGCATGCACCTGGGCCACGGCGGTGTGGTTGAAGGCGATGCCATTCGCTGTCCCTTCCATTCATGGAAGTTCGACGCGCAGGGCAAGTGCGTTGATATCCCATACGCCACGAAGATACCGAAGAAAGCGGACACTGTATGTTGGCCGGTGCGCGAACGAAACGGCATGATCTTTGTGTGGTACGACCGCGACAAGTCAGCGCCTGCCTGGGAGATCCCGACCCTGGAAGAGCACGGCGATGAAGCGTGGACCTCCTGGGATCACGAGATCATCGAGATCAAGACGCACCCCCACGCGATCGTCGAGAACGTGACCGACACCGGACACTTCGCGCCGGTTCACGGGACGCACGTCAACGAGTTCGAAGCGATCTTCGACGGCCACATGGCCACACAGAAGAACAGCGGGATTGCGTATCCGATGGGCGGCGGTGAAGATCGATACAAGATTGAGGCCACATATTATGGGCCCGCCGTCCAATACTCGCGCATGGACGGGTTTCTATCGAGTGTGCTCGTCAACGCACACACACCGATTGAAGAGAACCTTCTGCACCTTCGCTTCGGTGTCATGTTGCAGCGCGCAGAAGACTCGCGAACAACCGCAGCGTTTTCGGCACAGTATATCAAGAACCTTCGTGATGGTTTCTTCCAGGACGTGCGCATCTGGGAGCACAAGATCTTCCTGCCGCGCCCTGTCCTCTGCGACGGCGACGGACCGCTCATGAAGTTGCGTCGATGGTACGGCCAGTTCTACGAGCCCGTGGCAGAGACACAGGCGCAGGCGTGACGCCGCGCAGCCGACCCGCGTCCCGGGCACGCCGGTCGGTCGCGCCTTCACACCCGCCAACGGACGCGTCCACATTCTCCAGACTCTTCAACGGGGGAGGACGGTTGTGAGCGATTCGGTAGCCCAGTTAGGGTATCTCGGCTTTGAGGTCAGCGACCTTGAGGCATGGGTGTTGCTGTGTGAACGGGTCCTCGGTTTTGAAGTCGCCCGCAACGAGGGCGGGTTTTCATGCCGCTACGACAGCTATGCGCAGCGTCTCTTCTTTTCAGAAGGACCGGCTGACGACCTGATCGCCGTCGGATGGGAAGTGGCCTCGCCGGAAGAGTTGGATGGGCTGGTTGCGCGCCTCGCAGAACAGGGCGTCGAGACACGCGCCGGCTCTGAAGTTGAGGCGCGGGCACGGAGGGTGACCCGGCTGGTGAGCCTGCGCGACCCTACCGGGAATCCTCTCGAGCTCTTCGTAGGGCCCGAGCAATCGCAGACCCCTTTCGTGTCCCGATACTCGGCCGGCGGCTTCGTCGCCGAGGAGCAGGGATTGGGGCACGTCGTCGTAAACACACGGGACAACCGTGAGCACGAACGCTTCTACTGCGATGTGCTCGGCCTCAACGTCACGGACCACATCGAGTTCGAGGCCGGCAAACACCACATCGATCTCACCTTCCTGCACGCGAACCAGCGGCACCACTCGGTTGCATTCGGTGGCCCGCTGAAGAAGTCGATCCACCACTTCGGCATCCAGCTCGCCGACTTTGACGACCTGGGCCGCCTCGTCGACCGCGCGGCGCGTCGCGGCGTGAAGATCGCGACGCCGATGGGCCGACACCCGAACGATAAGATGGTGACCGTGTATCTGGAGTCACCGTCAGGATTTGAGATCGAGATCGGCTGGGGCGGCGTGACCATCACCGAAGGCTGGGAGCCGACGACCTACGATCGGCTCAGCCTGTGGGGACACTGGAGCGGGCAGGCGTAGGGTTCCACTGCACGACGAAGCTCAGGCAGTCCTGGCGCCAGGGCATCGCGGCGGCTGCGTCCGCCTCGTCGGGCCGGGCACGGACGACCGTAGAGCGAGCCGGTCTGCAGGATCGCCGCGGATGGGCCGAGGTCGAGCCGCAAGGCGGTCCGGGTTACGTCGCTGTAGACCGGATGCTTCCGATCGTGCTTCGAAGGGCTCGTGACAGATTCAATCCAACATGTCGTCATCGTCGGCGGCGGCTTCGCCGGTATCGCCGCTGCGCGTGCTTTGAAGAGGGCACCGGTGCGGGTGACGCTGGTGGATCGCCACAATCACCACCTCTTTCAGCCGCTTCTCTACCAGGTCGCCACCGCCGGCCTCAGCGCGCCCGAGATCGCGGCGCCGATTCGAGGCATTCTTCGCTCGCATCGCAACGCGACCGTCTTGCTTGGGAACGTAGACGCCGTTGATCGTCAGCAACGAGCGATCACCGTCGACGGCGTACGCATCGAGTACGATTTCCTTATCGTCGCGGCGGGCGTATCGCATTCCTACTTCGGCAACGATGCGTGGGCCGAGCACGCGCCCGGCCTGAAGTCGCTCGACGACGCGTTCGAAATCCGTGACCGTGTTCTCCTCGCGTGGGAGCTCGCCGAACGTGCCGAGAGCGAGAGTGAGCGACGCGGGTTGCTCACATTCGTTGTCGTCGGCGCGGGTCCGACGGGCGTCGAGCTCGCAGGCGCGCTGGCCGAGATCGCCCGCCACACGATGGCAAAGAACTTTCGGCGATTCGATCCCCGCACAGCGAAGATCATCCTTATCGAAGCCGGCGACCGGGTTCTGCCTTCTTATCACCAAAGGCTGTCAGCAAAGGCCGAGCATGCGCTTCGCCGGCTGGGCGTTGAGGTTCGTACCGGCTCGCGCGTTACCGACGTCGACGAAGCCGGCGTGCGTTTGAGCGATGAGTTCATTCCGGCCGCGACGGTGCTCTGGGCCGCCGGGATCGCCGGCTCCGGGGTTGGCGGCATGCTCGGCAGCACCCTCGACCGCGCCGGCCGTGTGTGCGTTGACGGCATGCTCAACCTCGCAGACGATCCTCAGGTGTTTGTCGTCGGCGATCTTGCTGCGTCCACACAAGAAGACGGCACTTTGGTTCCGGGGCTGGCGCCGGCGGCGATACAGATGGGTCGATACGCCGGCCGCGCGATTCGTCGCAGGCTCAAGGGCAGCGAGGTCAGGCCGTTCGAGTACCTGGACAAGGGTTCGATGGCGACAATCGGTCGCTCCAAGGCGGTCGCAGAGGCCGGGCGAATACGTCTCTCGGGCGGCGTCGCCTGGCTGGCCTGGGTGTTTATCCACGTCCTGTTTCTTGCAGGTTTTCGCAACCGCCTCGTCGTGCTCTTTGACTGGGCGGTCGCGTGGATCACCTTTCGGCGCGGGGCGCGCGTCGTCAGTGACGGCGCGGCCGCAAGGCGACTGGAGCAATGGCGGGATTCCAGACCCAAACTGCCGGGGGAAGGGAATCGCACATCGACCCTGCCCGAGGACGGAAGCGCGTAGGTGCTCACTGCGAGTAGTCAGCGCAGCAACAGGGCGAGGGCGGCGCCGGTCAGGAGAACGTAGACGCCGAACTTGAAGCGTCGCTCGTCTACACGCCTGTGCAGGGACTGGCCGATGACGAGTCCGATCGGGACCGTCGGCAGCAGTGCCGCGGAGATCTTCAGGGTGTCCGGGTTGATACGGCCCTGTGTGCTCCAGGCGGTGGTCAGGATCGCGGCGAAGAGTACCCACACCACAGCGAGGGTGCCGCGGAATTGTGCCTTGGTGAGCTTTCTGCGCTGCAGCACATACACCAGCGGAGGGCCCCCGGCGGTGTAGATCGCCTGGAACACGCCGGCCAGGGCAAAGAAGGGAATCGAGCGCGCGGTCGACAAACTCGGTTGCTCCCGCGTCGTGTGCCGGACCATTCCATGGAGCTCACGGACTGCGAGCAGCAGGATCATCCCGCCAAGCACCCGTTTGAGGATGAGGCTCTGTGTGTTCTGGTAAATCCACTCCCCGGCGACGACACCCACAAGCATTGATGGCAGGAGAACGCGCGTCAGCAAACGCCAGTCGATGTGTTTCCGGTCGGCGATGGCCACCGTGAGCGATACGAAGGGGGTCAACACAACCAAGAGCGGCGGAATGCGATCGATGGGGATCAGCAGGGCACCGAATGAGAGGCTGACCAGCATCGCGCCAAAGCCGGCGACGGTCTGCACGGTGTAGGCAAAGAAGACGATCAGCGCCAGCGCGAGGATGGTCGTGGTTGCCATCTACTCGGCTGTCCCAAGGTGCCGTTGGGTGAATTCGAAGATGTTTTTCCAGCAGACACGCTCAACGATCTCGTCGACGCCGACGCGCTCGATGAAACGGGTGTGTCTCTTTTCGTTGAGAACCACGCGCAGATCTTCGGCAAAGGCCGGAAAGCTGAGCGCGGTGCTGTGTGAGGCGACCGGATGGATAACTCCGTCGAAGTCAGACCCGATGCAGATGCGGTCCCATACACGAATCCTGTCTTCTTCGTCGCGTCTGTCATCCTGCAGGATCACATCTGCCATCGCGAGGATCTGCCGAACCAGGACCCGGCCGTAGTGCTGTTCAGGCACGCGTTCGTTAGGGCCGACACCGGCGACACCCTGGTCAAAACACACACCGATCAGCCCCTCGGTGTCGTGGACCATGTGCACGTCTTCGTCGCAGGCGTTGAGGCCCCAGGCTCTGAAGTTGTCAACGTGCCAGTGGTCGTGCTCGTCGTCCTGGTGTCTGATCAGGTCGTCGATGCGCGCCACCGCAGAGTAGCCGGTGTGGCTGTGGATGACCGGAATCGGTGGCCGTGTTCGATCCCGCTTTGCGTTGTATGGAATTACGAATTCTGCGTAGTATTGTTTGCGCAATAGGGGGCTCATGTGTTTGCAGTCGAGCAGAATGCGGCGGCTGCCGAGGTCGTTCAGCTCGTCGTCTACGTCGAGGAGGGCGCGAAACACACGGCGTCCGAGGTCGCGCTTCTCTTCGAAGCCCGTATGCATGCGCGGCGTTTGATCCATGATCATTCCGCCGATGCTTGGAAGGCTGCGCGCGTGACCGCAGAAGCCGTTGTCGAAGTGGTGAGCGGGGGTGATGAAGAGGAAGGGGTGCGGCCACCTCTTCAGCTCTTCAATTCGCTCGAAGATCACCGCGTCGTCGACAGTCTCATCGCCGGCAATTGAAAAGACGTGGCCGCCTTCGATGGAGAGCACCGCGCAGATGGTGTCGTCGTCTGCTTCCAGGACGGAGTTCATGTGGTCCGGGCTGCGGATCAACTCATAGCGCCCTGACCCGGTTCCGGGCCCGTCGGCTTCGCAGCGGACGCCGTCCCACGAAAGTAGAAAGTCGTACTCCCGCAGCAGCTCATCCCAATAGTCGTAGTCTCGAGAGAGCAGGTGGCGTACGCGAGCAGGGGAGTACTTGAGAAACGCGATCTGTAGGAGTCGGCGCAGGGGGCCGCGGTTGCGGAGAATCTTTGTAAGCTCGCGCAGGGCGCCGTCGCTGCCTTCGCGGGCGAAGCGAAATGCCGCTGTGGCCGCTGTAACGCCCGAGAGCAGCCGTACCAGCTCGATGCCGAAAGGATGGTGCTCGCGGGGATCGACGCTGCCTTCGAAGAAGCCGGTCTCGATCGGCGTGATCGACGCGTGCACAAGTCGCGCGCGGCCGCGGGTCAGCTTGTCGAAGTCACATTGCGAATAGTCTGTGGCGCGGCCCCCACGTTCCTGCCTGGCGAGGTTCGACGGCGGGACTGCCCAGGGATGAAACTGTGCCGGGTCCTGCTCGCGTGCTCCATTCCGCAGGCGGTTGAAAGCAAAGAGCGTTGGGTGACAGTGCAGGTCTGCGAAGAACGTCGGACTCATGCGTCCTCGTCGAGGATCCGTTTGGCGTCGGGGTCAGGGCTCGTCAGACCGTCGAGGACGTCGATGACAATCTTCTTGATGTCGCCTCGATTCGGCAGGGTCGCCATCATACCGTACATCGGCGCGCTTCGCTCCGGCAGATCAGCGCCGCCGGAGCCCACGCCAAGCAACGAAGTTGCGGCATCCATTACCCCGCCGGCGACCCGGCGAGGCAGGACGCGGAACGCACTTCGCAGCGCAAAGTTGCCGGCGCGGCGCAGCATTCGCCTGCTCTCCGGCTGTTCGCACTCGGCGGCTGCGTCGGCGAGGTCGGCGAGAAACTCGGCGCCGCTCTCAATGTGTGCATAGTTGACTGTCACGTGCAGGCAGGCCGGCGATTGCTGGCGGTCCAGATGCCAGCCTCGTGATGTCATCACGTCAGCGACTTCATATACATCGCGATCGTCCGACGCGATGGCGAAGACGCTCATGGCGGGGCTGCCGAGCACGTGCAGTCCTTCGATCTCGTTGACTCCTTCGATGAGTCGGTCGGTGCTGTGCATGACTCGCCGTGCCATATCGAGGTACCCGTCATGGCCGAGGCGGTGGAAGACCGCCCATGCCGCAGCGATTGCGCCGCCGGGGCGTGAGCCGAGCATGGTGGGGGACGCGTACATGCCGCCGGGCCAGTCTGTGGTGGCAAAGTACTGCAGTTTGCGCAGGGCTCGGTCGCGATAGAGGACGACGGAGGCGCCTTTGGCTGCGTAGGCGTACTTGTGCAGATCCACGGACATCGAGGTGACGCCTTCGACAGAGAAATCGAAGGGCGGAACGTCGCGACCCATGGCGCGTACGAAGGGCAGCATGAAGCCGCCCACGCAGGCGTCGACGTGCATGAGGATCTTCCGGGACGCCGCGAGCTCGGCCATCGCCTCGATCGGATCGACCACTCCGTGGGGGTACTGGGGCGCGGAGCCTACGATGAGTACAGTGTGTTTAGAGAGCGCCTTACGCATCGCCCGCATGTCGGCGCGGAAGTCGACGTCGACAGGAACGCGCACGGGTTTGAGGCCGAAGTAGTGGCAGGCCTTGTCGAAGGCCGGGTGGGCGGTTGTCGGCATCAGCACCTCAAAGGGCCGCGCTTTCGAGCGGTTCTTCCGCGCCCATGATCGCGCGGTCTTCACGGCCATGAGGATGCTCTCGGTGCCGCCCGAGGTCATGTTGCCGGCCGTTTCGTTGCTGCCACCCAGCAGGCTCGCGGTCATGGAGACGACTTCGGTTTCCATGCGGCGCAGGCTGGGAAAGGCGCCTGGGTTCAGTCCGTTCTCGGAGAAGTAGGTCGCGTAGGCCTCGCGGGTGAAGGCGGCGAGGTCTTTGCCCGGGTGAAAGACCAGCGAGAAGACGCGCCCGTCCTCCCAGCGCACGTCGTCGTCCCGCAGCGCTCTCATCGCTGACAGTACAGTTTCGGCGTCCGTACCCGTTGGTGGAAGCTGTATCGAATCTGCCATGGCTCGTGCTCGGATTGTCAGAAACGCGGTGGCTCCGCAGTCGGTCTCACAGCGATACCGCGTCCTGGGGAAACACGCCATGCGCCGGGAGGCGCGCAAGACACTTGAAAATGATTTTCAATTGCGTTGAAAGTGATTATCAGGTTCATACCTTCCTGAGAGAGGCCGACGATGAAAGCCACACTGCTCTCCAATCTTGCTTCGGGAACGACCGGTACGGTCGAGAGTATCGATCTCGACGCTCGGCTGAGCGGTCGCTTCGCGGCGCTGGGAATCCACGACGGCGCCTCGGTGCGCCTCGTTCGTCGCGCGCTCTTCGGCTGCCCCCTGCACCTGCGCGTCGGCGGTTCTGAGGTCGCAATCCGCCGTACCGAAGCCCGGCGTATTTCTATTCGCACCGCCAGGTGACAGCGCCCCGGCCTTCGCGCATCGCGCTGATTGGGAGCCCGAACTCGGGCAAGACCTCGATCTTCAACCAGCTGACGGGGATGCGGCGCAGGGTAGCAAACTACCCCGGCGTCACCGTCGACTTCGTTGAAGGCGAGCTGCGCGGCGCGTCCGACGCGGTCGTCGTCGACCTGCCCGGCACCTACTCTCTCGACGCATTGAGTCCCGATGAGGATGTCACCGTAACCGAGCTCAGTGGCGGGCACGGTGCTGCACCCGACCTTGCCCTGGTCGTGGCGGACGCGACGACGCTGGATCGCTCGATGCCCTTCATCGCCGAAGTGCTGGCGACCGGGAGGCCGTCGATCGTCGTGCTGACGATGATCGACGAGCTTAAGGCGCGCTACGGCCGCCTGGACATCGGACGACTGCATCGGCGACTTGGAGTTCCGGTTGTGGGCGTTGTCGGCAATCGCGGTCTTGGTGTCGATGACCTGCTCGCGCAGCTCGAAGATCCCGGGAAGTGGCACCCCAGCTGGGCCGAGCTTCCTGAGGCCGGCGCCGATGCAGCCGAGCGCCGCGCGTGGGCCGCAAGGACTCTCGACGAAGTGTACAAGGCGCCGCGCGAGATGGATCCGCGAACGCGCCGCATCGATCGCGTTCTTCTGCACCCGGTGCTCGGGCTGCTCGTCTTTGCTCTGGTGATGACGCTCTTCTTTCAGATCATCTTCACGGTCGCCGCGCCGGTGCAGGACCTCTTCGAGTCCGGCGTCCTGGCGCTCGGCGAGGCGGTCGGCGGTATCCTGCCGGACGGCCATCTTCGCTCATTCCTGGTCGATGGAGTCATCGCAGGTGTGGGTGGCGTCGTGGTCTTCGTGCCACAGATCGCGCTGCTGTTGCTGATGATCGCGCTGCTCGAGGGCACCGGCTACATGGCGCGCGCGGCGTTTCTGATCGATCGGGTCATGGGCTGGGTCGGCCTCGAGGGCAGATCCTTTGTGGCGCTGCTCTCGTCCTATGCCTGCGCGGTTCCCGGGATCATGGCGGCTCGAACGGTCCCGGATCCGCGTTCGCGACTGGCGACGATTCTGGTCGCGCCCCTGATGACCTGCTCGGCGCGACTGCCGGTCTATACTCTCCTTATCGCGGCGTTCATTCCGCGCAGCACGGTCCTTGGCGTGCTCAACGTCCAGGGGCTGGTCCTGCTCGCGCTCTATGTCGGTGGCAGCCTCTCCGCCCTGATCGCCGCCGCTTTTATCCGACGTGGCATGCGACGAGGCCGCACCTTCCCCTTCTACCTTGAGCTGCCGCCATACCGGGTCCCCACGCTGCGCTCGGTGTGGTCGCGCGTGCAGGTCGGCGTATTTGGATTCATGAAGAAGGCGGGTACCGTAATTCTCGGCTCGATGGTGGTGCTCTGGTTCCTGCTGAACTTTCCACAGCAGGGCGCAGAGCCGGACGCCGGTGCCGAGGTCGCTGCGCAGGATGGCGCGCAGGCGTCGCAACGCGAGACGCAGGCTTCGCTCAGCTACGCGGGGCAGCTGGGTCGCACCATCGAGCCTGCTATTGAACCTCTTGGCTTCGACTGGAAGATCGGGATCGGCCTGATTGCGTCCTTCGCCGCCCGCGAAGTGATCGTGGGTACTCTTGCGCAGATCTACGCCGTAGAAGGCGGCGATGAGGACACCGAGGGGCTGGTGGAGCAGTTGCGTGCGGATACCCGGCCGGATGGAACCCCGGTGTGGAGCCTCGCCACCGCCCTGAGTCTCCTGGTCTTCTTCGTCTTTGCACTGCAGTGCGTGTCGACTCTGGCGATCATCTGGAAAGAAACGCGCGCCCTGCGCTGGCCCGTTTTCGCGTTCAGCTACATGCTGGCGCTCGCCTGGTTGGCGAGTTTCGCGACCTACCGCATTGCGCTCGCGGCCGGCGGGTAGTCTCGAAGGATCTTCCGTCCGAACCTTCGCAGATCCAGTCCCAGCGGACATCCTCGTCGGTTGAAGGAAAACGGCGCCGTGCAGGAGGCTGCATAGCCCCCCTTTTTCGGAGCGTGAATGGCTTGTAGCGGGTGTGATCTGCGTGTTAGCGGCCCCGTCGATGAACGAGAAACCACAGAGGTTTACGGCGGAAGACCTCGCCGCCGCGAGGACGCGAGAGCAGCTGCGAGGCCTCGCCAAAAGGCGTGGCATCAACGCTGACAAGCATATCCGCCGAGCCGAGTACGAGGAAGAGCTGCTCTGCCTGCAGGCAGAGCTGGTGAACCTTCAGCATTGGGTCGCTGAGAACAGAATGCGTGTTGCGGTGATCTTTGAGGGTCGCGACGCCTCGGGCAAGGGCGGCGCGATTCGTCGCTTTGTTGAGCACCTGAACCCACGTTCGGCGCGCATCGTAGCGCTCACCAAGCCGACCGATGTTGAACGCGGCCAGTGGTACTTTCAGCGATACATCAAGGAGCTGCCCAACCCGGGTGAAATGGTCTTCTTCGATCGCTCCTGGTACAATCGTGCGGTCGTGGAGCCGGTCATGGGCTTCTGCAACGACAAGCAGTACGACGAGTTCATGGTGCAGGTGCCCGAGTTCGAGCACATGCTCTACGAAGACGGCGTGCACATGGTGAAGTTCTGGTTTTCGATCTCGCGCGAGACGCAAAAAGAGCGCTTCGACGCACGTCTTGCGACGCCGCTGAAGCGCTGGAAGTACAGCCCGGTCGACGAAAAAGGCCAGGAACTCTGGGACCGGTACACGCATTTCAAGGAGCGAATGTTCTCCCAGACCCACACGAGCTTTTCGCCGTGGGTCATCGTCAAAGCAAACAGCAAGAAGAAGGCGCGGCTAGAGAGCATGCGCTACGTGCTGTCGCGCTTCGAGTACGACGGTCGAGAAGATCATGTTGCGACAGTCCTGCCGGACCCCAACGTGGTCAGGCGTTATCACCGTCTCGTGAAGCAGATCGACGTATGAGCCGCAGCCACCGCACCGTATTGTCTGAAGACGACCTTGAGGTCCTGAACTCAAAGCTCGGACATCGCTATCTCTTCGCAAACAAGAAGGTCGATACGGACCGGGTGCTTCGTCGTGTACGCTTTGAGCAGCGCCTCGAAGAGCTGCAGATTGAGCTGGTCAACCTGCAGGCCTGGGCGATCAAGAATCGCGAGCGCATCTGTGTCATCTTCGAAGGCCGCGACGCCGCCGGCAAAGGCGGCGCGATTCGGCGCATTACGATGCGCATCAACGCACGCCACTATCGCGTTGTTGCGTTGCCGAAGCCAACGGAAGATGAAAAAGGCGAGTGGTACTTTCAGCGATATGTGGCGCGCCTGCCGCGACCGGGCGAGCTCGTCTTCTTTGACCGCTCCTGGTACAATCGCGCCGTTGTAGAGCCCGTCAATGGCTTCTGCACGTCGGATCAGTACAACACATTCATGGGTCAGGTGAATCACTTCGAGCGGATGCTGATCGAGTCGGGAGTGCGGCTGATCAAGTTCTACTTCTCGATCACCAAAGATGAACAGGCCAGGCGCTTCGAAGCGATCAAGAACGACCCGCGAAAGCGGTGGAAGATCACTCCGGTGGACATGCGAGCCCAGGAGCTCTGGGACGAATACACGCGCTACAGGAAGCGCATGTTCAAGGTGACGAACACCGAGTTTTCACCGTGGGTCATTATCGACGGCAACAAGAAGCGTGCGGCGCGCATCGAGGCGATCGAGCATCTGCTGCACACCATTCCGTACATCGACTGACCGCAGCCCGGAGGGCGCAGCCTATGCGGTCGCTGCTGTAGCCTGCGGGCGGGCCGGACCCGGAAGCGCGTAGCGCAGGATCTTGCGCGCGACGCCGCCCAGCTGTGAACCGAAGCTGTCGGTGTTGTATGCCTGTCCGTAGCGCTCGCAGATTTCCTGCACTCGCTCGGCGATCTGCGGATAGCGGGCGGCCGGTATCTGCGGAAAGAGGTGGTGCTCGATCTGGTGACTGAGGTGGCCTGTCATGATGTGAAAGAGGCGGCCGCCTTCGATGTTTGCTGAGCCGTTGATCTGTCGTGCGTACCACTGGCCGCGACTTTCGTTCTCGCACTCTTCTTCGCTGTAGATTCGGACTCCGTCCGGGAAGTGTCCGCAGAAGATAACCGCGAAGGTCCAGAGGTTGCGTCCGAAGTTGGCGATCATGTTGCCGGCAAACACACGCGGCGCATTCGCAAGCGCGAGTGCGGGGAAGAAGAGGTAGTCCTTCGCCAGCTGTCGACGTGCCTTCTTCAGGAAGGGGCGCGAGCGTTCGTAGAGTGCCATCACAGATTTTCGGTTGGGTCGCACCTCGTCCACATGAAGGTCGTGTGCCGCGACGCCCCATTGAAAGAGTGAGGCCAGAATCAACGCCGAGATCGGTTGAACGAGGTGGCTGGGATTCCACTCCTGCTCTTCGCTCACACGCAGCAACCCGTAGCCGATGTCGCGGTCCTTCCCGAGGATGTTCGTGTATTTGTGATGCTCGAAGTTGTGGTAATGCTGCCAGTTCTCGGCCGCGCAGGCGTTGTCCCAATCGTAGGTGCCGGAGTCGAGCTCCGGGTCCCGTGTCCAATCGTACTGGCCGTGCATGATGTTGTGGCCGATCTCCATGTTCTCAAGGATCTTGGAGACGGTAAGCGCACCGGCGCCGAGCACGAAACTCAGGGGGCCGATGCCGAAATGCAGCAGCGCTCTGCCGCCAGCTTCGCTGTACTGGCACCAACGAATGATAGAGCGAATGTGGTCCACATCGCTCTGGCCAAGGTCCGCGACGATTTCTGCGCGCAACGCGTCCAGCTCGGCTCCGAATGCGTCAGCTTCCTCTTCTGAGAGTTCGACGCTGATGGTTGGTGCTTGTGTGTTTCGTTGAAGGCGGAACATCTTGATCCTCGTGTGTGTGTTTGTGTGTAGTGGAGCGCGGGTTGTCGCGCTTAGAGTGCGAGCGCGAGGTCGGAGTTCGCGGCGCTGATGCAGATCTGGATATCTTGATCAGGCGCGTCCGAGATCTCGCCCGTCACGACGTTTCGAACGCTGCCCGAGACCTTGCGGCAACGACACATCTTGCAGATGCCCATGCGACACCCATGGGCCGGCTTCTCGCCTGCCCGCTCAAGCCCGGCGAGAATCGTCTCGCCACCGGTGACTTCGGCAGTTCGTCCGGAGCTCGTCAGAACCACAGAGCGTTCGACGTTGGGGTCCCCGCCGGCGTCTGTCAGAGTCGGCAGTGTGAAGCGCTCACGCTGCAACCGCGACTCGACGCCGGCATCGCGCCACATCGCTTCGACCCGGTCCATCAGACCGGCAGGCCCGCAGGTGAAGGCCGCTCGGTCGAAGAGGTCAGGCACCATGTCTCGGAGGCGTGCCTCGTCGAAGCCGCCCGTGCCGTCGTGCGCGTCGTCCCGTATGGCCACGTAGCGAAAGCCGGAGTGTTCAGCGGCGATCCGAGACAGCTCGTCGCCGGCGATCAGGTCATCGGCGCTGCGAGCGTAGTAGACCATCACAGTGTCTTCGAAAGCGCCGCGGGCCGCCAGGTCACGAGCCATGGACAGCATCGGGGTGATGCCGCTGCCGGCGGCGATAAAAAGCAGCGTCGCAGCGTCGTCCGGGAGCACGAAGTCTCCGTCGGCGGGCGAGATACCGATGATGTCTCCGACCTGCAGGTGGTCATGCAGCCAGTTCGACACCAGGCCGCCGCTCACCCGCTTGACGGTGATCGAGAGGTGACGCGATGAGGGCGCCGACGACACGGAGTAGCAGCGTGTCTGCCGCACGCCGTCTATCTCGACGTCGACGTTCGTGAACTGCCCGGGCGTGTGCCCCTGCCAGCCTCTGCCGGCGCGAAGGGTGAATGTCTTCGTGTCGTGTGTTTCGTCGTGGATTCCGGTGACTCGTGCGAGCATGCGGTCCGGCGTGCTGAGCGGGCTCAGCTCGTGGACCCAGAAACGAAGCTGACGGTCCAGATGCAGGCGCTGCGCTGCGCGGGCTGCTGCCTCTGAAAAGCTCGTCCGCTTTGGCGCGCGCCGAGTCGTGGGAAGATCGCTTGCCGCGGCTTGAGTGGATGGAGCGGGCATTGCGTTGTCCGGGAAAATGGCTTTTACTTACGCTCACGAAGGTTACGATTAAGTAACTTACGTGGACGTAACCTACGGCCCCGTAACTTGAGTGTCAACATGATCAAGAAGAAAAGGCGACTCAGCGCCGCTGAACGTCGTGCACAGCTGATCGAAGTGGGTCGAAAGGTGTTCGCGAAGACCGGGTATGAGGCCACAACCGTGGAAGAGATCGCGGGCGAGGCAGGGGTTTCGAAGCCTGTGGTCTACGAGCACTTCGGCGGCAAAGAGGGCCTGTACGCGGTCGTCATCGATCGCGAGATGGAGAACGTCGTCGCGATGATCACCGCGGCCATCAGCGAGGGAACGCCCAGAGAGCGCGGCGAGCAGGCTGTGCTGTCCTTCCTCACCTATGTGCGGGACGAACCCGATGGATTCGCGGTACTTTGCCAGGACGCGCCGCTGTCGATGTCCGGCGGCGGCATCACCAGCATGCTGAACATGGTCGCCGAGCGGGTGAGCGACGTGTTCGTCGCGTCCCTGAAGGAAGCGGGCATGAGCACGAAGTACGCACCCATCTACGCCCACGCCCTGATCGGAATGGTCACCTACGTAGGCCAGTGGTGGACGGACGCCCGCTCACCCTCCGTCGAGAAGGTGGCGAGCCACCTGATGGCGCTCTCATGGATGGGCCTGCGACATCTGCCCAAACAGCCGGACCCGGTGCGGGCGAAGAAGCACGGGCGACGGTAATTCCTGTTTGCGTGGGGTTGGTGCCCGGCGTTGTGGGGTGACGCAGGATCAGAGCGGGCTGACTGTGATCTCCAGCGTCTCGGTGTGCACATGACACCTGCCTTCGGAGACGTGGATCACGAAGGTCTCGGTGGTGAAGTTGTTGCTACGCGCCCGCACTTCGATGTCGCCGTTGACTTCGAAGCCACACGACCACGAGCCAATGGTGACCGCTTCGTTGGAGTAGCAGAGCGTCCAGTCCACATCGTCATCCGCCCGGTATTCGGCAGCAAACTCTGCGCTGGGAATCGGGAGCCCGGTGTCGTCGACGATCGAAACAGCCACGGAAACCACGGCCTCCGTCGTACACCCATGCTCGGCACATCCGCCGCCGGCGACCATTGCGCAGACAAGGGTGGTGAGGGA
>JAUICO010000207.1 GCA_030427825.1 bacterium | reverse complement strand
CTGTCGACCTGGCGGATGAAGCGATCAGCCGCCTCGAGCACCTGCGCCTTGAGCGTCGCCGCTACGAGCGAAGCGACAGCGGCTTTCACGGTCGCATCAGCGCCCTCGAGTCCCACCTTGCCGCCGCGGGGCACGCGGCCACCAGACGAGGCGACAGCCACACGCAGCGCCTCGTGCTGCGCGCAGAACGCTCGCTCCACGACGCCGAAGGCTACGCAAGCCGCGGACAGTACCAGCGCGCCGAGATCGAGCTGAGCCAGGCGGAGAACTATGTCCGCATCGTCGATGCCCGCCTGGAGAGTTTCACCGGGCTCCACCGCGAGCAGGTAGCCCGTCGATAGGCACCTTCATCGTGCAAAACGAAAACGATGAACGCCCGGCAGGTCGCCGGCGTTCGTCGTGTGCGTTTTCAGCACGGGGTCGTGCCGGATGGTTGGAGGCGCCTGAATCAGCCTCCCAGCGAGACTCAGCCGAGCTTGCGCGGGATGGCCGCGAGGGCGAGGCGCGCACAGCCGGCGCTGATACCTACGGCGAGAGCTGTTCCACCTACGAAGGCTAAAATAATGCTCATTCAGGGCTCCTTGCGGGTCCGTTCCCGCCGAATTCGCGGCTCCAATGCCTCTCGGGTCTTTCGCTGTCAACGGCTTTCGGCTATCCGCCGGCCCGGGTCAGCGTACGACTCAAACGGTCCGGCGAGATTATCGGTTTCAAAGGCCTTGTACAGTTTTCGCTGACAGGCCCCGTACGCTCACGTCGCGCCTGCCGCGGCGCACGCCCCCTGCCGAAAAAAACACCGGAGTCGAGATGGAACTCAGCGGCTGCTTCTCCGCCATCACCACACCATTCACAGAAACCGGCATCGACGAGGCGGCGATGGCCGCCCACGCCTCATGGATGGTGGACTGCGGTGTCACCGGTATCGTCGTCGTCGGCACCACCGGTGAGTCGGCGACGATGACCAACGACGAGAAGATTCGCGCGATGCAGGTCGTGAGCGAAGCCGTCGGCTCCCGAGCCACTGTGGTCGGCGGCGCCGGAAACAACTGTACGCAGGAGTCGCTCGAATTCGTCGAGCGCGTGAACACCGAGACCCGCGTTGACGCGATCATGTCCGTGGTTCCGTACTACACGAAGCCTCCGCAGGCGGGCATGCTCCTGCACTTCAGAGCCATCGCAGAGAAGAGTCGACACCCGGTCATCGTGTACAACGTACCGTCGCGTACGGGCGCCGGAACCGGCATGACGGTAGAGACAATGGCCGGACTCACCGAGCACGCGAACATCATCGGCGTCAAAGAGGCGAGCGGAGAGATTCACGCAGCTGCCAAGCTCGCTGAAGCCGCCGCACCGGGCAGCGCCCTGTTCTCCGGCGACGACGGCACCTCGATGGCTTTTCTGGCCGTCGGCGGCCACGGCGTGATCAGCGTCGCGTCGAACATCGCGCCCCGCGAAATGAGCGCCATGTGCCGCGCGGTAGCTTCCGGTGACATGGTCGCTGCCAGGAAGCACAATCGCGTCGCGATACGCCTGCAGGACCTGCTCTTTAACCTGCCAAACCCGATCCCGGTGAAGGTCGGGGTCGCACACCTCGGCTTCGGCACCGCCCGCGTACGCGCACCTCTGTGCGAGATGCCCCCGGAAACCGCCGAGGAGCTGATCGCTGAGTTCGACGCCCTGGGACTCATCCGATGAGCGACCGGGTGCAGATACTGCTCTTCGGTTCGCAGGGACGAATGGGCCTCGCCATCGCGGACGTGATTGCAGCAGCACCCGGCCTTGAGCTGTGCGGCACCGCCGACGCAGACCGGGTCCCTGGAGCGGGTACGGCCGACGTGGTCATCGACTTCTCAAGCCCCAATGGCGCTGACGAAGCACTCGCCTGGGCTCTGCAGCACAAAGCGGCCTTTGTCTGTGGCACAACAGGCCTCGAAGCGCCCTTCTTCGCGCGTCTGACGGAGGCCTCGGCGAACATCCCGGTACTCTACGCCGCGAACATGAGCCTGGGCGTGAACGTCATGCTGCATCTCGTTGAAGAGGCTGCGCGCATGCTGCCGGAGTCCTTCGACGCGGAGATTGTCGAGCTGCATCACCGGCGCAAAGTCGACTCGCCCAGCGGAACCGCTCTCGCTCTGCTGGAGTCGCTGAATCGCGGCCGAGATAAGGCGCCCCGCGAAGATGCGCTGTTCGAACGCAGTGGGCTGGTAGGCGCACGGGCACAGGGCGAGATCGGGGTGTTCGGCGTACGCGGCGGTACCGTCGCCGGGGACCACACAGTGTACTTTCTTGGCGACGACGAACGAGTCGAGCTGCGCCACCAGGCAAACGACCGGCGCATATTCGCTCGGGGAGCCGTGCAGGCGGCTCGCTGGATCGCAGGAAAACAAGCTGGGACATACTCCATGAAGCACGTCCTCGGTCTCGCCGGCTGAATTCCGACGCTCTCCTCTGATGTGGCCGCCGCCGGCGGCTTTGCCCCACGTCACCGGCTTCGACGTCGGGCAGCACACCACCCTTTAGCGCCCTTTCCACTCCGGCGCCCGCTTCTGAATGAAGGCCATCACCCCTTCCGCGGCATCTTCCGTTAGCGTGTTGAGCGAAAGCTGCGAGCAGAGGTAATCGAGGGCGCCGTCCAACGGCATGTCTTCCATCGTATAGAAGGCGTCGCGACCGAGACGCATCACCACCGGGGAGAACGACGCCAGTCGCAGCGCCAGCGCCTGCGTCGCCGCATCCAGCTCCTGCCGCGGCACACATCGGTTGATCAGCCCAATCTCGGCCGCCCGCTCGGCGCTCATTCGCTCGCCCGTCATCAGCAGCTCCAGCGCGTGCTTGCGGCCCACGTTACGCACGATCAGCGCCATGATCATCATGGGGAACAGGCCCACCTTCACTTCAGGGGTTGAGAAGTGCACGTCATCAGCGGCGATCGCGAGATCCGCCGCTGCCAGCAGGCCCATGCCCCCGGCCAGCACGTGTCCGTTGATGCGCGCGACGATCGGCTTGCCCGCCCGCTGAAAGGTGCGCAGCAGCTCGACGAAGGCCTGCCGACTTCGATGATTTGCGATCGGTCCCGCGAGCGCCGCCGCGGGATTCAGGTCGGCGCCCGCGCAAAACACCCTGTCGCCGGCCCCGGTCAGCACCAGAGCGCGGGTCTCCGGGTCATCCGCTGCCGCTGTGAGCGCGTGGCGAAGCGCGTCGACCAGCTCCGCGCTGAGCGCGTTGCGCTTCTCGGGACGGTTCAGCGTCAGCGTCCGCACGCCATCTTGCAGCACATTCCCAAGTTCTT
>JAUICO010000086.1 GCA_030427825.1 bacterium | reverse complement strand
ATCCGGGTCGTCGCCGTCTGCCTGGTACTCGCAGTCGTCCGTGATGTCTTCGAAGTCGGATCGGTTCTCGGTAACGCAGAAGTTGTCTGCGCCGGTGCAATCGTCGGTGGTGGCGCAAGTGTTGCCGCCGGCAGGCTGCGGATCGAGCGTAAGGCAGGCTGAGAGCTCGCCGGGGGCGAGACAAACGCGGACGCCGCGCTCGCAGGCGCCGGTATCGGAGCCACAGGAGAACACCTGTCCGACCTGGCAGATGCAGTTCTCGTTTTCGCTATCCGTCAGCGGTAGATCGGAGTTGCAGCAGCCGTCGTCGACGAGCCCATCGCAATCGTTATCGAGGCCATCACACGAAAGCTCATCGACCTCGTAGTCCGTGCCGTAGAAGCCCTCTGCGCCGCAGTCCTGGAAAGCGCCGTCAACACAGCTGGTGGTGGCTCCGGTGCAGACACCGGCCTGCAGCGGGCAGCTCGCCTGGCTTACTCCATCGTCGATGGTGCCGTCGCAGTCGTTGTCCAGGCCGTCGCAGAACTCGTCTGCGCCGGGGAAGCTGAAGCGGTCGCCGTCATTGCAGTCGGGAGACGCGTAGCCCTGGTCAGGACACTGGTCCTGGCAGTTCTGGGGCGCATCCGCCGCGATCCAGAAGTCGGTATCGATGTCATACTGATCGCACTGACATGCGATGTCACCGACTGCCACGCAGTATCCGGACCCGTCTTCCAGGGCCGTTTCACAAACGTACCCATCGAGGCAGTCATCGTCCGAGGTGCATGAAAAACAGGTGCCGGTAGACTCCAGGCACGCGTCCGCGATGGTTAGAGACTTGCAGCCGGCAGCGGCGGCGAGAAGACCCGACACCACAATGGTGGCTGCGAACAGACGCTTCGCGAACATCGCCGCCGACCCGACCGGGCCCGCGTCTGCAGAAGTACGCTCTTCGTTTTGCGACCGAAGGTGCATTGCCGCTCCCATCAGAAGTTCAGGTGAGTTGTGACGCCGGCGAGATCAGGACCGATCACCGGCGCGAGCGCGAAGCTGCGACGCCGGCGATTCGATGCTTCGCCATCGGCCTCTTCGTAGATGTCTTCGCCCGGGGTCACGACGAACAGGACCACGGATGTAACCAGAAGTCCGGCGCCCACGCCTCCGAGAATCAGGCTCAGGCTCTTCGACTTGTCCGCGTCGTCAATCGCCGTCTGCGTCTCGACCATGGACCGGTCGTAGATCAATCGATTTCCACGGTCGCGCAGGGGCTCACCGTTGTCGTCCACAAGTACCGGCCAGTCCTCAATGTCGCGCCGCTGCGAGCCGTAGTCGAGTCCAAAGTAGGTGCCCGCGCCGATCGCGCCGACGCCGAGGGCAAGCGTTGTCCATGCCAGCGCCTTCTGCACGCCACCGCGTGTCGCTTCGTCTCGTCCGGAGACGAGGTCATTGCGAATTCGGAAGAGGCGAAGAATCTGGTCAGGAATCTCCTCCTGTACCGCCGCGGTACGGCCGTCGGTCTTGAAAAAGACGAAGTTGTCGATCGAGCTGAGGCCCGTGTTCATCAGGTCCAGGGTCGTCGTCCAGTCACCGTCCTCGCTGCGCTCGACGCGGCCGACCACAATGTAGTCAACGCCGATCTGCTGCCCGACGCGGCCCATGCAGACCGGGTCAAAGGCGCATTCGCCGGCCAGCTCGGGCCCCATGATGTCGAACTCTTCGAGAATGCCGTCGTTGCCGCGGCTGCTGTATTCAACCAGATCTCCCAGCTTCTCGTTGAGGACGCGCGTCAGCTGATCCGCGAGAGGACCGGCAAGGACGTCGTTGGGCAGGATCAGGCCGGTTACCGTCGGCAGTCCAAACTCCTCGAAGTCGCCGTCTGTGGTCTCTTCGCCGAAATCCTCGAAGTCTTCGTACTCCTCGGCGGGGAATTCCTCGAAGTCCTCCGCTCCAAAGTCTTCGTACTCTTCCGGCGCAAACTCCTCCGAGTCCGCTCCATCCTCCAGCCATTCGTCGCCGTCAGTCTGCGCGAACGCGCTTCCGGCGAATGAAGTTCCAACGGCGACCGCGGCGATCATGAAGACGCGTGCGAACCGAAGCGCTCCTCTCTGCATTGAGTACCTCGTAGAGTGCTTGCCGGCTGCCGGCAGAGCGAGCAGATCGGCGGAAATTCGAGCCAGCAGGACTGACTCGGGTTTATAGTGAGCATATATCAGCGTCAAGCAGAGCAGCCCGTGCGGTGGCGCAGCAACTATGTAAGAAAGGGGCCCGTCGTAGGAGGTGCCATCTGAGTCAGAGCCCTGACAATCAAGCGCCCGCCGCGAGCGGTGAGACATCGGTCCAACGCAGCCTGGTCACCCGCCTGCGCGCCGGTCGTCATCCTTCGAGCATGGTGGACCGACCCGGGCGCCTGACGACTCTCGTTGTCGGGCGACTCCTGTCATCGGTGGACTTCGCCCAGCGCTGCATCGACGCCATGCGTACCGCAGACGAAGAAGGCACCGTCGTATACGTGATGAAGAGCCGTTCTCTCATCGACTACGTCTACTTCAACCTCGCCTTCCGCGAGCACGGCCTCAAGCTGGTGCGCTTCGCAAACGACGTGCGCACCTGGATGATCCGCCCCAACTTCCGCGCCCTCGGGACCTGGATCCGCGGACGCCGCGGCCTCCCGTCAGACCTCGACTGCATGGAGGCGCTGGTCGAAGCCGACGAGCCCACCATGCTCTTCATGGCCCGGCCAAGGTCCACAGACATCGAGCGCGCCGCATTCGCCCTGCCCTATCTGCGCCGACTCGTGAGCGTGCAGCGGCGCACCGGACGACCGATCAACATCATCCCCCAGCTCCTGATCTGGGAGCGTCGTCCCGACAGCGAAAACGCCAACATCTTCGACGAGGTCTTCGGCAAGCGACAGTCGCCGACCTTCATCCGAAAGCTGATCTCGGTATTCCAGAACTTCTGGCAGTCCTTCCTGAACCTCGGCCGGCCCCTCGTACAGGTCTCTGCCGCGATTCCACTGACGGACTTCATCGCTGAACGCCCCGACCTCAGCGATCTTGAAATCGCCGAGGAGCTGAGCGCCGCGCTACATGACACCCTCGGCCGCGAAGAACGCGTTGTTGTGGGGCCCTGGGTCAAACGCGCCGGGCGCATGCGGGAAGAGCTGCTTCGGGACCCACGGGTCATCGCAGACATTCAGGCCCTCGATGATCCGCGTCCCAACTGGCAACGGACAAAGGACGCACGCAAGCTGGTCTCCGAGATCGCCGCTGACTTCAGCCCCCTCGTGCTCAAGTCCGCCTCAGCGTTTCTGAGCCCCGTATGGAACATCATCTACGACGGATTCGAGCTCGACTCCGAGGGGCTCGCCCGCGTCCGAAAGGTAGCCCGCGACAAGAACATCGTGCTCGTGCCGAGCCACAAGAGTCACATCGACTACCTTGTGATCTCCTACCTCTTTTACCACAATGGCCTAATCCCGCCCCACATCGCGGCCGGGGTCAACCTCAGCTTCTGGCCCATGGGGCCCATCTTTCGGCGATGCGGCGCCTTCTTCCTACGACGCAGCTTCTCGGACGATGAGCTGTATCGGACGATGTTCTCGTCCTACCTGGTCAAGCTGCTCGAAGAGGGATTCTCCGTTGAGTTCTTCATCGAGGGCACTCGATCACGCACCGGCAAACTCAACGCGCCGAAGTACGGGATGCTGAACATGATCGTTGAGGCCTTCCGCGCCGGCAATGTCGACGATCTGGCCTTCGTTCCGGTCTACGTCGGGTATGAAAAAATCATCGAAGGCTCCTCCTACCAGAAGGAGCTCGAGGGCGGCGAAAAGAAGAGCGAAGGTGTCACAGACCTCATCAAGAGCGCCAACGTTCTCCGCAGCCGATACGGGCGCGTCTACGTCGAGTTCGGGCAGGAGATCGACCTCTCTGACTTCCTGACCGAGTACCACGAAGACACCGAGAACATCCCGAAAGAGGAGCTCGAACGCTCCGTCCGCCGACTCGCGTACGGGATCGTTCACGAGATCAACGAAGCCACGACGGTCACTCCCAGCGCCCTCGCTGCCCTGGTGCTCCTCAACAGCCCCGCAGGCGCCCTCTCCGAACAGAGCCTGGTCCGCGAAGTCGGATTCGCGATGACCTTCCTCCGCGCCCGCGGCGCCCGCATGTCCCGCACCCTCGCAGAAGCCATCGAGATGCGAGCGGCCTCGCTGCATCGACCCGAGCTCACGACATCCGACCCCGATAAGTTCAGCGATTTCGATCGCGCCTTCATCGAGTCCGACGAAGACCACGAGCCGGCGCCCACCGTGCCCGATCGTCTCGTCGCGCTCGGCGGCGCGGTCATGCCGCCGGTGCACGAGGCGCTGGAGCTGCTGCGGGACAACAAGCTGCTGACCCGCGACAGGCCCGACGACGAGGAGATCTACGCGGTCCGTGACGACCGACGACTTGAGTTGGCTTTCTACAAGAACAACATCGTTCACTATTTCATCGGCGAAGCGGTGTTTGCCGCCGCTGTCGCAGCCGCCGGGAACATCGGATCACCGGTCGCGATCGCCGACGCCAAGGCCCGCGCGTCCTTCTTCTCGACCATTCTCAAGTTCGAGTTCTGCTTCGCCGAACGCCGCCGCTTCGACGATGTGTTCTCGAGCGCTCTGCAGCGCTTTGTCGACAGCGGCTGGATCACCCGTATTGATGACACCACCATCCGTATCAGCGATCCGCCGGCCGCCGGTTTCGAGTTCTTCCGCGGCCTTCTCATCCCGACCATGGAGAGCTTTTCGCTGGTCGCGCAGGTCATCAGAGGCGTCGACGAGTGGACCGATGAGAAAGCGTTGATGAAGAAGACCATCGCCGCCGGCCGCTCGAAACACATGAAGAAGGAGCTGCTCTCGATCGAGGCTACCGCGAAAACCGCGATCACGAGCGCGCTGCGACTCTTCCGCACCGAACTGGTTCTCGAGTCCCGCAAGGTAGGCCGCGGCCGCCGGAGCCACCGCGAGCTCCGCGTCCACGAAGACTGGCGCGGTGAGCGCCTTCAGGAGCTGGTCACTCAGCTGCAGCGAACAACCGCGGCGCAGCGCCGCGTCGCCGGTGAAGTGTCCTTTGTTGTCGCCGGGGACGCGAAACCCTGAGTCGGGCCTGTTTCGACACGCAGAACTCCGCCTCTCCGGCACCTTCAGATCAGCGCGGGTCCGCTCGATCGCGCGGGGTGCCTGAGGGCCGCTATCCCGCCGCCCGACGCAGCGGCGCGCTCCTGCCTGCGACCGCAGGCCTCGCTTCTCCGACTGTGCTAGTTGGCCCCCCATGCACCTCAACAAATGCGACATATGCGTCGTCGGCGCCGGCGCAGCGGGCCTGTGGGCGGCGGCTGCGTGTGCGGGTTCCGGGTTCTCAACCCTGCTGCTCGAGAAGACCGGTCGCGCCGGCACAAAGATCCTCTCGAGCGGAGGCTCGCGCTGCAATCTCACTACGTCTCTCGACGCCAACGCTGCCGCGAAACACTACGGCTCGGGCGCAGCATTCATCAAGCCCGCCCTACGAGCCCTGACGCCTCAGGACGTTGTCACCCACTTCGAGCTGCTCGGCGTCCAAACGCGCGTCGAGGCAGAGTTCCAGAAGGTCTTCCCGGCCTCAAACTCCGCGGTCGAAGTCAGAGACGCGATGCTGTCTGCTGCCGTATCCAGGGGCGCACAGATCGAACTGAATCGCGAAGTATTCGCGATCAATGCTGACGGCGGGGGCTGGCGCGTCGAAACCCGGAACGCCAGCATCCTGTGCCGCCGATTGATTCTGTGCGCCGGGGGACAGAGCTACCCGAAATCCGGCACCACCGGCGACGCCTATCCATGGCTGCGCGCGTTGGGATTGAGGGTCGTGCATCCGGTACCGGCGCTCGTGCCGCTGACAAGCTCTGAGTCCTGGATTCACGCGCTCAGCGGCATCGCGGTCGATGTCGAGATGCGCATCGGTGACAGGCGGCGGCGGCGACCCGTCCTGTTTACCCACACGGGCCTCTCCGGGCCCGCTGCCATGGACCTGTCGGAAGCCGTGTCCCGCGACGGCCATCGTGAGGCGCGATTGGACTTCCTGCCGGACCGGACGCAGGACGAGATTCGCCGTCTCCTCATCGATGCCGCCGAGCGTCCGGGCTCTCCGCGTATCGCGACGCTCTTTGACCTGCCGCGTCGGGTGTTTGAGGCCCTCATGCAGAGATCGACACCCGGGAACGCGAATCCGAGCGCCAATCAGATTGACCGAAAAACGCGGTCGCGAATCGTCGAGTCGCTGAAGGCCCTGCCTGTATCGATCTCCGGCACACGCGGTTTCGCGAAAGCCGAGGTCACCGCAGGGGGACTGGCCCTCAGCGAGGTGAACCGGAAGACGATGCAGGTGAAGGGACACCCCGGGCTCTTCGTCTGCGGAGAACTTCTGGACCTCACCGGGCCCATCGGTGGCTTCAACTTTCAGGCGGCGTTCAGCACCGCCGAGCTGGCAGCCCGTGGCGCCTGCAGGTCGCTCGATTCGGCGGCCGGCAGCGTCGATTGATCCGTCGATTGATCGGGGCCAAAAACGCGCAAAGCTCCACGCTCTGATCGGCGGGAGCTTTGGACTTCTGACCCGATGAGGGGCGAAGCGGAATCTACTCTTTCCAGATGATACGCCAGGGACGACGTTTCAGCTCACGTACAAACTCCCGCACATCTTCGAAGATTTCTTCGTCGGTGAGGAAGCGTCCGATGGAGCCTTCGCCGCGCTCAAGGCGAGCCACAATCGTGTCGACGTTATCGGTGGTGGAGACCAGCGAGTCGGTCATCGTTCTGGCGTTGTCGAGGGTCTGGTTGATGTTCGGTTCGTTGGTCTCAAGGATACGGCTCGCGGCGCCGGTGGCGTCACGGACATTGACCATGACCGGCTCGATCTCGCGAGCGGCGACATCGGTGATCGACTCTACGTTGCCGAGGGTGTTGCGCAGGGTCGTGCCGCGCCCGAAGGAGTAGTTCAGGCTGGCGCCGAGCTGCTCGAATTCGCCGGTGAGGCCTTCGACGTTCTCGAAGATGGGACCGAGCTTGTCGCGGTTTTCGTTCAGGATTCCGGCGACGTCGTCCATGATGCTGTCGATTTCTTCGGAGTTCTCGACGATTCGCTCATCGAGGCTGCCGGCGAGGGAGCCGACGTTGTGAACGAGCATTGCGATCTCAATCGGCTCGCCCTGCCCGCGTTCGTTGAGTCGCGCGACCAGCTCTTCGACGCCCTGCACGGTGCTGTAGACGGACTGTAGAAGCTGGTCCATTCGCGGCGGGTCAACGCCTACCATCACAGCACCGCTGTCGATGAGTGCGGCGCCGGTGTCAGGGCTGCTGATCTCGACATAGGGCTCGCCGAGGACACCCTGTGTTGTGATGGTGAAGCTCGCGTCTTCGCGGATTGCGTCGCGAAACTCGTCGTTCACCTGCAGTTCAGCGCGCACGTATACCGGACGCCCGAGCTCGGGGTCGGTCCCGCCGCCCATGAATCGAACGGAGTTCACCTTGCCTACGGGGATGCCCGAGAGCTTGACCGGTGCGCCGGGCTTGAGGCCGGCGGCGTTATCGAAGTCGACGCTGAAGGTATACGCCTTGCCGCCCACGCTGCAGTCGCCGAGCAGGAGGACAAAACCCGCGAGGATGGCCACTGACAGGAGAACAAGCAGTCCTACTTTGACTTCGATGGCTGTTTCTTTTCTTTGCATGTTCCTGCCGGTCGAATGTCCTACAACTCGAATGGGCCGTCTGGACGTCCATTGATGAACTGTTGGACGATGGGATCGTCTGTGGTTCGATACGCGTCTGGAGGCCCATCCAGTCGGAAGAGCCCCTTGTAGATCATCGCGACCCGGTCGGCCACTCCGAAGATAGAGCGGAGGTCGTGGGACACGACAATCGAGGTTACACCCAGTCGGTCCGATAGGTCCCGAATCAGGTTGTCGACGATAGCCGCCGAAATGGGGTCAATACCCGTCGTCGGTTCGTCGAAGATGACGAATTCCGGGTTGAGGGTCAGGGCGCGGGCGATCGCCACCTTCTTGCGCATTCCATCGCCGAAGTCCGCCGGGTAGCGGTTGCCTTCCGCTTCCATGCCCACCAGCGCCAGCTTCTTGTACGCCTCGTCGCGGGCTTCTTTGAGCGACATCTTGAAGTGCTTGCGGATGGGCAGCGCCACGTTGTCCAGGAGCGTCATCGAATCGAAAAGCGTGGAGTTCTGGAACACCATCGCGCAGCGTTTTCGCACCTCGTAGTACTGCTTCTCGGTGAAGTCGGTGACGTCGGTTCCATCGAGAATCACGCGACCTTTGTCCGGGCGCAGCAGCCCGACCAGGTGCTTTACGAGCACCGATTTTCCGGCGCCGGAGGCACCTACAATGAACATGATCTGACCCTTCTCAACGGTCAGCGTTACTCCCTTGAGCACGTCCTTGGGCCCGAAGGATTTGTGGATGTCGATGAATTCAATCACGTGTCAGAGACGCTCGTTCAATCGAACAGGAAGACGTACCCGAAGGCACTGAGCACGAAGTCCAGGAAGGTTACCGCGAGTGAGGCATTGACGACGGCCTTGGTTGTCGCCCAGCCGACGCCTTCGCTGCCGCCGAACGCGCTGAGCCCGGCCTGCGCGGCAATGACCGGAACCGTCATCCCGTAGACGATCGCCTTCATCATGAAGATGATCAGGTCGCCCCAGCCCAGCATCACGGGGTTGTAGTAGGTGCGCGGGTTAATATCGAAGGCCGCCTGGCAGACCAGCATACTTGCCACGAAGCAGACCACCAGGGAGATTGCGGCGAGCACCACGGTCATCAGGATGCTCGCGAGAAAGCGCGGAACCACCAGGTACTGAATCGGGTCGGCGTTGTTCATCTTCAGCGCGTCGACCTGCTCGGTAACGACCATCGAGCCGATCTCGGCGGCGATTCCGGTGCCGACGCGGGTAGCGAGCATCGTCGCCGTCATCGTAGGCGCCAGCTCGCGCAGCATCATCTGCAGGAAGAAAGCGCCGATCATCGACAGGTCGCCGACGATCTTCTCCGCCTGGTAGCCCGCCTGCACAATCATGACCGCGCCGAGGAAGCCCATGACGACCGAGATAAAGAAGAGGGATTTGACGCCTATCTCGTTGCACTGCCGGAGCACCTCCCGCCAGCGAATCGGGCGCGCGAAGGTGTAGTAGGCGGTCAGGAAGAAGGTCTTGAAGATGTCGAGCAGCTCTGCGCCAATCATGACAAAGGGCGCACCTACGCCGCCGACAAAGCGGGAGAAGACTCCCTCCTCATCGGGCGCGTGGTGGTCTGGCATGTCGGCGGTCTCGGTGGTCACTGTGGCCTGCTGCTGCGTACGTAGGGAGAGACTTCGAAAGGGGCTGCGAAGTCGGTCAGGGAAGAATGGTGGTCAGGAGGAAGTCGAGGACAAAGATGTTCACGGCGGAGGCCACGACGGAGCTGTTGACTGACTGGCCGACACCCACGGCGCCGCCCCGGGTCGCCATACCGTAGTGGCAGCTGACGAGGGCAATCGCGACGCCGAAGAAGAGCGCCTTGATCAGTCCACTCATGAGGTCCCACATCTCGATGTATTCCACGAAGCTCGAGTAGAAGAGCTCCGGGTGAATCCCCAGCATGATGTAGGCCATCCCCGAGCCGGCGACCAGCGCGACTACATCGCCAATGACCGTCAACAGGAACATCATCGTTACGATCGCGATGAAGCGCGGAACCAGCAGGTAGGTGACCGGGTTGATGGCGAGCGCCCGCAGAGCGTCCACCTGCTCCGTCACCACCATCGTACCCAGCTCGGCGGTGTTATTCGCGCCAACGCGGCCCGAGAACATCAGCCCGATCAGAATCGGGCCGACCTCGCGCAGCGTCGCAAATCCTGCGCCCCAGCCGACGAGGCCGATCGCGTCGAACTCCGCGACGAGTGCGCCGGTCTGAATGACCATGATCGCGCCCACGAGCATCGCGGTGACGGCCACGATCGGGAAGCTCTTCACCCCCACCTTGTAGAGGTTTCGCCACAACTCGATCATGTCGAGCTTCGGCGGGAACATCGCACGGATGATCTGCGTCTGCAGGATGCAAATGCCGCCGAGATCGTAGGCGATCCCCATCACATTCGCGCCGATGATGTGAAGGATTGTTCGCATCAGTCGCTGGTTCCGTCCCAAAACTGTCGAACGAGCCGCACGTCCGAATTCTCAAAGTCTGCGCGGCTGCCTTCCAGGATCAGACGGCCTTTGTCGAGGAGCGCGAAGGTATCGCAGATATCACGCACGCCGAGAACATCGTGTGTGATGCAGATCGACGTCACGCCCCGCTTCCGCATACGCTCAAGCATAATGAAAATCTTGCTTGAGGTTACAGGGTCCAGGCCCATTGTCGGATCGTCATAAAACAGAATGGGCGGCTGATGGACGACTGCGCGAGCAAAGGTGACGCGCTTCTTCATCCCGCCGCTCAGCTCGCGGGGATACTGATGATTCGTGCCCTTCAGCCCGATCTCTGCGAGCAGCTCGTTGACCTTCTTGACCATCTCAACGCGGGTGTGCCCGCCCTGCCGCTGCAGCGGAAAAGCGATGTTCTCCTGGACGGTCATGAAGTCGAAGAGCGCGTAGTTCTGAAAGAGCATCCCGATTTTCGCGCGCAGTGTGGCCAGCTCAACGGCGCCGAGGGAGTGCACGTCGACACCGTCCACCTTCACATAGCCGCCGTCCGGCTTCACGAGACCGGTGATGATCTTCGTCAGCAGCGTCTTGCCGGCACCACCCGGCCCCAGCAGTCCCAGCTGCGTGCCTTCGGCGACATCGAACGAGACGTCGTCCAGGACGGTCTCACGCAGGTGATACTTCGTGATGTTCCGGACCTCGATCACAGCGAGATTCCCGCCTGCTCCAGGAGCTCCTGCGCGTCATCGACGAAGCGCGAATCCGGATACTCATCCATGAACCACTGGTACGTCGAACGCATACCCTGCGTGTCTCCCTCGCGGAGCTGCAGCTCCATAATCTTGTAGTGGACGTCGTCGACTTTCAGCGAGAGGGGGAAGGTCCTCACAAAACCCCGATACACCGAAATGGCCTCGGCCCAGTCCTCATCTTCCTCAGCCATCTCAGCGAGGCGGAAGAACGAGGGGCTGTACCACTGGTAGTCGTAGTCAGCCATGATGAGGCTGATTTCGCGGCCTCCGACGAAGTTGCTGAGAAGGCGGCGTTCCTGCTCCCGATCACCGAGCAGGCGGTAGCAGTCCGCAGTCCACCACACGGCATCATCAGCAAGACTCGAGCGGGTGAAGCGCGTCATCACCAGGCGATATACCTCGATCGCGTCCTCGTACTGCTCCATCTCCACATGTAGCGTGCGTGCCAGCGTGTAGAGCATGTTGTCGGCGATCTCTGTGTTGGTGAGCACCGAGTATTCCCCGCTCAACCACTCGATCAAGCCTTCGCTGTCGCCCCGATCTTCATAGTCGCGCCGCACCTGAATAAAGGCATCGTCGGCGTGCGCGGTGTCGGGAAATCCGCGAATCACGCCCTTGAAGATCTCCATCGCGGTGTCGTTGTCGTCGTAGTGGTCCCGGTATACGCGACCGGTGCGGTAGAGAGCCCGCGCGGCGTAATCGTCCCACACCGTATAGGGGTTCTCGTAGATCTCAGCGTACTCCGCGAGGGCCGCTTCGTACTGCCCGTCCCTCTCCAGCATCAGCGCCATGCGAAAGCGCAGATAGCGCAGCAGGTCGTAGTCCGGAGCGCGCCACGACAGCTCTTCGTACATGGAGCGCGCCTCGGCATGCTGCCGGCGGTCGGCGATACGATCCGCTTCGAGCAGGTCCTTGTGGAAGCGCCACGTAGACTGTTTCAGACCGCAGGCCGCTGAACAGAGGGACACAAGCACTGCGACGAGCGCGACCTGTACAGCCGGGTGGCGCCAAAAACGCCGCGCGAGTGCGCACGAAGCACACCCTTCACTGCGCGTAGTTTTCGCGCGATGTTCAAGTTCTCGGCTCACTCAGCCCCGTCCCTTTTCGTTCGCGCCTTATTATGCGGCGCACACGGGATTACAACAATGGTGGCAACGACGACCGTGAATGCGCTCCGCGATCGCTCCGCACACCCCGCTCCGGCGGCTTCCTGCGAGCCCGACCGGAGCCCAGAATCACGTTGACACTGCATCCAACCCCCAATAGCAACACGCCCCCGTTGAGATCCGCGATGCGCTCCTCGCTGCATCCAACGCCTCAGCGGGTTTTGAAAACCGGATTTTTCGCGCGGTGCCCTGAGCTTTCAGCTGCACTGTGCTCGCCGCGAGGACTGAAAGGAGATGGCGATGGCTAAGATGATGCTCGGGCGCAAGCTCGGAATGACGCAGATTTTCGAAGAGAACGGCACCGTTCTTCCCGTTACCGCCGTTCAGGTCGGCCCCCTTGTGGTGGTCGGCAAGAAGAGCGCCAACGGAAAAGACGGCTACTCCGCGCTGCAGCTCGGCTTTGAAGCGGCACGTAAGTTCGCCAAAGAAGGCGATAACCGCTACCGCGGCCTGACCAAAGCGCAGGTCGGCGTATTCGCGGCGAAGAAGCTCGAGCCGATGAAGGTCATCCGCGAGCTTCGTGTCGACGAAGCCGACCTCGACAACTATGAAATCGGCCAGGTGATTCCTGCCGACACCTTCGCAGAAGGCGACATTATCGACGTCTCCGCGACCAGCAAGGGCCGCGGCTTCTCCGGTGTCATGAAGCGGCACAACTTCGCCGGCTTCAAGGCCTCACACGGTGTCCACGAGTCCTACCGTGGTGGTGGTGCCATCGGCATGTCGGCGGATCCCGCGCGCGTCTTCAAGGGCATGAAGATGCCGGGGCGCTATGGCGGCACGCGGTCGACGGTACAGAACCAGCGCCTCGTTCGTGTAGTGTGCGAGACCAGCGGCGAAGGCGAGAGCCAGACGCGCGCAGCCGACGGCGTGTACCTCATCCGAGGACAGGTCCCCGGCGCCATCGGCGGACTCGTCGAGATACGTGCCGCGGTGAAGAAGCACCGCTGAGCGCGCGCTGCTACCGAGGGTAGCGTCGCGGAGTTCGAAGCACACCCTGCCCTCCAGCGAGGAGCGCGGCGTGTGCGATCAGGGCAGAACGCCCACGTACACCTTTCGCGCAGGACCCGTCATGGTCGCCCGCGCGTCAGTGTCGACGGTAATCTGCAGTGGACCACCCGGCAGATGCACGGTGACGGGATGCGCCGGATCAGCGTGTTCGCAGGCCGCAAGCACCGCCGCTGTCGCCGCCGCGCCGGTCCCGCAGGCCAGGGTGAATCCGCAACCACGTTCCCAGACCACCAGCTCGAATTCGTTGCCGCCGAGTGGCCGCACAAACTCAACGTTGGTGCGCTGCGTGAAGCGTCGGTCATTCTCCATGCGCCCGCATGCTTCAGCGCTCGGCACGGCTACGTCGACAAAGACCCAGTGCGGGTTTCCTGCGGACGCGATGTAGCCGCTCGACCCGACCTCAACCGATGGCAGCGACCAGGGGCCCTCGCCGTCGACAGGACCCTCAACGTGGGATGCGGCGGGAGTGAAGTCGATCGTTCCCATCGACACCGACACCATCCACGGCGCCGAGTCCGAGGAGCTGAGATCGGCCGTCGCACGCGCGGCGGCGCACTCCAACACGCCGGCGTCGGTTCGGATAGTGTGCACCCCCTCACCAAAGGCGGCGGCAACAATGCGGATGCCGTTGCCGCACATCTCGGGCCTCGAGCCGTCTGCGTTGATGACAGTCATCGACTTCGGACGGCGGCCGACGATGAGGATGCCGTCGGCGCCCACGCCGAAATGCCGATCGCACCACGCCGGCGCATGTTTCGCGGCGTCGGCGACGCTGAGGTGTTCCTCGGCGACCACGATAAAGTCGTTGCCGGTACCCTCCCATTTCTCGAAGGGAGTCACCGCCTACTCCGCACGAGCGCGGCCAGCGTCGGCGTCGCTATAGAAGCTGTCGAATATGGAACGATATTTTTCGGTGACAAAACGCCGCCTGAGCTTCATCGTCGGGGTGAGCTCGCCGGTCTGCAGTCGGAACTCGCCGGCCAGTATGGCGAACCTGCGCACCTGCTCTGCTGCCGGCAACTCTGCGTTCACCCTCGCGACGCCTTTGCCCACAAGTTCGTAGATGCGCTTGTGTTGCGCCAGCTCCCGCGGATCCAGCGTGCCGAGCTTTTCGGACTCAGCCACCCGCCGCAACGCCTCACGGTCCAGGGTGATCAGTGCGCTCACAAACTCGCGGTCATCGCCGTGCACGCAGGCACGCTCTACGAGGGGAATGGTCTTGAGCTGGGTCTCGAGGAACTGCGGCGAGACAGAGCGCCCCAGCGCCGTGACAATCAGGTCCTTCTTGCGGTCGGTAACGCGCAGGAACTCATCGTCAAACTCACCGATGTCGCCCGTGCGAAACCAGCCCTTGTCGTCGACAATCTTCTCATCACTGTTCCAATAGCCCGGCGAAATCGTCGACCCACGCAACAGAATCTCGCCGTCCTCGGCGAGTGCGGCTTCGACGCCCCGCAGGGTCGTGCCGACGGTGCCGGTACGAAAGTGGTCCGGGCGATTCACGAGCGCTGCGCCGCAGGTTTCTGTGAGCCCGTAGCCCTCGAGCAGCGGGACGCCGGCGCCTACGAAGAAGTCGGCGACTTCTGAAGCCAGGGGCGCGCCCCCGGAGATCGCGAAGCGCAGCTTGCCGCCGAAGAGCGCCCTCACCCGGCGAAAGAGCAGGCGGTCGAGCATGAAGTAGCGTCCGTGCTGTGCCGGACTCCTCGATTCCCCGGCCTGCCGCCGCTTGGACTCATCGACGGCGCCCGCCACCAGGCGGCGGGATCCGAGCCGGCGCAGGATCGCATCATTCTGCGCGCTCAGAAGCAGGTTGGCCTGGAGGCGATCGAACACCGCCGGCACCCCGACGATAAAGGTAGGCCGAATCTGTGCGAGCTCTTCAAGCAGCGAGCCGAATCCTGCCGAAAAGGTCGTGATCGTGCCCGCTCGGACCGCGGTCATGTAGAGCACGCGTGCAAAGGCGTGAGATAGTGGAAGGATCAGCAGCTGCTCGTCGGATTCGTCGATGGGAATCGCGATTGCGTTGCCCGCGACCTCGGCCGCGAAGTTGCTGTGCGTCAGCACCACCCCACGGGGTCTGCCCGAGGTCCCGGAGGTGTAGACGATGCTCGCAGCATCCGGGCCGCGCACAGCACGGCGCCGAGTACGAACCGCGTTCGGATCGTCGTCCGCGCACTGTTGCGCCAGCTCACCGAGTTCCTCACCCCGAATCACCGCCGCCGGTGCGCGTCCCGCATGAAGGACGTCCTCAAGCGCGATCCTGGTGCGCCCGTGTGAATCCGGTCGGTCCAGCACGGTCAGCGCCTTCTGCACGATGATGTGCTCAAGTTGCTCAAGCCCCGGAGCGCCCTGGCAGAGCTTCTCCAGCTGGAGCGGATCCTCAACAATCGCGACCCGTGCCCCGGAATCCTCCAGGATCGACGCACAGTGTTGTGCCAGATTCGAAGCGTATATCGGCACGGTCACACAGCCGGTCGAGAGGATCGCCTGGTCGGCGATGACCCACTCCGGTCCATTGGAACAGAGAATCGCCACGCGGTCCCCTGCCTTGAGGCCGAGCGCGATCAACGCCGCAGCGTACTTCTCGGACTCCGCATGCCACTGCGCCCATGACATCGCCTGCCATACACCATCACGTCGGTAACGAAGGGCAATCGCGTCGCCCCCCGCAGCTACCCGACGCTCGAATTCCGCTGTGAAAGTTCGCTTCATGGGCTCCCGTTGGCGCTGACAGCCGTCTCTGAGCGCGATACTCTACACCGACCATGCACGTCGACCCGGTTGCCCGCGCGGGGGGCCGAAGTAATGACACGGAGCGGACATGATGAAGCGAAGGATCAGCACACAGCACGCCCCCGCCGCCATCGGCCCCTACAGTCAGGCCGTCGCCTACGGCGACCTTGTGTTCACCTCTGGCCAGCTTGGGATGATTCCCGCGACCGGTGAGTTGCTCGAAGGCGTCGAAGCCCAGACGCGACAGGCGATGGAAAACCTCGACGCAGTCCTGAAGGCGGCAGGGAGCGACTGGACCCGGGTCATCAAGGCGACGATCTTCCTCGCCGATATGGCGGACTTTGCCACGGTCAACAGCATCTACGGCGAACGATTCGACGGCGATCCGCCGGCGCGCTCCACGGTCGCGGTTCGCGAGCTCCCACGCAGCGCCCGCGTAGAAATCGACCTTATCGCGCACCGCTGACGCGCCGGCCTCACACCGCACAACGCGTGTCCCTCTGGACCTTGCTCACGTCTCGCGGCATGAAACCTGCGGCCGACGCGTTGACGAAGCGGACTGTCCGCGCCGACCACGTGACCAACTCGAACACCAAACCCTACCTGGAGAAACCGGTGAAGAAGACGATACTACTGATCGCGGCAATGTCCCTCGTCGCTGCCTGCGGCGGAAAGCAGAGCCGCGGCAATGGCGACACCGCCTGGGGACACGCCTTTGACGCGGTCCCGGCAACGGCCACTTTCGTGTACGCCGCTGACATGAATGAGCTCGACGCTGCGATGCTCGAGATGCAGGTGACCGGGCCTTCAGCCGGCGCCCTTGATGACGCCATTCAGATGCCATCGATGGTCGATTTCCTCAGCGAGATCGCCAATCGCGACATCGACAGCGTCGAAGAACTCCGATCCCTCGGAGTCGACCTCCAGGGCGACTACGCCGTCTTCGCCGCCGGTGATGCGCTCTTCGCTGTCATGCGCTCCGACGACACCGACGCTGCACGCCGGACCCTTTCCGACATGCGAAGTGGCGCCGCGGACCAGGAGTGGCGCGAGCATCGCGTCGCCGGCGCGACCTTCCACACTACGAACGAGATCGAAGGCGGGGACCATGGCGGCCGAATCGACATGGGCGTGGCCGGCAACTACATCATCTTTCGCCTGTCCGAGATAGCAGGCGATGAAGAAGTCGCTGCAGAACTGGCAGGCATCATGGCCGGCAGCCTGGACGACGTTGGATTCACGGAGACCGAAGCAGGTCGTGCGCTGCATGGCGGCGCCGCAGCGGGCGAAGCACTCAGCGGCATTTTCTACATTGAGACCGACACGTTCTCGAGCCTGATCCGCATGATCGCAGAAGGTCGTGACGAATTCATGGCCGCGGCCGGCCCGATGGGACTGACCGAGGGAAGCACCGCTTACCACAGCGCAGATCACGAGCGGAGGTGCCTGATCGAAGCAGAACGCCTCACGACGATGTTTCCGGGCATTCAGAGCGGAACCTATCGCTCCGGAGATCGAGGGGCAAACTCCCGGCAAGCCACGACCTTCGCCACCAGTCCGGCCGGCAACGAGCGTATCAGCCGGCTCTTTCGTGGCACCATTCCCGACTTCGAAACCGTCGCCGGCAGCGCGGTCTTCGCAGGAACCACCGCCATGAACTTTCAGGCGATGTTCGACGCAATCGTCGCTGAACCCGACCTCGTGGAATGCCCGAACATCGCGGTGCTCACGGGAGCGCTGGCCCAGCTGAAGGTCGCCCAGCGCGATAACCTCGCGTTCAACCTGCGCACGGTGAGCGGCGACCTCGGCCTCGCAATCTTCAACGCCGAAATGCTCGGCTTTATCCCCAACATCGAGGCCGCCGTGATGATCGGTTCTCCTGAAGCTGCGGCCCTGGCGCGGCGTCTGGACCGAGCAATTCGCGGGCAGCTGAACATGCCGGGGCAGATGGTCGAGGGCGCCGAGTTCCCGACCTCTGAGTACGCGATTGAGTACACGCCTATCGTGATTCGTATCATCGAATTTTCCGATCGCGTTGTCCTCACTGTCGGCGAGGTGCCTGCCGACGCTCTCGCTGCGCTGGGAACATCCCCGACTTCGACCAACAGCGGAGAGATCGGACGGCTGAGCCTCGACGGCGACCGCCTGCGTGGCGTGATCGACCAGGTCATCGCGTACCTTACGGATACTCGAGCTCTGCCTGACGATCAGATGGAAGCGCTGCAGAACACAGTCCGCCAGTTCCGCGCGATCAACGATCTGCAGGGTACAGGGCGCATCGACAACGACGGACTGCACCTGGAGTTCACCACCGAACTCAACGCAGACGTACTGCTCGGCAACGAGTAACACGCACCGCTTCGGGCCTGCACCTGCGACGTGCCTTCACTCAGGCGCCGCTCAAGCCCGGATCCCCCGCCCCTATTCCGCCCCGGGCGGCGGCGAGGGTCGGACGACGGACACAACCTCCCGCTCTGCGCTCAAGCGCGAGGCGGCGTCGCGGATGTCCTCAGCCGTCACCGCGTTGACGCGCTCGGCGTATGCGTCGGGGAAACCCCAGCGATACCCACGGCCATAGAGCTCGTTGAAGGTCATCGACGTAGCTCGATTCCCGCGGCTCTGCATAGACACATCGCGTCGCCCAATCAGATAGCGCTGCGCTCGCTCCAACTCTTCGTTCGTGATCCCGCCGGCGGCGACATCGCGTAGCAGACGACGAATCTCCTCTACGGCGAGGTCCACGTTTGCGGCGCCTGTGGCGATGTAAACCGCGAAGCTCCCCACATCGTAGCCCTGCGTGGCGAAGGCACTCACGCTGTAGGCGAGGCTCTGACGATCTCGGAGCTCTACGAAGAGGCGACCGCCCTGCCCGCCCAGCACTGCGGCGAGCAGCTCGAAATGGACCGCGTCGTCATCCAACATGGACGCTGCAGGAAAACCAACCACGATGTGTGCCTGCTGACGGTCCCGTTCCGACTGCAGCCACTGTGCATCGGCGGCGGGAGGCGCGGCAGGTGTGTTAAACTCCCAGCCCGGGCCCTCTACGTCTCGCGTGAAACGAGCGGCGATGCTGCGGACCATGTGTTCCGGATCGATATCGCCGACAACCGAGACAACC
>JAUICO010000085.1 GCA_030427825.1 bacterium | reverse complement strand
AGTCGTTGTCCAGGTCGTCGCAGTCGAACTCAACCTCCTGGTAGCCGGGAACCTGTGAGAAGTCGGGGTCCGTCCATGCGCCGTCGATGCAGAGCATCACCAGGCTGCCGCAGACACCCACGTTGAGCGTTGCGGGCTCACCGACGAGGTCGATGTCGAGGGTCAGCTCGTCGCAGTCGTTGTCCAGCCCGTCACAAAGCTCCTCGGCGTCCGGGTGGGTGTTCTCGTTGCGATCGTCGCAGTCGCCACCCGGCGCCTCAAGCCCGGCGACGCCTTCCGCTTCGCAGTCGATCGCCTCGCTCTGTACAGGCTCTGCGTCACTGTTCGCGTAGCCGTCGCCGTCCTCATCGCGGTAGCAGAGTTCGCGGCCGTCGCAGCTCTGATCAATGCCGTCGGCGACGATTTCGTCGGCGCCGGGGAAGTACTCACCATTCGTATCGTCGCAGTCCGTGTTGTCGCGGACCCACGGACCCCGACCATCATCGCCGCTGTCATACTCCGCGCAGCCGGCGCTCTGGTCCATGCCGGTGAGGACCACAGAGACGTCCGGGTTGCCGAAGCCGTCTTCGTCAGAGTCTTCGAAGCAGGGCAGCGCGTCGGTGCATTCGCCGAGCACGCAGCTCGTGCCGTCGGTGCATGCGATGCCGCAGCCGCCGCAGTTGCTGTCGTCGTAGTTGAAGTCGAAGTCCTCGTCGGCGGTGCCGTCGCAGTCATCGTCGAGCTCATCACACAGGAGCTCGGTCTCACCGACGGGCTCACCGGGGACGCAGTCGTCGAAGACCTGACCGTTCTCGCAGAACTCCGTGCCCGTGGAGGCGCACTCACCCTGCCCGCAGTCTACCGAGGCGCCGACGAAGTCTTCGTCGACCTCACCGTCACAGTCGGTGTCGTCGCCGTCACAAAGGTCCGCGCCTTCCAGGTCAGCACCATCCAACGGGTCGCAGGAGTCGAGCACGGTGAATTCACCCGTCGGCACCTGAGAACAGGACGTCACGCCTGTGTTGCCGGCGCATGCGCCCACGCCACAGGTCGTCGCCTGAGAGCTGAAGTCTTCGTCGACCTCACCGTCGCAGTCCGTATCCAGACCATCGCAGATGTCCGGGCTCTGCAGGTCAGCGCCTGCCAGCGGGTCACAGCTGTCTTCCACACTGCCATCATCACACGAGGTGATACCGGTGTTGCCGTCGCAGAGGCCGAGGCCACACGTTGTGCTTTCCGCGTTGAAGTCCTCGTCCGTCTCGCCGTCGCAATCTGTGTCGAAACCGTCGCAATCGTCCGGGCTTTCGAGGTCTGCGCCTTCAAGGGGATCGCAGGAATCCAGGACAGCGAACTCGCCGCTCGGCAGCTGGCCACAGGATGTCGCGCCGGTGTTGCCGGTGCAGGTACCTACGCCGCAGCTGGTGTTGGTGGAGCTGAAGTCTTCATCCGTCTCACCATCACAGTCCGTGTCCAGACCGTCGCAGAGGTCCGGGTTCTGCAGATCAGCGCCTGCCAGCGGGTCACAGCTGTCTTCGACGCTGCCATCAACGCACGAGGTGCTGCCTTCGTTGCCCTCACAGCTTCCGAGGCCGCAGCTGGTCGACGCCGAGATGAAGTCCTCATCCACTTCGCCATCACAGTCCGTGTCCGCTCCGTCGCAGGAGTCCGGGCCGTCGTCTGCGCCGGCGAGGGGGTCGCAGGAATCCTGGACAGCGAACTCGCCGCTCGGCAGCTGCCCGCATGAGGTTACGCCCGTGTTGCCGGCGCACTCACCCTCACCGCACGTGGTCGAGGTTGAGCTGAAGTCTTCGTCCGTCTCGCCGTCACAGTCCGTGTCCAGACCGTCGCAGACGTCGGGGTTCTGCAGGTCGGCGCCGGCCAGCGGGTCGCAGCTGTCCTCCACGGAGCCCTCGACACACGAAGTGCTGCCCTGGTTGCCCTCGCAGCTTCCGAGGCCGCAGGTCGTGGCCTGAGAGCTGAAGTCCTCGTCCGTCTCGCCGTCGCAGTCCGTGTCGTTGCCATCACACACATCCGGGCTTTCGAGATCGGCGCCCTGCAGGGGGTCGCAGGAGTCCTGCACTTCGGCGCCGTCATCCAGCTGCACACATGAGGTCACGCCGGTGTTGCCGGAACACTCGCCTACACCGCATGTGGTCGACGTCGACGCGAAGTCCTCATCGAGCTCGCCGTCGCAGTCCGTGTCCTCGCCGTCGCAGGTGTCCGGTCCCGTGTCTGCGCCTTCGAAGGGATCGCAGGTGTTGCCGGGAACACCATTCTCGCAGGTAGTTGCGCCGAGGTTGCCCGCGCAGATTCCCTGACCGCAGTCGGTCTGCTCGGGGGCAAAGTCTTCGTCCGTCTCGCCGTCACAGTCCGTGTCCTGCCCGTCACAACCGTCCGGGTTCTGCAGATCAGCGCCGGCGGTGGGGTCGCAGGAGTCCTGGACCTCAGCGCCACCGTCGAGCTGCACGCACGAAGTCACGCCGCTGTTACCGGCGCAGATGCCCACGCCGCAGGTGGTCGACGTTGCCTGAAAGTCCTCATCCAGCTCGCCGTCGCAGTCCGTGTCCGCTCCGTCGCAGAGATCCGGGCCCTGCTGTGCGCCCGCGAAGGGATCGCAGCTGTCGCCCACGACGCCGCTCTCGCAGGTCGTAGCGCCCTGATTGCCGCTGCACTCTCCAAGCCCGCAGGTGGTCGGCGAAGCCTGGAAGTCTTCATCCGCCTCGCCGTCGCAGTCGGTATCGGCGCCGTCGCAGGTGTCGGGACCATCGTCTGCGCCCTCAAATGGATCGCAGGAGTCCTGAACCTCAGCGCCGCCATCGAGCTGCACGCACGAGGTTACGCCGGTGTTGCCGGCGCACTCGCCGACGCCACAGGTGGTCGACGTTGACTGGAAGTCTTCGTCGTACTCGCCGTCGCAGTCGGTATCGAGACCGTCGCACGTGTCCGGCCCGTGGTTCGCGCCCGCGAAGGGATCGCATGTGTCGCCCAGCAGACCGCGAACGCAGGTGGTGGCCCCGGTGTTTCCTGAGCACTCACCGACGCCACAGGTAGTGGCCACAGAGGCGAAGTCTTCGTCCATCACGCCATCGCAGTCTGTGTCGCCACCGCCACAGATGTCGGTTCCCTGGGCACCGGCGCCGGCCAGAGGGTCGCAGGTGTCCTGCACCTCAAACGTACCGGTCTGCACCTGAACGCAGGTCAGGTTGCCGGTGTTGCCGGTGCAGGCACCGACGCCGCAGGTGGTAGCCGCTTCGACGAAGTCCTCATCCACCTCGCCGTCACAGTCGTCATCGACACCGTCGCAGGTGACGTCCGTCAGGACCAGAGGCACACAGTCGCCCGCCCGCATCGCGTAGGAGAACTCTGAGGTCAGACCGCTGGTGATGGGCTCCTGGTCCACGATCAGGTCGAATTCGTCCGACGCGGTAGCCGTGAAGAAGTCATTCGGTCCCGGAGCGGTTCCACCGTTGTACCAGGGGAAGGTAAACTGGAACCATCGCGCGTTGTCGTCCACGCCTGCGAAGGTGTTGGCGTAGGCCTGGCTGCCGGACATCGCGTCCTCGGAGGCTCCCTCGTACCCTTCGAAGATCAACTGCTGACCTTCACCGAAGCCGCTGGGGTCGGCGGCGTCTGACCAGTAGATGCGAATGTGCGCGCCGTCGCCATTAACAGCGGTCGCCGGTGCCAGCCCGGTGACGGTGAGTTCACCGGTTCCGGTGCCGGTCTGAACGTGGGTGATCTCGTAGAGCAGCGGCGCGTTGAAGAGACCATTGCCCCCGGTGTCGCTGTCGTCAGCGTCGTTCGGGGTCACGCCGTCGGGGTCGGATGCCGCAGCGTCTGTCAGGTCTATGCCCAGCTGGCCGTTGTCAAACATCTCGGCGGCGATGTCGACGCCGGTTACGTCCTGGACGCTCACGCCGTTGCCGCCGTTTCCGTAGATCTGAATCCACTCCAGGGCTACCTGGACCGCAGCGCCGGGAGCGCCGCGTACCGCGACTCCGTGAGCCGCGCTTCGATAGATCTCGGTTCCAATGCCGACGAACACGCCGGTGCATGTACCGGTAGCGCATTCCATGGCGACGCCGTTCTGGCCATTGGCGGCAATAACCAGGCTCAACTTCTGCCCGGCAAGGTACACCTCATCGGAGTCGACGATTCCGACGCCGTCGCCGGCGTTGCCCAGGTCTGTAGAGCTCCCGGTCTGCGGATTGTAGAACGCTCCGATTTGTCCGTAGTAGACGGCCACGTCGCTGGAGTTTTCGATCAGGACGCCATCGCCGCCGTTATCGACGATTACGTTACCTTCCATATCGACGAAGCGCGCGTCCCGGACCACCACGCCCTGACTGCCGTTGCCGGCGCCGTCGGTTCCATCAAGGTCGAGGCCGATTTCGTTGTAGATAATCCCGGTCCTGCCGCTGTTGCCTTCGCCGTTGCCGACGACCTGAATACCGGGCCCGGCGTTTGCCGAGATTCGGTTCGGGAATACGGGCCTGAACTGGCGGCAGTCCTCCGGCGCCGGTCCCGGATCGGTGCCCACGCAGCGAATGCTGCTTCCGGCGCTGACGTAGATGCCGGTGCCATTCGGCAACTCCGAGCTGCCCTGCTCGACAAACGCAAGTCCGACCAGGTTGTTGAACACCGCCACCGGGCCTGCCGTGGGGTCGATGTTGATACCATGACCCGTGTTGCCCGCGACGACGTTGCTGGCATTGTAGAAATAGTTGCTTCCGCCCTGCCCGAGGACCACGCCTCCGGCCGCCTCGACAGCGATCGAGGGTGTGTAGCCCTGGTCGCCGATCCGCACGTTGTCGCCGTCCACGAAGATGCCTTCTCCGTTCGGACGCGCGCCGTCATCAACCGTGTGGCCGACCGTGTTTCGGTACACATCCGTGTACTTGCCGCCGGCAATAATGCCGACGTTGGAGTTGTCGACGACAACGTTGAAGGCGATGTCGTTATCGATACCGTTCTCATCAACACCGACGATGTTGCCACCGATGGTGTTTCCGCTGCTCTCACAGATGCCCAGCTCCGCGACGGGATCAAAGTAGCCGCCGACACAGTTGCCGGAAGCAGTGAGGCCCAGGAGCACGCCTGTCGACTGCACGGGCAGGGTAGCCGCATCGAAGTCGTCGAGTCCGATATGGTTTTCCATGATGCTGTTGTGCCGTTGCACGTCGTTCGGCGAGAGGCTGTCGACAACCACACCCGCGAATGTGTTGCTTGATATGACGTTGCCTGCGCGGGTCGTGCAGGTCGCGGCCGGCTCGCTGATGCCCTGCACAAGCGTACCGCCATCGGTGAGTGAGGGAATGAAGCCGTTGTTAAAGGTACCGCCGATGCAGTTGTGAGACGCGTTGCCGGTCAGAAATACACCGACGTCATTCGGTGCCGGCGCGCCGGCCCCGCGGCTGACGCCGATGTAATTGTTCGCCACCCGAACACCTTCACGACTGTCGAATGCCTCAACGTGAATCTCTACGCCGACCGCGTTGTGCCCGATGGTGTTCTCGGGATCACCGTTGCCGAAGCCGAATTCGTCGAAGTTGTCGCCGATCTGTGTGTCAGAGACATCAACCCCCACGAAAATGCCGCGGCTCGTGTTGCCAATGTCGTCCTCGGCGCTGTCACCCACTCCAATGAAATTGCCCAGAATTGTCGTGCTCCGGGTTGAGACTTCACCCTGGCCGTTGACGATGAAGATGCCGTCCACGTTGCCGCCGATGTAGTTCGGTGCCCGATCAACACATCCGGACTTGCCGTCGTCGCGGCCGCCGATGCAGGTGTAGGAGCTCGCCTCGATGTAGATTCCGAAGTCACCACCGGCGGTCTTCCATTCCGGCGTGGTGCCGATGTAGTTGTGGAGGATGGCGGTGTCTTCGACACCGAAGACGCGAACCCCTGCCTGTCCCGGTGCGATGAGGATCACGTTCGGGGACACCTCTTCCGGTTCATCCGTTCCGATGGTGTTGTAGTCTCCGATCACATTGACGCCGCTGCCGGCGTTGGGTGCCGCCTGACCACCGCTGCTGACACCGATGAGGGTCGCCTCCACTCGGGTGAAGCGCGATTGAATCTCCACCCCGTCGCCGGTGGAGTGTACGACCCGTGAGCCCGCCAGAAACCCGCTGCCGGCGTCAGGTCCGAACTGGACTCCGTCATCGCCGCAACCGGCAGGAGCACCCGCGTAGGACTCGCCCACTCTCAAATTAAGCAGGTCCACGCTGCTGGCGTTGACCAGGACTCCGTGTTCGTCGGCAGACAGGATGCCGAGGCCGCTGATGATGGAGCCGTTCGCGCCCGAGCCAACCGTAAACAGCGACCCTGTCCCGGCGGCGCTGCCGTCCACGTCGACAACCGCGACTCCGGCGAAATCAGGCTCGCTCAGACCATCGATGACTGCGCCGAAGACGATCTCCGGTAGCGGCGACTGAGGCGCGATCGTGTGCGGGAGCGGTCCGGGGATGTCGAAGCAGATCCTCGTGTAGTCCTGATCGGAGTTCGCGAACTCGATTGCGTCACGCAGGGAGCCCACTCCGGAGTCATTCGTATTCTCGACCATGTAGTCGCAGCCTGACTGCAGACTACAGAATACGGAGCTGCTGTTGTCGGTGCCCGGGGTGGCACACTGGGCCGAAAAGTCTGCGTTGTTGTCGCCCGTGTCGGCCGTCTGAAGGTCGCTACGGCGCCCCACGGAGTGCATCCCGGTCAGCGCGTTGTCCAAACTGGAATCGTCGTTGACCAGATTCCCGTTGCCTTCATTCCAGCCGTCGACAGCGCCTTCATAGCTGAGCGTATCGTAGACCCCCTGTCCGTTGGTACACGGACCGAAAGTGACGCCGATCGCGTCGGGCGCGCCGTTCTGAATCAGGTTTGAGCCCGGCGTGACCTCCATGTCACAATTCGGGTAGATTGCCCCCGACGTCCCGTTGTCTGCGCAGATCAAGAAGTACTCACCGGGCGCCAGACTCACATCCGGCAGGTCGATCTCCTGATAGACCGAGTTGCTGCTGCCGTTGACCAGGCAGACATTGAAATTGCCGATGCTGTAGGTCCAATTGAAGAGGTTTCGCAGCTCGATGAACTCCAGGTTGTCGGTACCCGTCTGGTCATAGTCGACCTCGTTGATCACCGGCCAACCCTGACCCGCCCATGCTGACGACGCGGCGCCGAACACGGAAACGGAGGCGACGATAAGTGCAGCCGTGGCTGCGCGACGACGTATCGAGGAAAACTGGTTCATCACGGGGCTCCTGACAGTGGACCGTAAGCGGCGCGGCGACGACGCAGGTGGAAGCGATCGCTTCGCTCCGGGGCTGCGGAAGTCGTGGCATGCTGCGTCTTGCCTGTAGACGTGGGCAGATTACCCGTGACGCCCGCGTATTCCAAGTCGGATCGCACGTGCCTTCATGGATTCACCTCATCCCAACGCTGCCGGCGACAGAGATGGGATGACGGACGGCGTCGTTGCCGCCTCAGTCGTCGCGCCGACGACGGGTTGCCAGCGCGAGCCCAAGGACGGCGACGAGCGTCGCCCACATGCCTCCGCCGGCGCGCACAGTGCCGCACTCGCAGCCGGCGTCCGCGATGATCTCGTCGCACACGTCGCCGATGCCGTTGCCGTCGTTGTCCTCCTGCCCGGGATTTGCGGCGATCGGACAGTTGTCGGAGCCGTCGAGTACGCCGTCATCGTCCATGTCAGGGTCCAGCGGATCCAGGTCGAATTCGACTTCGATGTTGTCGTCGATGCCATCGTTGTCCGTGTCCGCTGATGCCGGATCTGTGCCGAGGGCAACCTCCCGCGCGTCATCGAGCCCATCGTCATCTGTATCCGGGTCCAGCGGATCAGCGCCGGCTTCGATCTCGTCGCCATCGTTGAGGCCATCATCGTCGCTGTCCGGGTCGTGGGGGTCCGTACCCTGCGCCGCCTCGTCACCGTCATCGAGTCCGTCGTCATCGCTGTCCGGGTCCGTCGGATCGGTCCCGTCTCGAATCTCGTCGGCGTCATCGATACCGTCGCCGTCGCTATCCGGGCTGAGGGGGTCCGTTCCGAGATCCAGCTCCTCACCGTCGTCAATGCCGTCGTCGTCGCTGTCGGCGTCGTTCGGGTCGAGGCCGAGGTCGAGCTCTTCACCATCGTCGATGCCGTCGTCGTCGCTGTCGGCCTCCAGAGGATTCGTACCGAGATCCAGCTCCTCACCGTCATCGAGCCCATCACCGTCGCTGTCCGGCTCGAGGGGATTGGTGCCAAGCGCGATCTCCTCCCCATCCTCAACGTCATCGCCGTCGCTGTCCGGGCTCAGAGGATTGAGGCCCAGTGCGATCTCTTCGCCATCGTCGACCTCGTCTTCGTCGCTGTCCGGCGCGAGGGGATTGAGCCCGAGGTCAATCTCCTCTCCGTCGTCTACCCCGTCGTCGTCGGTATCGGGGTCATCGGGGTCCGTCCCGAAGGCAAGCTCATCGCCGTCGTCGAGTCCGTCGTCATCGAAGTCCGGATCGTTGGGGTCCAGGCCCAGCGCGATCTCGTCGTCATCCGAGATACCGTCGCCGTCGGAGTCGAGCTCGGTCGTGCAGTCTGACGAGCAGCCGTCGCCCGACTCTGTGTTGCCGTCGTCGCAGTCTTCAACGCCGGGTACCAGCACGCCATCGCCGCAGGTGGCTTCGAGCGTACAATCAGCCGCGCAGCCGTCTCCGTTGTTGTTGTTGCCGTCGTCGCACTGCTCGCCCACGTCGGGCAGGCCGTCACCGCAGAAGGCTTCCAGAGAGCAGGTCGCCGAGCAGCCGTCGCCGGCCAGGTTGTTGCCGTCGTCGCACTGCTCGCCCACGTCGAGGTTTCCGTCGCCGCAGAAGGGCTCGATGGTGCAGTCCGCAGCACAGCCATCGCCGGCCAGATTGTTGCCGTCATCACACTCTTCACCCTCGTCCTCGGTTCCGTCGCCGCAGAAGGGCTCCAGCGTGCAGTCTGCGGCGCAGCCATCTCCATCATTGTTGTTACCGTCGTCGCACTCTTCGTCCGCCTGCTCTGTTCCATCACCGCAGAACTCCGCGGGCGAGCACGAGGTGCCCGAGCCGACGAAGCCTTCGTTACAGGCGCAGGTGTAGTCGCCAATCGTATTGGTACAGGTGGCATTTTCGTCACAGAAATCTGTGCCCGCTTCGCATTCGTCGACGTCCTCGCAGCTCTCGCCGGCGACCGCACCGGTGCTCACAAAGCCGCGCAGGCAGGCGCAATCGTAGCTGCCCGTCACGTTCGTACAGGTCGCGTTGGTGTCGCATTCATTGAGCGTGTCATCCGCGCATTCGTCCACGTCTTCACAGCTTGTTCCGTCGCCTGCGTAGCCGTTCGGGCAGTCGCCGCAGAGGAAGGTGCCCGGCAGGTTGTTGCAGCCGGCGAGGGCGTCGCAATCGTTGAGCTGGTCATCAGAGCACTCGTTGACGTCGACGCACACCGCACCCGGGTTGCCGGGATCAAGGTCGGTGAAGCCATCCGGGCACGCACCGCAGCTGTAGGAGCCGTCGCTGTTGAAGCACTCCGCCGCCGGGTCGCAGAGCGCGGCACCGGTCAGGCATTCGTCGACGTCCACGCAGGCGAAGCCGTCCGCATCCGGATCCACCTCATAGCCTGCCGCGCAGGAGCAGCGGTAGGAGCCGAAGGTGTCCGCACACAGCGAGTTCGGACCGCAGGGGTCTTCGTCCGTCCAATCCACCGGTCGGCCGGGGGCGTTTACGTCGCATTCGTTGACGTTCAGACAGCTCTGCCCGTTGGCGTAGAAGCCGTTGTTGCACACGAGCTCGCAGGCGCCGCTGATACAGAGCGACTGACCCGCGAAGGGGTCCGCGCACCAGGCGTCGCCGTTCTCGTCGGTTTCGCCGTCGCAGTCGTTGTCTTCGCCGTCGCACACAAACTCGACCTGCTCGTAGCCCGGGATTGTCTGATACACCGGGTCGTTCCACGCGCCGTCGACACACACCTGCCGCAGGCCTTCGCAGAGGCCGACGTTGAGGGTCGCTGCCTCACCGACCAGATCTTCATCTCTGGTGTTCGGGTCGCAGTCGTTGTCACGGCCGTCACAGACTTCGTCCGCGCCGGGATACGTGTTCCCACCGGTTCCCGCGCTGTCGTCGCAGTCGCCTCCGTCTGCGCCGATGGGCGCCAACCCTGCGGCGCTGCAGTCAATGCTCGTGGACTGTAGGGGTACGGCGTTCGTGTTGGCGACGCCGTCGCCGTCGACATCCGGGTAACAGAGCTCGCGGCCGTCGCAGCTCTGGTCGATACCGTCTGCGACCACCTCGACCGCGCCGGGGTAGTAATCCTCGTCAGTGTCATCACAGTCGGTGTTGTTGCGGACCCAGTCGCCGGGGCCATGGCCGACGCACCCGGCGAGCTGGTCAACGCCGGTCAGGATGGTGCTGACAGCCGGGTCGCCGAACCCGTCACCATCGGTGTCTGCGAAGCAGGGAAGCGCGTCCGTGCAGCTCCCGTTGACGCAGCTGTCGGTGCCGCTGCAGACCACGCCGCAGGAGCCGCAGTTGTTGTCGTCGAAGTCGTAGTTGAAGTCTTCGTCGACGTTGCCGTCGCAGTCATCGTCGAAGCCGTCGCAGAGCAGCTCCGTCTCAGAATCCGGGAGCGACGGCTCGCAGGAGTCGATGACCTGAGCGGCAACGCACGAGGTGGTGCCACTCTCGGCGCAGGTGCCCACGCCGCAGCTTGTGGTCAGCGCCACGTAGTCTTCATCCGCCTCGCCGCTGCAGTCCTGATCAACGCCGTCACAGCTCTCATCAGAGCTGCTCTGCGGAGCGCCGGCGATGCAGGTATCGACGACTCCGTAGCCGGAGCCCTCGTCGACACACTGTGTGACGCCGACGGCGGCACACACGCCGGTCCCGCACCGGGTCGGGCTCTGCACGTAGTCTTCGTTGAAGGCTCCGTCACAGTCGTCATCTACGTCGTCGCAGGTGGTGTCGATACCGGCGAGCGGGTCGCCGGGCGTGCAGCTGTCGATCTCTTCGCCGGCGTTGCACGTGATCGTGCCGGTGCCTGCGCAGTAGCCTACGCCGCAGCTGCTGGCGGTGACCACATAGTCCTCGTCTGCGACGCCATTGCAGTCGTCGTCGATGAGGTCGCAGGTCGTATCGGCGGCGGCCGGTGTGCCGGGCGCGCAGGTGTCACCCGGTGTACCGTCAACACAGGTCGTCGCCCCGGTAGCGGCGCAGGCGCCGATACCGCAGCTGGTGGCGGCCGTGGTCCAGTCGTCGTCCGCTGTGCCGTCGCAGTCGTCGTCGACGCCGTCGCAGGTCGCATCGAAGGAAGCGATCGGCGTGCCTGCAATGCAGCTGTTCCGCTCGGTGCCGGCGATGCACGCCAGGGTACCGGTCGCTGCACATACGCCCTGCCCGCAGGTGGTCACGCTCTCGACGTAGTCTTCATCGATCTCGCCGTCGCAATCATCGTCGACGCCATCGCAGGTCGCGTCATCGGCGGCCGCGCTCAGCGGCGTACATGTGTCTTCGATGCCGTTGCCTGTGCAGATGCGGAAGCCGGTCGCGGCGCAGGCGCCGACGCCACAGGTGGTGGCGACGTTGACATAGTCTTCGTCGGCGGCGCCGCTGCAGTCATCGTCGCGTTGATCACAGGTCTCATCGGTAGCGCTGATGGGGTTGCCCGGTGTGCAGGTGTTCTGGGTGGCACCGGACACGCAGATGCGCTGTCCCGAAGCGGCGCAGACGCCGGAGCCGCAGCTCGTGGCGACCGGCGCATAGTCCTCGTCCGCTGTACCGTCGCAGTCGCTGTCGATGCCGTCACAGACCGCGTCATTGTCCGCGGCAACGCCCGGCGTACAGTTGGAGTTCACCGCACCGGCCTCACACGAGGAGAGGCCGTTCGATGCGCAGGCGCCGATTCCACAGGATGTGGCCACCTGAACGTAATCCTCGTCGACGCTGCCATCGCAGTCATCATCCACGCCGTCGCAGGTCGTGTCGTTGGATGACGGATTACCGGCGGAGCAGCTGTCGTTCTCAACGCCGGCGACGCACGAGGTCACGCCGGTATCGGCGCAGGCGCCCTGCCCGCAGCTTGTGGCTACGGGCTGATAATCTTCGTCAATCTCGCCGTCGCAGTCATCGTCGATGCCGTTGCAGATCGCTTCGCTGACGCCGGTCGGCGGGTTCTCCTGACAGGTGTCGTTCTCTGCACCATCCGAACAGGTCGTGATGCCGGTCGATGCGCACGCACCGACGCCGCAGGTGGTTGCTACCGACGACCAGCCTTCGTCGGCCTCGCCGTCGCAGTTATCGTCGAGCCCGTTGCAGATCGACTCGCTGACTCCGCTTTGAGGCTGCGGCGTGCAGGTGTCGCCGGGGGTACCGCCGCTACAGGTTGTGGCCCCTGCGGCCGCACACACGCCCACGCCGCAGCTTGTCGCCTGGGAGCTCCAGTCTTCGTCCGCCGTGCCGTCGCAGTCGTCGTCGACACCGTTGCAGATCGTCTCGCTGACACCGGTCGGCTCGGTCGCAGAACAGGTGTCGCCTTCGCTGCCGCCGACACAGGTCGTGTTGCCGGTGCCCGAGCAGGCGCCCGCACCGCATACGGTAGTCGTTGAACTCCAATCTTCGTCCGCTGTGCCGTCACAGTCGTCGTCGACGCCGTTGCACAGCGCTTCACTGACGCTACTCGGTGAGCCGGGCGCGCAGTCGCTGCCTTCTACGCCATCCGCCGAGCAGGTCGACATGCCGGTCGCCGCGCAGAAGCCGACGCCGCAGCTTGTGGGCGTCGCGTTCCAGTCTTCGTCTGCCGTGCCGTCACAGTCGTCGTCGACCCCGTTGCACAGCGCCTCGCTGACACCGGTGGGCGAACCGGCGGCGCAGGTGTCGCCGGGCACGCCGGCCACGCAGGTGGTTGCGCCGGCAGCCGCGCAGGCGCCGGTGCCGCAGCTCGTAGCTGCGGCCGCCCAGTCTTCGTCGCTTTCGCCGTCGCAGTCGTCGTCGACGCCGTTACAAATCGTTTCACTGACGCCGGTCGGCGAACCTGCGGTGCACGAATCGCTCACCGCGCCCGCATCGCAGGATGTGACGCCGGTCGCAGCGCAGGCGCCGGCACCGCAGCTCGTCACAACCGGCACGTAGAGCTCATCTGTAGCTCCGTCGCAGTCGTCGTCGATGCCGTTGCACATGGCTTCGCTTACGCCCGTTGGTGAGCCGGCCGTACACGAATCTGTCAGGGTGCCGCCGCTGCAGCTTGTAGCCCCGGTAGCCGCGCAGGCTCCGGCGCCGCAGCTCGTAGGGGTTGAAGTGAAAAGCTCGTCGGTCTCTCCGTCGCAGTCATCGTCCTGCCCATTGCAGAGCGCCTCGCTGATGCCCGTCGGCTGTCGCTCCGTGCAGCTGTCTTCGACGCTTCCTGCCACGCAGGACGTCACACCGGTGGCGCCGCATGCGCCCACGCCGCAGGAGGTCGCGACGGGCGCGTAGTGCTCATCGACGTCGCCGTCGCAGTCATCATCCACGCCATCGCAGTCCGTATCCGGGGTCGCTGTGCCTGCGACGCAGCTGTCCTGCACGTTGCCGGCGACGCAGGACGTCGCGCCAACAGCGCCGCAGGCGCCTACGCCGCAGGTGGTGGCTACCGGCGCGTAGTGTTCATCCGCGCTCCCGTCGCAGTCGTTGTCCAGACCGTCGCAGTTGGCGTCCGAGCTCGGCGAGCCCGGCGTGCAGCTGTCTTCGACGCCCCCGTCCACACAGGATGTGACACCGGAGGCGCCGCATGCGCCAACGCCACAGCTGGTATTCAGCGGTTGGTAGTGCTCGTCCGCGCTGCCATCACAATCGTTGTCCAGGCCGTCGCAGTTGGCGTCAGATGAGGGTGCACCGGCGACACAGCTGTCCTGTTCGGTGCCTGCCACGCACGAGGTCGCGCCTGTAGCACCGCACTCACCCACGCCGCAGCTCGTCGACTGGGAAACATAGTGCTCGTCCACGCCGCCGTCGCAGTCGTTGTCGAGGCCATCGCAGTTATCGTCGGCGCTCGGCGAGCCGGGGGTACAGCTGTCTGATTCGACACCGGCGACGCAGACGGTGGTTCCGGTGGTCTGGCACTCGCCGGTGCCGCAGGTGCTGGTGCCGCCCACGAAGTCCTCATCAAACTCCCCGTCGCAGTCATCATCGACGCCGTCACAGGTGGTGTCGGCAGTAACGAGCGGCACGCAGTCGCCGGCCCGCATCGCGTAGGAGAACTCCGAGGTGTTGCCGGTGTCGGTCAGCTCACCCATGACTGAGAACTCGTCTGCATCCGACGCGGTTGCGGTGAAGAAGTCGTTCACGTCAGGAGCGCCGTTGCTGTTCCAGGGGAAAGTGAAGCGAAACCAACGGGCGTTGTCGTCCGCGCCGGCGAAGGGGTTTGCGTAGGCCCGGCCGCCACCCAGCGAGTCTTCAGATCCGCCCTCGTGGCCTTCGAAGATCAGTGTCTCACCTTCACCAAAGCCGCTCGGGTCTGCCGCACCTGAATGGTAAATGCGGATGTTGGCGCCCCGGGAACCGGTGACCGGTGACGGAGCCAGCCCGGTGACGGTCAGGTCACCGGTTCCGGTTCCTGTCGCCACGTAGGTGATCTCGTAGAGCAGCGGAGCGTTGAAGACATGATTGCCGCCCGTGTCGCTGTCGTCCGCGTCATTCGGGCTCACACCGTCCGGTCCCGAGGACGCCGTAGCGGCGAGATCGATGCCGAGCTGATCGTTATCGTAGACATTCGCGCCCACGTCGACGCCGAACACATCTTCGACGCTGACGCCATTGCCCCCGTTATCGTGAATCCGTGCCGCTCCGATCACGAAGTGAAGGCCCGCGCCTGCGGCACCATGCACGGCCACACCGTGGCTGACGCTTCGGGCGATCTCGACGCCGGAGTCGAGGAGCAATTCATAGCACTGACCCGGATCGCAGCTCACCTCGACACCATGCATGCCGCTTGCCACGATGGGCAGATCCAGGTCGGGACCGCCTATGTAGACTGTGTTGGAGTCTACGACGTGCACGCCGTTGCCTGCGTTGCCGCTGTCTTCGAATCCCGGTGTTGTCGGGTTGAAGAAGCGACCAATACTACCGCCATCAATCGAGACATCGAAGGAGTTGATGACACGCACGCCATCGCCGCCGTTGCCGATGATCCCGTTGTCCTCTGCAAAAACAAGCCCGCTATCCTCGACGAGAATGCCGTGGCCGCCGTTGCCTTCGGCACCGTCTCCGTCGAAGTTGAGTCCGATGTCGTTGGAGAGAATTTCTGTCCAGCCACCCGACGGCGGACCGCTGACGTAGACTCCTTCACCCGCGTTGCCGGAGATGCGGTTGGCGTGGAAGGATGCGCGGGACGCGCAGTTTGACGCCGACTCTTCCGGGTCACTGCCGATGCATCGGAGCCCGCTGCCGGCCTCGATATACACACCCGTGGCGTTGGGTATCGCGTCCGTACCGGTCAGGGTGAATCCGATCCCGATCAGATTGTTGAAGATCGCGACCTGACCGGCGGTGGCGTCGATGCTGATGCCATGACCGGTGTTGCCGGCGATCACGTTGCTGGCATCGTAGAAGGCGTTGCTTCCGCCGAGTCCCTGCGCCTGGCCTCCCGTCTCTACGAGGGCAGGTACCGGGCCGCCGTCTCCGATGCGCACTTCGTCACCGTCAACGAAGATGCCGACTCTGTTCGGACGGGCGCCATCTTCGTAGGTGTAGCCCACTTCGTTGCGATACACGTCCGTGGACTGTCCGCTGACTGCGATGCCGATCGTGCCGCTGTCGACGACGCTGTTGTACGCGATATCGTTGTCGACACCCGCCTCGGCGATGCCGACATCGTTGCCGGCCACGAAGTTGCCCGCGTACTGGCAGTTGCCAACCTCAGCGTTCGGATCGTAGTTGCCGCCCACACAGTTCGACGACGAAGTGTCATCGAGGCGCACACCTACTGGCTGCTCCGGAAACACAACGGCGCGGGAGTAATCCGGGCCGATGTGGTTCCCGAGGATGCTGTTGAAGCGTTGCGTATCGCCGGTCTGCGGGCTGCCGACGATGACCCCCGCGATGGTGTTGGCCGAGATGGTGTTGCCGACCCCGTTGTCGCAATTCGCCGCAGATCCGCCGAGGACCTGCCCGCGAGTCTGCACGTCGACAGAACCGCCGACTTCATTGCCGCCGATGCAGTTGTAGGACGCGTCGCCGGTCAGGTAGACGCCGATATCGTTGGGCGCCGGCGCGAGGGCTCCGCTGCTGACACCGATGAAGTTGTTCGAGACGTACACGCCGCTGTCGCTGCCGCTACCGTTGTTGGCGGCGTCGACCAGGATTTCGATCCCGACCGTGTTGAATCCGATGGTGTTGTCCGGGTTTCCGGCACCAAAGCCCGAGAACTCGGCGCCGATCTGTGTGTACTCTGCGCCCACGCCGACATACACGCCGCGACCCAGGTTCCCGATGTTGTCGGCTGCGGTGTCGCCGACACCGATGAAGTTACCGACGATGCTCGTATCTGTCGTCGCGCCGGCCTGTGTGGCTACGACGTAGACCCCTTCGCTGTTGGCGCCGATGTAGTTCGAGCCTTCCGGCAGACAGCCGGGTTTATCCAAGCGCCCGCCGATGCAGGTGCCTTCGCTGTCCTCGACATAGATTCCGTACTCGCCGCCCGCCTTCTTCCACGTAGGGGTCACACCGACATAGTTCGACAGAATCTCGGTACCCACTGCTCCCACCACGCGAATTCCCGCCTTTCCCGGAGCGATGAGGATGACGTTTCCGCCGTTGTCATCGTCGGGGCCGATCGTGTTGTAGTTGCCCACCACGTTGATCCCGGCCTCCGCGTTCGGTGCTGCCTGGCCGCCGCTGTCGACACCGATCTTGTTCTCTTCGACGATCGTAGAGTCCGATTCGATGTGGACGCCGTTGCCGCCGGAGTGCACGATTCGTGAGAACGCCAGATAGCTCTGGTCACCGCGCGACGCGAAATGAACGCCGTCACCGGCGCAGCCTGCGGCGGCGCCGTCGTAGGATTCACCGATTCGGAGCCCAACAAGATCCACATTCACATCCTCAACCAGGATTCCGTGTCCGGGAGCAGAGAGGATTCCGAGGATCTCGATTTCCGAATTGATGGCGCCGGCGGCCACGGTGAGCAGCGGCCCGGTGCCCGCCGAGCTTCCGTTGATGTCGACTTCTGCGTTGCCCTGCGCGTCCGTGCTGCCACGGATTCCAATCGGTTCTGTGATCACCGGCAGCGCGGATTGCGGAGAGATCGTGTGGGGCGCCGCTCCCGGGATGGCGAAGCAGACCTGTGTGAAATCGGGATCGGAGTTTGCGAAATCGATCGCGTCGCGCAGCGAGCCGATGCCGGTGTCATTGGTGTTCTCGACCATGTAGTCGCAGCCCGATTGCAGGGTGCAGAACAGGGAGGTGTTGTTGTCGGCGCCCGGTGTGGTGCACCCGGGCGAGAAGTCCGCGTTGTTGTTGCCGCTGTCTGCGCTCTGCAGGTCGCTGCTGCGGCCCACTGAATGCGTACCGACGAGAGCGATGTCCCATGTGGCGTAGTCCACAACCTGATCGCCGCTGCCTTCGCTCCAGCCGAGGACCGTTCCGTCGTAGCTGACCGCCTCGAGAACGGCGCCCCCGATGCCGCTGCAGGGACCCAGAGTGATCCCGATCGCGTCCGGCGGGCCGTTCTGGATCAGATTTGATCCCGGCAGGACTTCCAGGTCGCAGTTCGGGACGCTCGTCCCCGGCCCTCCGTTGTCTCCACAGACAACGAAGTAGTCGCCTACTCCGAGCTGCACATCGGGCAGGTCGATCTCCTGATAGACGCTCCCGTTGCTCCCATTGACCAGGCAGAGATTGTAGTTGTCGATGCTGAAGGCCCAGTTCAGGGTGTTCCGCAGCTCGATGAACTCCAGGGTGTCCGTGCCTGCCTGGTCGTAGTCAATCTCGTTGATCACCGGCCAGCCGAGACCGGCGCTCGCGCCGGCAGCGAATCCGAGCAGGGTAAGAGACAGGACCGCCGTCGCAACGAGCGCGTGGGCTGCAGCTCGCCAAAGTGAAACCAGCTGATTCATCACGGGGCTACCTCTCCATTGATCCGGGGCCGGCGTCGCTTCGATCTGCGGCGATCGTCTCGCCTCGCGCGGCCGCTGCCCGGATTGCTGCTATTCATCTGTCCGACCGCTGTAGACTAGCCGGGAGCTGAGCCGGAGCAAAGGGGATTCACTCGGATCAATCACACCAACCGAGGGCGGCTCCCACTGCGGCCACACACCGCGTCCCAGCCGAAGCAGGCACTGCTCTGCCTGCCAGGCGGCTTCAGTCGTCGCTGATCGCGTTCGCGATGGCCTCATCCTCTTCGATCTCACGCATCTCGTGGAGCAGATGCTCGGCGTCCACCTCATGCTGTGGAAGATCGAAGCGGCCGGTCAGCGGCGTGTCGGCCCGCAGCTCGCCCCGCTGGTACAGGTCCCACATCTCGTAGCCGTAGCGCAGCTGGTTCAGAGGCGTGCTTCGCTTGAAGTGCGACGTAAGATTCGCGATGTCGCGCAGCAGGATCCTGCGCGCGTTCTGGTTTCGCGCGGCATCGATGGACTGAGGAAAGTCGATCACCACGGCGCCCTCCTCCTCGAGAAGCACGTTGAAGGTCGACAGATCGCCGTGCACCACGCCCACCGCGAGCATTTTCGCGACTTCACGAATCAGCTGCTCGAAGACCGCGTCGGCATGATCCCGCTCCATCAGGCACTCGGCGATGCGCGGTGCGGGCCCTCCATCGGCGCCCATGATGCACTCCATAACCAGCACGCCCTCGATGAAGGCATAGGGCTTCGGGACGCGCACGCCGGCAGCATCAAGCTTGTAGATGGTGTCGGCCTCTGCGGCGTTCCAGGTGGCTTCGTCCCGCTGTCGCCCGTGGCGCGAGCGCTTGCCCATCGCGCGCTGGTCGCGGGAGTTTCGCACCTTTCGTCCCTCGGTGTAGTCTGAGCGGTTGCGAAAGGTGCGGTCGTTCGCGCTCTTGTAGACCTTCGCCGCGCGCAGCTCTCCCTGCGACTCCACCAGATACACCTGCGCCTCCTTACCGCTCATCAGCGGGCGGACCACGCGGTCGATGAATCCATACTCGATGAGGGGCACAAGCCGCGGGGGCATGCGCATAGTGGTCCTGTAGTGGAGAGACGCGACAGCGCATCCGGCCGTGCGCGATGCACTGCGGGGCTGCCGATCGCGCGGCGCCCTACGGGAATCCACACGATCACTCAACCCGCGAAATCTGCGCACAGCGCGATGCCCCGCCCTGCCCCCACTGATGGGGCGAGCGCGGCGCGTCACACCCGGGCCTCCGCTCAGGGGTCACGCGATTGCCGCGCGCCTACCTGCGTCGTCGACGTGAAACGAATGTCAGCCCGATGATCGCCAGGAGGGTCATCCACATGCCACCTGAGGCCTGCGCCGTGCCGCATTTGTCGCAGCCGTCGGCGATGATCTCGTCGCACACGTCGCCGATGCCATTGCCGTCGCTGTCTTCCTGGTTCGGGTTGGCCGCGATCGGGCAATTGTCTGCGCCGTCGAGGACTCCGTCGTCGTCGATGTCCGGATCCAGGGGATCGAGTCCGAGCTCGAGTTCGATGTTATCGTCGATACCGTCGCTGTCCGTGTCAGCGGCGGCGGGGTTGGTACCCAGCTCCACTTCTTCGGCGTCGCCGAGGCCGTCGTCGTCGGTGTCCGGATCGAGCGGGTCGGCTCCTGCGTCGATCTCGGCGCCGTCGGCGAGACCGTCCTCATCGCTGT
>JAUICO010000084.1 GCA_030427825.1 bacterium | reverse complement strand
GCGATCCCCGACATCAGGGAGCGCGAGAAGAGAACCCCCATCTCACGCAAACCCTCCGGGCGTCGCCCCGGGCGCAAGCGGAAGAACCGCAAGCGCTGACACACGCACCGCCGAGCCCGTCTCGAGCTCGGCGGTGGTACGGCACGACCGGGGGATACGGGCCGTGAACGCTGCGTCGCCACCGGCAGGCGAACCGTCGTGAGGGTTCACTCGGCGGTCAAAAACGCAACGCGCGGCGAAGTCAGCGTCCAACGACTCCGCCGCGCTGCCCCGAGGGGCCATTGTGTCATCCGACGGCGGCGGAGCCCTCCTCGCCCGTGCGGATGCGTATGCACCGGGGAAGATCCAGGACAAAGATCTTCCCGTCTCCGATCGCTCCGGTTCGGGCACCGGCAATGATGGCATCGATGGTTCGCTGCTCGAAGTGCTCGTTGACCGCGACCTCGAGTCGGACCTTCTTCAGGAGGTTCACTTCGTGTTCGGCGCCGCGGTAGGTCTCGGTAAAGCCCGCCTGGGCTCCCGCGCCAAGTGCGTTGGTGACAGACATTCGGGACACCTCGGCTTTGGCGAGCTCCAGCTTCACCATCGGCAGCCTTTCGGGCTGTATGTATGCAATGATCAGTTTCATCGTTCTCTCGTTGTTTGTTTGTGTGCGTGTATGGTTGTGACAGTTTCCCAGAGGAACTTACTGCGTTGAGAAGACCTGGAAGCCGCCATAGGCCTCCTGACCGTGCTCAGCGATGTCGAGTCCTTTGTACTCATCATCAGCCTCTACGCGGATTCCGAGCGTCTTCTTCAGCAGGGTGAAGAAGAGGAACGCAGCCGGGAAGGCGAGCGCGGCCGACGCGAGGACGCCGATGAACTGTGCGCCAAGGCTCTTGTCCGTGCCGAAGATGCCGACAGCCAGGGTGCCCCAGATTCCGCACACGAGGTGAACCGAGAGAGCGCCGACCGGGTCGTCGATCTTCACGCGGTCGAAGAAGAGGACCGCGCCGACAACCAGCGCGCCGGCAACCACACCAACAATAACAGCTTCGAGCGGCGAGATTACGTCCGCGCCTGCTGTGATGCCGACGAGGCCCGCGAGAGCGCCATTGAGCGCCATCGACAGATCAGGCGTTCGGCTTACGATGATCGAAACAACCGACGCGGCAAGGACGCCTGCTGCGGCCGCCAGGGTGGTGGTGACAAAGACAAAGGAGACGGTGTCGGGATCCGCAGAGAGCACCGAGCCACCGTTGAATCCATACCAACCGAACCACAGAAGGAAGACACCAATGGCGGCCAGTGGCATGGAGTGTCCGACGATCGGGCGCACCTTTCCGTCGACGTACTTACCAATGCGCGGTCCAAGAACCATGGCGCCGGCGAGGGCACCCCAACCGCCAACCGCGTGAACCAGCGTGGAACCGGCGAAGTCGTGGAATCCGCGCTCTGCGAGCCATCCACCGCCCCAGTGCCATGAGCCGATGATCGGGTAGATCAGGCCGACAAAGAACACACAGAAGATCAGGAATGAACCCAGCTTGACTCGACCGGCGACAGCGCCGGACACGATGGTGCAGCAGGTCGCAGCAAACATCGCCTGGAAAATGAAGTCGCTGTAGTAGGTGTACGCGCCGTCCGCATAGGCGGCGGTCTGGCCGTCAACGCCCGGGTCGAGACCGAAGCCGGCGAACCCGAAAATGCCGTCAGCCATCCAGGCATCGCCCGGGTACATCAGGTTGAATCCACACAACCCGTACATGAGCAGGCCGATCGCGACGATCGCCAGGTTCTTGTAGAGGATGTTCACGGTGTTCTTCGAGCGCGTGAGGCCGGCCTCTAGGCACGAGAACCCCAGGTGCATGATGAACACCAACACCGCCGCCAGAAGGATCCAGAGGTTGTTGACGACAAACATCGGATCCAAACCCGGTGCGGCGGCTTCGACAGCCTCTACTGCCTCGGCGCCGTCCTGCGCGAAGACCATCGCAGGAACAAACAGGGTGGAGAGAAAGGCCGCGGACGCGGCGACTTTTCGAAACATGAGAACACTCCTCGTTAGGCTTACCCGATGTTGGTTCGGGCGGACGCGAATCGCAGCACCTGTGGCTGCGCAACGAGGGCAGGTAATCGCAACGCCTGTGCCAACTTGTGGATCTTCGGGAAACGAAGACGTCAAGACCCTGTAATCTAAGGAGAAAATAACAGCCACGGACGGCCGTCGCGGCCGGGAAGCTGATCGCCGAACCCTACGCGAATGTAGGAATTGGTGCGTAACGCTACATCGCCGTCGGTCCGGGCCACCGGCTCTGCCCGCCACAAAGGAAAGCGCGAACGCGCTTTCCGCCGGGGGTCGAGGGGGTGACAACCCCCTCGCAGAGCGCGAGACAGAGTCTCGCAACGCAGCACGAAAGCCGCCTCAGCCCTGCTCGCCTCGGAAGCGTTTCGGGTTGATGTGGTACTTGCGGATGCGAAGTCCCATGATCCGCTCGGTGATGCCGAGCTTTCGCGCGGCGCCCGCCATGTTGCCGCGCGACTCCTTTAGCGCCTCGATGATCAGCTCGTGCTCGAAGGCTTCGACCCGTGCCTGCAGCCCGCCGACATAGTTGCTGGCGGTGCCCGATGCTTCTGCGGTCTGCAGGGTGGGCGGCAGTGTGTGGCCGTGCAGCACTTCGTCCGTCGAGAGGAGGACAGCCCGCTCTACGCAGTTCTCGAGTTCTCGCACATTGCCCGGCCAGTGATACGCCGAGAGCATGTCGATAGCCGGGGTGGAGACTCGTTTGATCTGTTTGTTGTGTTCGAGGTTGTACTTGTCGATGAAGTGGTTCGTCAGGAGCATGAGGTCGCCCGGACGCTCACGCAGCGGCGGAATGTGGATCGGGAACACCTCGAGACGATAGTAGAGGTCTTCACGAAACTTGCCTTCGCGGATGGCGGTCTCGAGGTCGCGGTTTGTGGCCGCGATGACGCGCACATCGGCCCGTAGCGTCTTGTTACCGCCAACGCGCTCGAACTCTTTTTCCTGCAGTACACGCAGCAGGCGCGCCTGCGCGGCGAGGCTGATGTCGCCGATCTCGTCGAGAAAAATGGTGCCGCCTTCGGCGAGCTCGAAGCGACCCTTCCGTTGCGCGAGCGCACCGGTAAACGCGCCCTTCTCGTGGCCGAAGAGTTCTGACTCGATCACGCTCTCGGGCAGCGCCGCGCAGTTCACGCGGACGAAGGGCTTGCCGGCTCGGTTGGAGTTGTAGTGGATCCCGTGAGCGAAGAGCTCCTTTCCGGTGCCGCTCTCACCACGAAGCAACACCGTCGTGTTGGACCCGGCTACCTGCGCCATGAGGTTGAACACCTCCTGCATGCGCGCGGAGTTCCCGATGATGTTTGAGGGCTTGAACTTCGTTTGCAGCTGCGCCTGCAGGCGCGCGTTCTCCAGCTCGAGCTTCTCCTGCGCGTTGATCGCGTTCATGCGACGGCGGACGGCGTTGCCGACCATGGAGGCGATCACCGAGAGGCGTCGCTGCTCGTCTGCGAGGTTGCGCGTCTCGTCGTAGGGCCACTCTACGCTGAAGGCGCCCAGCACCGCGTTGTCCACACGGATAGGGACACACACGAAGGAGCTGTCGTTTTCCTTCTCGCGGCGTGCCCGCGTGCGGTTGAGGAACTCCGGGTCGCGGGACACGCGAGGCACCACGACAGGCTGCCCGTCCTGCACAACGCGACCGGTAATGCCCTCACCCAGCTGATAGACACCGCGCTGCTGCTCCGTGAGGGTCATGCCCCAGGCGTAGTCGATGTTCACCGCGCCGGTCTGCTCTTTGAGCAGGTTGATGACCGCACGAGAGATGCCCATGTGCTTGGCCATCGCCTCAAGCATCGGCTCCACGACTCTGCGGAGGTCGATGCTGCGGTCCAGGATCTGGGAAATCTCGAAGAGCAGTGGGAGCTCAGAGAGCTCGTGCTTGAGGGTCGGCAGGCTATCGGTGGACGCAGTCATTCTATCTCAACGGTGGCTGCACAGCCGGTCGATGGGTCGTTCATCCGGTCTACGCACATGTGGCCGTCGACCTACCAGAATGTAGGAGCCTGTCCAGCGATAGCTCAGCAGGCTGATCACCGGTTCCGCAGCTCGCGAGGCGTCGGCACAAACCGAAGCTGCGCTCCGCCCGTTTCACCGACACCCGGAGAGGGATCGCCATGAATTCGCCTTGCGATTGCCATCCGGGGTATGAATGCAGCCTAACGAGCCCAGATGCATCCGAACACGACCATACTCCAGATGCGCACGAAGCGTCCCGCCGGCGCCGCTACGGTGCTGCTTGTCGCTGCGGCCGCTGCGGCGCTTCTACTCTGCTCCTGTGAGCACGAGACGCTGCGCGAGGCAGTGGACCATCGCGCTCAGATCGAAGGCTTCGCGGCGTCGATACCGGATCATGTGCTCTACATCCTGGACACGGATGTAGGCCCGGAGGACGTCGCCGGGGCCGACGACGAGCTTCTCGATTGTGTGCGCGAGGATCGCGCGTGGTGCGAGCTGACCGCGGAATTGTACCGCGATCGCAACCACGCGCCTGCTTTTGTCGATGGTCTGCGCCTGAACGCCACCGGCCGATACCTCACGGAGCTCCTGCTGCGGGTCGACGAACACGCCCTGAACCCTGAGCGCTTCCAGGTGCCGGCGATCCGGGAACGCGTGGCGTATCTGGCCCGCTTCGGCGCCGGCAACGCGTTGCGGGATGAGTTCGTTATCAGCGACGAAGATATCGACGCCCTCGCTGAGTGGATGATCTCAAACCAGCCCTATCAGAGCACCTCAGCGGACCATATCGCCGAGATGATGATCGGAGCTCGTCGGGGACCGGACCTGCCGCGTTTCGGCGAAGCCTGGCGACGGGCGGGGGATGAGGCGAACGAGGCGCGACGGGCGGCCGCTGAGTTGGAGCTGCTGATCGCCGCCGGGACCGTGCGGTACGCCGTCGTGCAGCGTTTCTCGAATCCAAACTTCTATCCGGAGGAGATGCTGATCGAGGCCGGTCTGCTACGGGAGCATGAAGATCAGCGCGTCAACACGATCGTCGACGGAAGCGTCAGCGATGAAGACGCCGCCGGAACGCGATCGTTGCGCATCAGCAACGCAGAGCTGACCCGGCGTGAGACGGCGTTTCGACAGGCGCGGGCACGCGAGCTCTTCGCGCACATCGACGCCGAGGACTTCGGTGCCCGTGTCGAAGCGCTGGCGCCGCCTTACCCGCAGTATCGTGCTTTGATGGCGGGTTTTGCTGAGTATCGCGCGTACGCGGATGCAGGCGGATGGGAGGAAATGACCACCGAGCGTCGACTGCGCCGCGGCAGCTCCGGGGATGACGTGGTCGCCCTGCGCCGACGCCTGGCGGCGGAAAACTATCTCAGCGGCGATCTCGAGTCGGCGACCTTCGACGAAGAGCTTGAGGCCGCGCTCGAAGACTACCAGCGCCGCCACCTGCTCATCGACTCTGGTACTCTGAGCGAGCCGACCCGTGTCTCGCTGAACCGCAGCGTGGACTATCGCATCGCCGAGATCGCAGTAGCCATGCAACGCTGGCGTGAGACCCGTATCGGCGATGACTACGATGATTACCGTATCGAGGTGAACATCCCGGACTTTCATGCCGAGATCTGGGACGGCGACACCCGGGTGCATCGTTTTCGCGTCGTTGTCGGGCGCAAGTCCAGGCCCGAAGCGCGCTTTCCCACCCGCACACCGCTCTTCTCGGACGAACTCGAGCGCATCGTGCTCAACCCCTTCTGGGTGGTGCCCGCGAGCATCACAGACCGCGAGATCCTGCCTGAGGCCGCCGAAGACCCGACCTACATGGAGCGCAACAACTACGAGCTCGTCGAGCGCCCGGACCGGATCTACATTCGGCAGCGGCCCGGAACCGGCAACGCGCTGGGGCGCGTGAAGTTTCTCTTCCCGAACCCCTTTGCGGTCTACATGCATGACACCCCGTCGAGGCGCCTCTTCGACCGCAACCTGCGGGCATACTCCCATGGATGCATCCGTGTGCATGAACCACTGGAGCTCGCGCGCATCCTCCTGATGCACGACCACAACTGGTCAGAGTCGCGGGCCGACCGCTACATTCGCCGCGCGCTGCGCCGACAGGGCGAAGAGACCAGCGTCACGCTGAATACCTCGATTCCCGTGCACATCGAGTACTTCGTCGCACGTGCCGACGACGAGGGCCGAATCAACTTTCTGTCCGATATCTACGATCTCAACGCCGGGCGGGTCGCGGAAATGCGCGAGAACATCGCATGGGCAATCGACACGTGATGAAGCCGGCGCTAGGCGGGTAATCCGTTTCCCGGTGGCTCCGGGCTGTGGTCGGGAGCTGTCAGAGTACGAGTACACCTGACTGGAGTGTAGTGGATGCCAATGCGCGACGAGATGTGGGCCGCTCTCGAAGGAGACTTCGATCTTCTGATCGTAGGTGGCGGGATCAATGGCGCCGGGATCGCGCGCGACGCCGCCCAGCGCGGCTTGCGGGTCGCGATGGTTGAGATGTCGGACATTGCGTCGGGCACCAGCTCGCGATCATCCAAGCTCGTGCATGGCGGGCTGCGCTACCTTGAGATGTATGAGTTCGGGCTGGTCTTTGAGGCGGTGAGCGAACGCAAGATCCTGCTGGATCTCGCGCCACATCTGGTGAACCCGCTCGGGTTCCTTTTTCCCGTATACAAGGGCGCCCGTCGCGGCCTGAGCGCGATCAAGGCAGGCCTGCTGATGTACGAGGGGCTCTCGCTGTTTCGCTCGCCGAAGAGGCATCGAAACCTGAAGCCTGCCGACGTCGCGTCCGAAGAGCCGACGCTGAAGCTCGACGACCTCAAGGGCGCGCCGCTGTACTACGACTGCTCGACAGACGACGCCCGGCTGACGCTTGAGAACGCGCTCGCCGCCGCGGCGGATGGCGCGGTAGTGGCGACGTATGCGCGCGTTGTCGCCTTCGAGAAAGAGGACGGACGGATCGTCGGCGCCCGGATACGGGATCAGTTCTCAGGCGAAGAACGCGTGGTGCGCGCATCGGCGGTCATCAATGCCACCGGACCCTGGACCGACCGTACGATCGGGATGAGCCGCAAGTTGGATGGAGGTGCCCTCCTGCGTCCTACAAAGGGCGTGCACATTGTCGTGGCACGCGACGTGTTGCCGGTAGAGCACGCCGTTGTCTGCTTTCATCCCGAAGACAAGCGTGTGCTCTTCGCGTTGCCCTGGGGCGACTCGACCTACGTCGGAACCACGGACACCGACTTCGAGGGCGACCCGGCAGATGTGGCGGCGACGCGCGATGACGTCGACTACCTCATCGCCGCGGCGGCTTTCTACTTCCCATCGAACCCGATTCGACATTCTGACGTGACCTGCACGTGGGCGGGACTGCGGCCGCTGATGCGCCCCGCAAAGAAGGGCGGCGACGTCGATGAATCCGCGGTGAGTCGCGAGCACCAGATCGTCGTCGGACAGGACGGGCTGATCACCATCGCAGGCGGCAAGCTGACGACCTATCGACTGATGTCCAGGGAAGTGGTCGAGTCCGCGGTGAAGATGCTCCGACTCACGGAAAAGCTGCCCGAGGGTATCAAGCCTTCTGAGACAGAGTCGTCCCTCCTTCCCGGCGCCGAAGGCTGGCCCGAGAGCGACGACCACGAGCTGGTCGCCGGCGAAGTGCAGCAGGCAGCCGGCGGCAACATCGACGGAGAGGCCGCCCGGTTGTTGGCGAACACCTACGGGATGCGGGCCTTCGACGTTGCCGCCATAATCAAGGCCGATCCCGCCCTCGGCCGGCGTATTCTGCCCCATCGGCCGGAGGTCGTCGGTCAGATTGATTTCAGCGTCACCGAGGAGTTCGCGGTCACCGTGCGCGACGTCATCAAGCAGCGAACGCAGATATTCTATCGCGACGCCGACCAGGGCCTGGGCTGTGTGGAAGCGGTAGCCGCGAGAATGGCGATGCTGCTGGGCTGGGACGAAGCGACCCGCGAGCAGCGAATCGCGCACTATCGTGAGGAGGTCGCTCTCTCTCGTCGGTGGCAGAACGAAGCGCCGAGCGTCTGACCTGCAGAGGTCTGTACGATTCAGCAATCCGTGCGGCGGGAAGGCTCGACGCACGCACCGCAAACCCGGTGATCCGCTGCTTTCTGGCACAAATGCAAAGCGTCGCTAGAGTTGAAGGCAGTCCCACCTTCACGATTGTCTGGCGTGACATCAACTCGGAACACCTATCTCACGTGGCTCGTCGTCGCGGCAGGCGCGCTGATCAATGGCGCGACCTTCATGGCGGACCTGGACCTTCCGGTCGGTGTCGCTGCGGGGATTCCTCATATTCTGCCGGCCGCGCTGATGTTCATGACCGGCTCCCGCCGGCTGATCGCCGGCTTCTCACTGCTCGGCGTCGTGCTGATCGGCGTCGGCTGGATATACTCGCCGGCGGGTGAATACTCCCACGTCGTCGCGCTCAACCGGGTCTCGACGATGTTCGCTGTCGCCTTCGTCGGTGGATGCTCGTGGATGGTTCTTCACCACAGCGAGCGACAATTCGAGATGATGTCCGAGCTCCTCGAGAAAGACAGCCTGACAGCGCTGCTCAACCGACGGGGGCTCGCGATCTCCGGCCGCGCAATGATCGCAGAGTGCCGCGAGCAGTCCGCGCCCCTGGCGGCGCTCGCCATCGATATCGACCACTTCAAGTCGGTCAACGACCAGCACGGACACATCGCGGGCGACGGCGTAATCCTGCACATCGCCGACAGCCTGCGCACCCTGCTCGGCGACGACAGCCTGCTGGCCAGGGTTGGTGGCGACGAGTTCGTCGTCCTTCGCAAGCTGCAGCCCGACGAGACGGCGCGTGCGATTGCTGACACCGTGTGCCGCTATATCGAAGACAACCCCTTTCCCTCGCCAGAGGGCGAAGTGCCGGTCTCGGTGTCCGTAGGCGCGGTTGTCTATGATGGCGACTACCCGCCCAACGAAATCGCGGCGACGGCTGACGCCGACGTGGCGTTGTATCGCGCAAAGCGGGCCGGCCGTGCGCGCGTCTCTGTTCGTTCCACAGACACAGCGAGCGTCGCCACTATCTAGCCGGCAGCCGCGAGTCGGCCGGGGAATTGCCCGACAACGCCGGCCTCAGTCGTCAGGACCGTTGAGGTGCAGGTCGAATCCCAGCAGACCCTGGGCGAAAATGTGCCCGTCGCGACCGTTCGACCGGTCAACGACGTTGTAGCCGACCTGAACAAGCAGGCGCGGCTTGTAGAGCTTGCCCATGTGACCGGCCTGGCCGCGAGGCAACCAGACGCCCATCAAGCCGACGCGGTGGCGATTGTCGTCGGCATCGTCTGTGTTGAGGCCGCGCACCCACTCATGAAAAGGGCCGACCAGTACCTGACGGGGCAGCTCCAGGTCGGCGAAGTCCCACATCAACACGGCGAGGTTGACGAGAATGGAGTCGCCGTTTCGGTCCGTCTCCTGCAGGCGATCGTAAAAGGGCTCACGTACGAAGTCGCCGTCGAAGTTGTTGAACCAGTTGTACTGCACGGTGAAGATGTTGCGGACCGCGAGGCGATCCTTGGCGAGCTGAAAGGTCGCCGAACCCTCGATGCGGCGCTGCCATCCCGACTGTTCCTCAACGCCGGAGTTGACGTAGGCGTCGATTCCATCGTCGTCCGTGGCCGGATTGTTTGTGTCAAACCCCAACATGTAGTCGAGCAGTCCGAAGTAGTTCGTCGCATAGAAGCCGGCCTTGAGGACCAGCAGACGCAACGGCGAGAATTCCACCTCGGGGCCGACGTCGATGTAGGCGGGTGAGATGTTGAGGCCGACTCCGAACTGAATGTACGCGTCGGGCTCGAAGAGCAACGCGGTCACAATGTTCTCGCGGTTGCGTACACGCATGTCCTTGAAGAGCTGCTCACGAATAAAGAAGCGATTCGCAAGCAGAACACCGAGGGGCTGGTTCCGAAGCTTCAGGTCCATGGTGTAGTAGGCGGTCGTGTGCTCGGGAAACACCATCGGCACATCGCGGTTGATGGGCGGTGGCGCGACCTGGGCCTGCGCGAGGGTCGGCGCGATTGTAATCGCTGATACAGCTACGAGCGCGGTCAGCATCGAGCGACGCACCCAGTTTCGCGCTCCGTGGCCGACTGTCGATGACCGAACACGTGATGAATTGGACACCTTCATCGCTTCCCCCCCGCAATATGCAGCCCGTCGCACGCCAGCAGAGGCACGCGGGCCGCGGATTTTTCAGATCTGGCGTCTGCTGTGTGGGGTTTGTAATCCGCTGGAATGATCAGCGTCAACCGGCGCGCTGCGGATGACCTCGGCGGCAGCTTGTGTCAGAATGCTCTGCGTTCGCGAAAACCGGGGTCCGGAGGGGGACACGATGCTGACTGTCAGATGCACGTTAATCAGGTTCGCTGTGGCTGCTGCCACCGTGCTTTTTCTCGCGGGTTGTTCCGATGAGCCCGAAGGGCTGGCGTCGGCCACGCCGGCTGACACCGTCGTTGTCATGGATTTCTATGCCAGGCCATTGCCTGAGATTCCCCTGCCGAACGATATCGCCACTCGCTACGACGAGACCTCACCCACACTGCGACGAATCAACGCCTCCTTCGTAGCTCCGACACAGATGGAGAGCCTGACCCGGGAGCGCCTGGGCGAGCTGGACGGCTGGGGGCTGATGCAGCCGATTACCGTTCCCTTCAGCGGCCCCCTGGATCCAACGTCGATCATCGACGCCCACCACGGCGACAACTTCGCCACCGGCGATGATGTCATCTACCTGGTCGACGTCGACCCCGACTCGCCGGACTACGGAGAGATTCAACACATGGATCTGGGCGACGGCAGCTACCCCGTCGTGCTCGAGCGCCGGGACAAGTACCAGCCCAACGATTCCCGGGGCGACAGCCTCTCGCTGCTCTTTGAAGAGATCAACGAAGACGTAAACGGCAATGGCGTCCTCGACGGCGGCGAAGACCTGAACGGCAACGGCGTCCTGGATCCGGGCGAAGACCTGGACAACGACGGAATCCTCGACGGACCCGAAGATACCGACGCCGACGGGATCCTCGACCGGGCGAACTACCTGCCCGGCGCAAACCCCGATCCAGGCGACCTCGCAGGCCGCGCCGATGCGATCATGACCTTCTACGAGATGTCGACGAACACGTTGATCGCGCGCCCGATGACACCCCTTCGTGAGGGCACCACCTACGCCGTCGTCGTGACCCGTAGACTCCTCGACGCCGACGGAGAGCCCGTCGGATCGCCCTACGCCGACATCAACCACGCCGCGCAATCTGAAGCGCTCCAACCTCTGCGCGGCATCTTCGCTGATAACGCGGACGCCTTCGGCGGACTCACCCTCGCAGATGTCGCCTTTGCCTACAGCTTCACGACACAGACGGTCACGCCGCCGATGATGGCGGTGCGCGAAGGCCTGCGCGGACGCGGCGTCCAGGCCGGACTTGCCGAGCAGTTCCCGGCGGAGATCGCAGAGATCTTCCCGCTGGTCTCCCGCCGCAATCACCCGCGGGTTCAAAATGAGTTCATCCTGCAGACCGAGTTCATCGCCGACGTGCTCCCGCAGCTGATTCCCCTCTTCGGCGCTGACCTGGATCCACAGGCCGTCGACCTGTTGATCGATTCGCACAAGTACATCGATTACCACGTGTTCGGACGCATCGAGTCGCCACAGCTCTTTGAGCGCTGGGACGAAGCGGGCGGACTGCTGCCGTGGAACGATCAGGTGTGGCCGCACGATCTGGAGCGGACACCTGCCACAGCACGCTCCGAAGACGTGTTCTTCTGGCTGGCTGTTCCGCGAAAAGAGGTGTCGGTGCGTGGGCAGGGCGAGCCGGCGCCGATGGTCTATTACAGCCACGGCTACACCAGCAATCATATCGACGCCCTCGTCTTTGCGGGCTTCATGGCACAGCACGGCGTCGCGGCGATCGCCATTGATCACCCCAGCCACGGCCTCGTTCTCGACGGAGGCGACGCGGAAGCGCTGCTGCCTCTCGCCGAGATTCTCGGCCTCGGACCGCTCATGGAGGCGGTCACCAACGGGCGCGCCTACGATCAGAACAACGACGGCAAGGCAGACTCCGGCGAGGACTTCTTCACCGCATACGTGTTCCACACTCGTGACAACGTGCGCCAATCAGTCATGGACCTGATGAACGTCGCTCGCATCGTCGACACCTTCGACGGCGTCAACCGCATGAACTTCGACCTGGATGGCGACGGAGAAAACGAGCTCGCCGGCGACTTTGACGGCGACGGCTTTATCGACGTCGGCGGAGACGCACATCGCTGCGGCTTCGGTGTCTCACTCGGCGGCATGATCATCTCCGTGTTTGCGTCTCTTGAGCCCACCCTGTCCTGCGTCGCGCCCGTTCTGCCCGGCGGCGGTGTAAGCGACATCGCGATTCGCTCGCTGCAGGGCGGCGTACCGCAGGCCTACATGCTCCGCTCGATGGGGCCCCTGTACCTCGGCTTTCCTCACGGAGAGCAGGGCATTCGACTGGCGACCTACTTCACCGAAGGCAACAGCGAGCGGAACCGCGAGATCGCGATCTCGGACCTGGCCATGCCCGGCGACACTCTGCTGATCGAGAACCTCGACAACGGAGAGCGCGGCTGCGGCTTCATCACCGAGGACCGCACGGTTCGCGCGGCGGCGGCCAGCGACGCCGGCGACCGCCACATCCTGACCATCTATCGAGGCCCGGCGTTGGTACCCGGTGACGAACACTGCGCGATTCGAGAGGGCGCGATGGTACGCGAAGTCATCGACACCTTCGGCCACGGCTATCCGGCTCCGGCCCCGCAGGCCGACCCTCACGAAGCGCCGGACGGATACCACGTCCTCTTCAACGGCCAGTTTCACCTCCACGGCGATCCCCTTCTCGCGCTTGCCGACGGGTTGGGTATGCAGCGCGGTGACCCCTCTCTGCGACGCCTGATCAACATCTCGCAGGCGGTCATGGACGAAACGGACCCCGCGGTCTTTGCCCGACACATGATCCAGGAGCCCCTGGTGTATGAGGCCACCGGTGAGACGACCGAAGTGAATGTACTCGGCGCCTCGATGGCCGGCGACATGGGCGTCCCGACAAGCGCCGGCGCCACCCTGGCACGCGCGATGGGCCTGCTGCCCTACCTTGAAGTCGACCCGCGGTACGGAAAGTCCGCAAACCAGGTGCTCATCGACACCTTCACGATGGAAGCCGTGCACAGCATCGGTCGGCATCACTATGACCCGGACGGTTTCCAGGCGGAGCGCTACCAGAACGGCGTGCATATGGACGTCGAGAACCTGAGCCTCGGCACCGACATCTGGGGCGACGCAATCCCCCGGCTGGACCCGCCGCTGCGACTTAACTCGACGCGGGACGACGGCGGCCGCTCACAGTTCATATTCCCGCTGCCACGACCGGAGGGCGAGCACGGCTTCCCGCTGCCGGGAGAGCTGCGCGGTCGGCTGCGGGATGACTGCCGAGCCAACTGCCCTGACGGAGACGACTGCGGCTGCGGTACGCTGCAGACCTTCGAGCCGGCGGTGTACCTCTTCAACCACATCTTCCACTTCGTCGGTACAGCGGGCTTCTCGCTGAAGCACGAAATGTGCATGTCTTCGAACGATTGCCGCTGCGACCCGGCCATCGACGGTGAGAACTGCCTCGGCTGGCCTGAGGTTCCCGAGCTGCGTCCACTCAACAGCTTCTACCGCAGCGACGACTAGCGGTACATCGGAGGCAAGGTGAACAGAACGGCACGAAGCACCGCGCTGCGAGTTCCCGGCGATGGCGGCGTCACCGGCCTCGGTCTGATCATTCAAGCCTGGGTCTGGGTCGCCCTGATCGGCGGCGCGATCTGGTTCCTGATCATGATGATCACGGGCATGATGCGCTCGACGAAACCGGACCTTCTGGTATGGATGCTGACGCTCTCTTTTTTCGGGCGCGGCGTTGTACACGGCGGCGTTGGGATCAGGCTCTCGTCCCCTACAGGGCGACCGAAACCGGCGGTGCACGCGTACCTGGCGAGCGCGCTGCTTCAGCTGCTGCTCCTGTTCGTCGTATCCGCCCGGGGCGGAAGCCTGGCCTTTGGCAGCGCGTTGGGCAGCACAGTGCTCCTGCTGGCGTGGCCCGTCACCCTGCTGTGGCTGATCCACAGCGACCCGGTGGGGTCTGCGATGGCTGCTCGGGAGCTCGACGCCGGCGGGGAGGTGGGCGTGGACCGCAACCGCGGCGTAACCGGCGCGGCCCTCCTGATGGTGATCGCCGGTGTCATGGGTGCGGCGACGCTCGGCACTACACTGATCGTCCTTCGCGAACAGCTGGCCGCTGCGCGCGGGTTTGGGGCGATCTTTCTGGTGCTCGCGTTGGTCGGACTGACCGTGCGCGGCGCTGTGCACGCAATCAGTGGTTTCGAGATCTATCGAACGCGCGCGCTGGCTTCGATTGCCCGCTCATCGAACCGCTACGTGGCGGTTGGTTTCATTACCTCTGCCCTCTTTCTGGTCGCGATGATGGCAGCCGGCGCGCCCCCTCCGATGGGTTTCATGCTGGCAGTCGGTATCTCGCTCTGCCTGGCTGTGTGGCCGGTAATCGTGGCCTCACACATGACCGCAGCTACGACCGGCGCGATGTACACCGTCCACGCAGACGGCGATGTCCCGTCGATCGCGCCCGCCCGGGACGGCGGAGTAGCAACCATCGGTGGACTCCTACTCTTCAACGGTGTGTTTCGCCTCTCGACGAACGTGGCTCGTCTCTTCGACATTGAAGTCACGGGCATGCTCGGTGGAATGGGTGCAGCCGCCGGGGCTCAGGATGTCGCCGTTCCCGGGCCCCTACTCATCGGCCTCGCGCTGCTCACGATATGGGCCGGTGTTGAGATGATCCGCGTCAGCTCCAGAATACGATTGGCGGCGTCTGTCTATGCTCTGATCTCGGTGATTACTGCCGCGTGGTCCTTCATCGTAGTTTCAAAGCATCTCGACGGGCTGCTCGCATTTGGGCCGATGATGGGCACGCAGATGCTCGTTCCGTTGATGGTTGTATCGGTCGCCGTGACCCTCGTTGTGCCTGCGGTCACGGTGTGGGTCGCCTTCAACGCGAAGGCCGAGATGAGCCCTCAGGACGCCGCTGACGTGTTTTGATGTGTTGAGATCCTGCATCCTTCTTCGGCCCTCCCGCGCCACGACAGTGGCTCAGCTCGCGATGATGTGGCGGCAGGTGCGGTTCGCCGTATCCGCCTCCGAAGACCTTCGATGCCGCCGAAGCTAACGCCCGCGTTGATTCCTGCCCGGAAGGCGTGACGCGCACACATCGAGCGCAGGAATTCTGGGAACTTCGGCCATTGGACCGGTGTCGATCGACGCAATGAGAATAAGATTCACGGCGGCTTTGATTGCGATGACGTGTGCGCTGCATTGCGCCGCGCCGCTTCCGGTTGCCGTAGCGTGCGGGATCGCGCGGGATCCTGTTTGTGGGATGCGTCAGTTGGACCGCCTGACGCGCAACGAAGCGGTGGTAGTCGGCTGCGTCTCGTCGATCACGGGTCCGCAGTGGAGACAGATCGCCCACTTTGACCCGGTGTTCATAGTGCATAGCCGAGCCGCTTTTCGTCGCGCGGAACCCGGCCTGCGGATCGCCGCCGCATCCATTCCATCTCGTGTCTACTCAAGCATGACGGCGCCCCCGCGGCTCGTTGCCGGCGCTTGCTATGTGATGTCAGCCACAAACGTTGGCCTTGAATTGACACAGAGTCCCCTTGCCGAGGATACGCAGCATCTCTGGTCAACAGACTCCCCACAGGTCGCGCGGGCGGGGACCACCCCTTCGAGACAGTTCGGAGGTGCTGCCGTCACTGCCCGGGCTGCCTTCCTGAAAACCCGCACCCTTGCGAAGATCATGGTGGCAGAACTCGCGGGCATGCGTGCCCGACGTGCGGCAGCCCGAACACTTGCGAGAAGCCACGCCTCGCCGGCTGCAGGGCCCGCCCGCAACGAAGAAATGTTGCGGCATTTTCGCGAAGCGCAGGCTTCGTCGGCACGCAGTCGCGCGACCTATGAATGTGAGGATCATTCGTGGGTTGAAGGGCTCGGGCACGGGATCGCAAATGTGCATTTCGAGTTGCGACTGCACGACGAATCGCCGCCGACAGGACCACTCGTTGCGCCGGTGCCACGGATTGACCTGGAGCTTTCCGGCGTGGTCGGAGCGAACACCTTCAGCGCGCGATTCGAGGTGCCGCCTCGTGTGTTCGCAGACGGATTGCCGCACGCCATCGACGCGTTCGACTCTGCATGGAACAGTTTTCCTGCACTGATGGTTACAGACGCCGCCGAAGAGTCTCGGCATGAGGCAGTCAGAGCGCTGCAGGTAGAAATGGCGCCGGGTGGTGCGTGCCGTGTTACAATGGAAACCGGGCGTGCTTCGGAACGCGCCTCACGGATGGTGGTGTTTGATGGCCTATGTTCCGCGGGTTGTACAATCCTGGGACCGATGCACGATGCGAGCGGCGTTCTTTCCCGAGACAGCTGGTCCGTTAGCGCCGCGTCATACGCGGACAACTCAGCGTGTGCCGCTGCGCTCGACCACCACGGAATGGCGGCCATCGCGTCGCCGGTGAGCAGTCGGATATTCTGATACTGCGCACGTTGGGAGCCACACCGCCTGCTCGCTTTCCGAAGCGAAAGTGTCGCACGTCAAACCGGCATGTGCCGGCTGACAACGTTTGGCGCGCCACGCTACAAGCAAACATTCCGCGGACCCTCGAGAGCTATCGCCGGCACGACAGCTACGCGGGCGATGCCGGCGACGAGCGGTAACCACATGATCCATGGTGTCACCAGAGCGACCGCGTACACAAACCGTTCGATGACAACACAGGTCGGGCCCGGTGGCGGAACGGCCTACCGCCGAAAGCGTCCCCCGCACCCACAAAGAAACCCGCCGACGCGAGAGCGAGGGCGGGTTGTCTGCATGCGGCGCCCCTGTCGGCGCCTGCGATCAGGGGTTGTACGGATCGCCGTAGTCGCGCTGACCGTCCATCATGTTGGTGATGTCGGCAACGGCCTGCAGCCACTCTACGTATTGACCGAGCTCATAGTCCGCTCGGAAGTCATCTTCGGTGCCGTTTATACAGTCGTCTTCGACCATCGCGGTCTCGAAGGTGCTGTCGCAGTAGGATGACATCGCGAGGATCTCGTTTGCGCGCGCAATCATCGCCTCACCCGAAGCGATGCCCGTGCGGACCGGCGCTGCGTAGGTGTAGCCGCTGAAGGGATCCTGGAAGGTCGTGATCTCGTCGAACTGCGGCATGTTCGCGACGCCCATCACATACACGCCGGCGTCTTCCATGAATGACGCATCATAGTTGCCTACGAATCGGGCCTGACCAAGCACCTGCATGTAGAGCATGAGCGTGAAGTCGGCGGCCGGGTCGATGAGGTTGCCGCGCTCCTGGTCGAGTCGTCCGGTGTAGTTGGGGAAGTCGATCTCGCCGGTCGAGGCGTTGTAGCTCGGGCCGACGTAGCTCCAATCCTGGGAACCGATCGCCGCGTTGAGGCGCTCAATCTGCTCCGGGAAGATGGTGTAGTAACCGACGTTCCACTCGCGAATGTCTTCCGGCGTGGCGCGCGCGACGAAGTTCGTCTCCGACTGCGTGAGCGCGTACAGGGACATGACCTTGTCGAGATAGAAGCCGAAGTGGTGCAGACAGTCGGACCAGAAGTAGCCGCACTCACTGACGTCTCCGCTGAAGGACCACGATGTCGAATAGTAGCGTGCCTGGTCGACGCCAAGATCGATGTTGCCCGAGAAGGGCTCCATCAGCTGCGTTCCGTCGAGCTGCTCCACCATGCCGTAGGACTCGTTCGCGTCCGGCATCAGGATTGTCTGCATCAGGTAGTTGAAGGAGTTCTGCACAGCCCAGGTCTGCTGTCCCCACCCGTTGGTCGGATCCGCATAAAAGGCCTCAAGCTGCGAAGCGCCGTAGAACTGCGGAAGCAGGTCGCTGTAGAGCGCGTACAGGTTCACCCAGTTCGCCATGCGGTCGTAGATGCGGCGGTAGTAGCGGCTCACATAGCCGTCGTTGAGCTGCGATGAGATGCTACCTCGCGGGAAGGCGCGGGTGATGTACCAGGTGTTGAGGTCGTCGAGCATGTTCTTCATGCGCTCACCGGGGTCCGCACCGAAGTCACGGGTCAGGCAGCTGTCGCCGAGGTCACTGCGGCCGTGCGAGCAGTAGATGTAGGGGACACGCGCGCGGCTTACGCCGTCTGCGTCGATGCCCTCAGCATAGGTGCGGTCCGTCGCTGCTTCGATGGGAAGCAGGATGCGGTTCGCACGGTCGGTCATCAGATCACCCATCTCGTTGTAGAAGTAGGTGTAGTGGACTGCGCTCGGTCCGAAGAGGAAGAGCTGGAGCACGTCGCCGTCATCCTCAGCCCAGCTCGCGAGCAGGCTGCGGTCGATGCCACCGTCATCCTCGTAGAACTCAAGCATCTGCGAGTAGCCGAAGAGCAGCGCGGCGCGGTCGTATTCGCCGACGCCGGCACCGTCGATCACGTAGCGACCGGCGTAATCCATGATTGAGGTGTAGGCGTAGTCGTAGATCTTGCCGTTGATTTCATCTTCGGTGATCGGGTCGATGGTGCGCGGAGCCGGGGTTCCGTCCGCCGCACGCAGCTCCCAGTACTCAGGCTTGTAGTTCACAGCGTCGTCGGAGCCGCCGAAGTTGTGCATCAGGCCGATGGTATGTCCGACCTCATGGGCGACAACCGCGCGGTAGATAAGCGCGCGCACGTCGTCGTAGACTTCGTCAGCGCTGTTGCCCTGCCACTCGCGAGCGTAGGCCATCAACGCGTCGTCAGCCATCTCCATGGCGTACATGTTGTTCGCCATCTGGTACTCAGAGCGTGCAAGCCCTGCCAGGTGAGTGCGCTGACGGAAGTTGTCGCGGGCGACACTTGCGTTCTCGATCAATGAGGCGCGGCTGTCGTTCGGATCCAGACCCATGCCGATCAGAAGGTCGTTGGTGACCATGAGATCTTCGATGTAGGAGCCCTGGATGCTGCGCAGTCGGGTATCCGTTGCGATGCGCTCGCCGTTCGCGAAACCCGCCTCGTACATGCGATCGATGTAGGGCGTCAGGAAGCGTCGTACGCCGACGTCCTCGATCTGCTGAATGTGCTCTTCGGTCAGCTCAACACGGCGGCCGTCCCAGTAGCGAGAGGCGGCGTTATTCGCGACCTGCTCGACCATGTACTCTGCCTCTTCCAGGTCGTGGTATCGATTCTCGAAGGGGTTCTGGCTGTTCACGAGACCGCGCCAGTCCTCGAGGTTGAGGCCTTCGATGAATTCATCGGTGGCCAGGTCACCGTTGAGCAGGCGAATCTGGTCGGCGGTGCGTCGAGCGGCGGTGTTGTTCCAGTGGTACACATAGGCCGTGCCGTTGATGATCTCACCGGTAAGCGGATCGGCGTTCGAGGGACCGTAGCCGAGGAGGCCGTAGTCCATGAATTGGGGAATGTAGGCGAAGTAGGAGTATCGCAGGTCGCCGAGACGAACTGCTGTACCCACCGGGCCGCAATCCGGGTGGTCGCCTTCGCGAACCGGGTTGTGCGGGCAGAAGACGAAGACGCGAGTCTTTTCACCGGTACGTGCGTCCGTAGGGAGGTCGCTTCCGAGCTCAGCCTCAACGGCGTAGGTGAAGGCTTCGTTCCACTGGTCGCCGACCTCGATACCGATGTCGTAGAGCTGGTCGCCACTCTCGGGG
>JAUICO010000206.1 GCA_030427825.1 bacterium | reverse complement strand
TGTGGGCCGCGGTAGACTGCAGTCGTCGAATGCGCGCACGGCGGCGGTTACGATTCGGCGTCGACTGTCGACGACGGTGCCGTCAAAGTCGAAGACCGCCAGCTTCAGATCCGGCGCGGGCTCTGTCGATCCGGTGTTGCTCACGGTTGAGACTCCGAGGCTCGCGAATCCCGACGTCCGGCGTCAGGCGCCGCGTCGAGCGCGGACGGCTTCTGCGAGGTTTTCGAGTACGGGCACGGTAGCCTCCCAGGCCATGCATGCGTCCGTAATGCTCTGGCCATAGGTCGCGGACTCCGCGTCCCAGGACTGCTTGCCGCCGACCAGGTGGCTCTCCAGCATGACCCCGGTAATGGCGCGTGAGCCGGCTGCAACCTGCGCCGCGACCTCGGCGGCGACCAGTGGCTGGCGCGTGTGGTCCTTGTTGCTGTTTCCGTGGCTGCAATCGACCATCAGCGACGGGGTCAGGCCGGCGCGTTCGATGGTCGCTACCGCTTCGCGAATCGACTCCGCGTCGTAGTTCGGGCCGCGGCTCGAGCCCCGCAAAATGAGGTGACAGGCGGGGTTGCCGAGCGTCTGAACGATCGCGGATGTGCCGAGCTTTGTGACGGAGAGAAAGCAGTGGGAACCGGCTGCCGCACGAATCGCGTCTACGGCGATTTGAATGCTGCCGCCGGTTCCGTTCTTGAAGCCGACGGGCATCGAGAGGCCCGATGCGAGCTCACGGTGCACCTGGCTCTCTGTTGTACGGGCGCCGATCGCGCCCCATGCGACGAGGTCAGCGAGGAACTGGGGCGTGATCGTGTCGAGAAACTCGGTTCCCGCCGGCAGGCCCATCTCGGCGAGATCTACGAGCAGCGAACGGGCTTCGTGCAGGCCACGATTGATCTGAAAGCTGCCGTCGATGCCCGGATCGTTGATGAGGCCCTTCCAGCCGACCGTCGTGCGCGGCTTTTCGAAGTACACGCGCATGATGATCAGCAGGTCTTCCTGCAGCCTGTCTGCGGCGGCTTTCAGGAGTTTTGCGTATTCGCGAGCGGCGTCGGTGTCGTGTACCGAGCAGGGACCCACGATCACGAGCATGCGATCCGAGCGCGTGCTGATAATGTCGATGGCTGCGTCCCGGGCACCGGCCACGACGTCGCGGGCACGGTCGGTAGCGGGCAGCTCTTCCATCAGGATCGCGGGCGAAATCAGCGGTCGTAGCTGTGCGATACGTGTGTCGTCGATCTGCTTGAACATGCGTCTCCTTCTCGATCGTGCGCCCATGGGCGACGCGCGGGCGCGAACTTTGCCTGATGCGGTGCGTCATGGCAAGTTGAGGTGCAGGCACCGGCCTCTGATCTTTGCAACGTGGGCCGTGATCGACGACCATTCCCACGTCGGGTGTCCCGGGAGAATGTCGTGTCGAAAACTTCGGAAGAGGCGAACTCGCAGGATCGCCTGGCTGCATGCATTGAGCGCGCTGAAGCGTCCACGGACACTGCGACCGTCGTCCATGAACTGGAGCTGGCCGCGACGATCGCAGAAGACGAGATGCAGGACTTCGCGATGGCGGCGCAAATCGTAGCTTCGATCGTTGCAGCAGACCCGGCCGAAGAGCATCGCAGGCGCCTTACCGAGATTGCGCGCCGAGCCGGCGACATCAGCATCGCGGCGACCCAGCTGCGGGATACCGCGGCGGCTCTCGCGGGTGTACCCGACGAGCGCGCTGCGGCCGTGTATTGCGAGGCGGGTAGCCTGTACCTCGAAGGAGACAGCCGAGCCTTCGCCGAGATCTGCTTTGAGCAGGCGGTTCAGCTGGACGACGCCTACGACGAAGCTCGTGCGCACCTGCTTGCCTTCGCCTGTGAAGAACGGGACCGCGACGCCTTCGCGGCCCAGCTCTCGGCACATGGTGCGCCGGGAAGGCTTCCCGAGCTGTTGCGATCGGCGTCTGAGCATTCGTGGGAGCAGGGCGGTGAGTCTGCGGTCCTTTGGATTGCCGCGGAGTGCGCTGCCGCCGGCTACGTCGATGATTCGTGCGACCTGCTCGTAGAGCTGCGTGAACGCGCGCCGGATTCTCTACCGGTGATCATCGCGCTCGAGCAGAGCTACATGGCGCAGGAGCGATTCTTTGAGCTCGCCGAGACCATCGAAGCGCACTCGTGGATCGTCGAGGAGGCAGAACGCGGAAACGTACTGGCCGCGCTCGCGGAGGTTCAGGGTGGGCCCCTTGAAGATGTGCCGGCAGCCATCGACACCTGGGAGCAGGTGCTCGTGCTCGAGCCATCGAACACGGCAGCCTTTGACGCCCTGGTAAGCCTTCGCACAGACATCGAAGACTGGGATGCGCTGGTTGAGACCCGCCTTAGGGCGGCGGATGCGTCGTCGACAGCCGTCGAGCGTTCGGCACATCTCGCCGCCGCCGCTCGGGTTCTGGACGAACGCTGCGGGCTGTTGGACGAAGCCGCGTCGACGATACGACTGGCTCTTGAGGAGACGTCGGGGGACGTAGTTCTGCTCGAAGAGCTGGTACGTCTGGACATCGAGCGAGAGGCCTGGGAGTCCGCGATCAACGTGCTTGAAGAGCTCGCTGCCGGCGCCGATGATGACCGGTCTCAGGCGGCGATGCTAACTCGTGCGGCGCGTATCCGGCACGAGCGACTTGATGACCACGGCGGCGCGACACAGCTGCACGAGGCGGCGTTGGCGCTGGATGGAACGAACGCCGAGGCGGGCATGTGGTTGCTGCCGGGTCTGTTGGAGCAGGGTCAGCACGAAGAGGCGCGCCCCATTCTTGAGCAGCTGCTGGAGTCGCCCGACGTTCCACAGGCATTGCGCGGCCAGTACGAGAGGCAGCTCGCTGAGGTGTACACAGCGTTGCACCTGGATACGCACGCAACCGGCAGCTTTGAGGCTCTGCTCGACAAGCGCGGTAGAGAGCCGGAGTCCGTGCTCGAGCTTGCGCGCCTGTATTCGAGGCAGGGCCGACGAACCGATGCGATGAATCTCTTCGAAGAGGTGCTGGATAGCGGGCGCGGGGTACTCACCGACGAAGACTATGCCTATGCGCTTGAACAGGCCGCCGAGATTCGACGCGAGACGGGTGATCCGGAACGTGCCGCCGTGCACTATCGACGGCTGCTCGCAACCGCACATCCACCGGTAGGGCGAATCCGAGTGGCCGCCGAAGGATTGATGGCGTGCGGCGCGTACGAGGCAGGTGTTCACGCGCTCCAGGAGTTGCTTACCTTTGACCTCGAAGACGACGAACGATTTCGACGTCTCACAGAGCTCGGCACACAACTGCAGGCGAACGGAGACGCGGCCGCGGCCGCCGACGTGTTTCATCAGGCCCTGGAGTTGCGGCCGGAGTCGCGCTCAGGACTGGCGCGAGCCCTCGGTGCGTCACAGGCTGCC
>JAUICO010000083.1 GCA_030427825.1 bacterium | reverse complement strand
GGCGACAACGTGAAGATGACGGTCGAGATGACCAAGCCGATCGCCATGGACAAGGGGCTGCGCTTCGCAATCCGCGAAGGCGGCCGCACCGTCGGCGCCGGCGTCGTCTCTGAGGTCCTCGACTGAGATAGAATGGACGCGGGTCATCTGATCTGCGTTGAGTATGCGGCGGCCTCGCGGTCGCCGATGAACAATCAAACGCGCGACGCAACACGGCGTCGCAAACCGAGAGCCGCAAGGTCTCGATTGCACGGAACCACACATGAGCAGTGGAAAAATTCGTATTAAGCTGAAGGCGTATGACTACACGCTGCTCGACCGTTCCGCGGCCGAGATCATTGATACGGTGAAGCAGACCGGCGCCCGCGTAGCAGGCCCGATTCCGCTTCCGACCCAAATCTCGCGATACACGGTCCTGCGTGGACCGCACATCGACAAGAAGTCGCGAGAGCAGTTCGAGATTCGCACGCACAAGCGAATCATCGATATTCTTGAGCCTACGGGCGAGACCCTGAACGCGTTGATGGGCCTCGACCTGTCTGCCGGCGTTCATGTTGAAATTAAATCCTGAGCAATCAGGCCTCTTTGCACGCAGCTGAGTTTCACTGATGCAACTCGAAGTTTACAATACAAGCAACGCGAAGGTCGGCACGATAGACGTGTCCGATGTAGTGTTTGGCGCCGAAGTGAAGCCGTACCTGCACCATGAGATGGTGCGGTATCAGCGAAACAAGCGTCGCGCCGGAACCCACAAGACGAAGAGCCGAGGTGAGATCCGCGGATCCACCAAGAAGCTGTTCAAGCAGAAGGGCACCGGCCGCGCTCGTCACGGCTCTATCAAGGCTCCGATCTTCGTCGGCGGTGGTGTGGTCTTCGGACCGCAGCCGCGTGACTACTCGATGAAGATGCCGAAGTCGGCACGTCGGGCAGCGCTTCGTTCTGCGCTCTCGCAGAAGGTCGCTGAAGGCAACATCAAGGTGCTGGACGCGTTCGCGCTCGATGCGCCGAAGACCCGCGTCGCGGCCGAGGCGATCACAAAGCTGGGCAGCCGCAAGGCGCTTCTCGTTGACGCGGAAAACAACAACCTGCGCCTTTCGGTCCGCAACCTGCCCTCGAGCAAGTACGTGCGGGTCGAAGGGATCAACGTCTACGATCTGCTGCGCTACGATGATCTGATCATCACAACCGACGCAGTGCGCGCGATCGAGGGAGTGTTGGCCAAATGAGTACTTTCAATATCCTTCATCGTCCGCTGGTCACCGAGAAGACCGCATCGCTCGACGAGAGCAAGGTGGTGTTCCGTGTGGATCTGAATGCGAACAAGCACCAGATTCGCGACGCCATTGAAGCTGCTTTCGACGTGAAGGTGGTGAAGGTGAATACGTCAGTCGTAGCTGGAAAGGCGAAGCGCTGGGGCCGCAATATGGGCAAGCGTTCCAACTGGAAGAAGGCTGTGATCACGCTGCGCGAAGGCGACGAGATTAACTTTTACGGAGAAGAGGAAGGCGAGCTTTAAGCTCCGACTTCCTGCTGAGGAGTTCAACTGATGGCGGTTAAAGCATACCGACCCACATCGCCCGCGCGGCGCTTCATTACGACGCTCGACACTTCGGGCATCACGAAGAGCCGACCTGAGAAGGCGCTGCTTGATAACAAGCACAGCCGCGGCGGTCGCAACAGCAACGGGCACATCACTGTGCGCCGGCGCGGTGGCGGACACAAACGTCGCTACCGAATCATCGATTTCAAGCGAAACAAGATCGGCGTGCCCGGTAAGGTTGCCGCGATCGAGTACGATCCGAACCGCACCGCGCGCATTGCGTTGATCAACTACGCAGACGGCGAGAAGCGCTACATCCTGGCTCCCATCGGCCTCGGCGTCGGCGACCAGGTGCTGTCTTCGGCGCACGCTGACATCAAGCCGGGCAACTGCCTGAAGCTCAGAAACATCCCGGTTGGTACGGTGGTGCATAATATTGAGCTCAAGCCGGGCCGCGGCGGCCAGATGGTACGCAGCGCCGGTACCTCGGCGCAGCTGATGGCTCGCGAAGGTCGCTACGCAACGCTGCGTCTGCCGAGCGGCGAGTTCCGCAAGGTGCTCTCCGAGTGCCGCGCGTCGATCGGACAGGTCGGCAACACCGACCACTCCAACATGACGATCGGAAAGGCCGGTCGTTCTCGTTGGCTCGGACGTCGTCCGAAGGTTCGTGGTGTCGCGATGAACCCGGTGGACCATCCGCACGGTGGTGGCGAAGGCCGCACAAACGGTGGTCGTCACCCGGTGACCCCCTGGGGCTTCCCCACGAAGGGCAAGCCGACCCGTCGCAACAAGTCCACGAACCGCTTCATCGTGAAGCGTCGTCGATAACCCCCAACTACGTCGGGCCTGAGGGCTCGGTTGAATGAAGTCAGAGAGCTCAGATGCCACGTTCAATCAAGAAAGGACCATTCGTCGACGGCCATCTTCTGAAGAAGGTCAACGACGCTGCGGCAAGCGGATCGAAAAATGTCATCAAGACATGGTCCCGCCGCTCGACGATTCTCCCTGAGTTCGTCGGAATGACCTTCAATGTTCATAATGGTCGCAAGTTTGTTCCCGTGTTCTGCACGGAGAACATGGTCGGCCACAAGCTGGGCGAATTCTCACCCACGCGTACGTATTTCGGTCACGGTGTCGACAAGAAAGGTCGTCGCCGCTGATTACTCCGCTGCCCCGGCGCAGCGAAGATTGGGAGGCCAACAGTGGCTGTATCTCTTCCAGACAATGAATTCGGAAACCGAGCGAACATCGTTCGCCTCGACAACATCCGTATCTCGCCGCGCAAGCTGCGCGTCGTGATCGACCAGATTCGGGGCAAGGACGTGAGTGAGGCTCTGACGCTGCTCACGTACAGCGATCGTGGCGCTGCCCGCCCCTTGATTCGCCTGCTTGAGTCCGGTGTCGCAAACGTCGCGAATTGCATCGACTCGTGGAACATCGACGATCTGATCGTCCATCGTGCCTTCGTCGACGAAGGTCCGACCATGCGTCGCTTTCGTCCGCGAGCGCAGGGCCGCGCGACACGAATCAACAAGCGAACGTCGCGGGTGACGATCGTTCTGCGTCCCGACGAGGACGAAGAGCGTGGACCGGCGAAGGACAACACTCAGGCAGAAGCGTAAGTAGGCAAACCCGGTCGCACTGCGGCCTCGAGAGAGACTAAGTTTATGGGTCAGAAAGTTCACCCCACAGGATTGCGAATTGGCATCGTCGAAGACTGGCGCAGCCAGTGGTACGCTGAAAAAGAGTACGCGACGTGGCTTGCTGAGGACCTGAAGCTTCGCAAGTACGTGAAGAAGAAGCTCTACCAGACGGGCATCTCGAAGGTGGAGATCGAGCGCGCTGCCAGCAGCGTGAAGGTTCGCGTACACACCGCCAAGCCGGGTATCATTATCGGCAAGAAGGGCGCTGGTGTGGAGACGCTGCGGCAGGAGCTGCAGAAGCTCACTGAGTCGAACGTGCTCCTTAACATTGTTGAGGTCCGCAAGGCTGAGCTCGACGCCCAGCTCGTGGCGGAAAATGTCGCGCAGCAGTTCGAGCGCCGCGTCTCATTCCGTCGCGCGATGAAGAAGGCCGTCTCCACAACGATGCGATTCAACGCCAAGGGCATTCGCATCGAATGTGGTGGCCGACTCGGCGGCGCCGAGATGGGCCGTCGCGAATGGTACCTTGAAGGTCGCGTACCGCTTCACACACTTCGTGCTGAGATCGACTACGGCTTCGCCGAAGCGAAGACGACCTACGGGATCATCGGCGTAAAAGTTTGGATCTTCAAAGGCGAAGTCCTTGATAAGGAAAACCGCGCCAGCTAGAGCGCGCGCCCCCGTGATTGCACCGTGTGGATTGCACCGTGTGGTTTGGGGTGAGGGAGAAAGGCAATGCTAAGCCCGAAAAAAACGAAATTCCGCAAGGCCCATACCGGCCGCATGCGCGGCAAAGCGATTCGCGGAAGCAAGATCGCGTTTGGTGACTACGCGCTGCTGGCCACCGAGTGTGGATGGTTGTCGGCACGTCAGATTGAGGCGGCGCGTATTGCGACAAACCGCCACATCAAGCGTCAGGGCAAGCTGTACATCCGTGTATTCCCCGACAAGCCCATCACGAAGAAGCCCGCCGAGACCCGCATGGGTAAAGGAAAGGGTTCCCCCGAGTACTGGGTCTCAGTCGTGAAGCCCGGGACGATCATCTATGAGCTTGAAGGAATCCCGATGGAGGTGGCTCAGGAAGCCTTCCGTCTGGCCGGCCACAAGCTCCCCATCAAGACGAAATTCATTCACCGTGGTGAGCTGGTATGAAAGCCGCAGAACTTCGAGACAAGAGCGCTGACGATCTGCGTTCGCTGGCAGCAGAGAAGCGCGAAGAGCTCTTCAGGCTCCGCATGCAGCTGTACACGAACCAGCTCGATAAGCCGCATCGCATTCGTGAGACCCGTCGCGACATCGCACGCATTGAGACACTGATCAGCCAGCGCTGATTCGGACACTGTTTATCCGCGCGACTGACGCCGGCTGAGGAAAGTTATGGAAAGCTCAACACCAAATCGAAAGACCCGCATTGGCATCGTCGTCAGTGACAAGATGGACAAGACCGTTGTCGTCGCTGTCTCTACGAAGAAGCGCCACCCGCTCTACGGCAAGTACGTAAAGAGCCGCGTGAAGTACAAAGCGCATGACGAGCAGAACGAATGCCGTCAGGGCGACACAGTGGAAATCGAAGAGACTCGTCCGCTGAGCGCTCAGAAGCGTTGGCGCCTCAAGCGCCTCGTTGAACGCGCGTCCTGAGGAAGTCCGGCGGAGGCCGGACATCGAAACTGACAGGTAGAGATCACGGCGCCGCTGCGCGCCAGGTAGAAGGTTCGGACAATGATCCAGATGCAATCGCGACTCGACGTCGCAGACAACTCAGGCGCGCGAAAGCTGCAGTGCATCAAGGTGCTCGGCGGCTCGAAGCGAAAGTACGCCGGCATCGGCGACACGATCGTCTGTTCGGTCAAAGAAGCCTCGCCCACGGGCAAGGTGAAGAAAGGCGAAGTCGTTACGGCCGTTGTCGTGCGGACTCGCAAAGCTGTTGGCCGCACCGACGGTTCCTATATTCGATTTGATGACAACGCGGCGGTTCTGCTGAACAAGCAGGGCCAGCCCATCGGAAACCGAGTGTTCGGTCCGGTGGCCCGCGAGCTGCGTGCGCGCGACTACATGAAGATTGTGTCGCTGGCGCCCGAAGTCCTCTGAGGTACATACGATGCACGTCAAGAAAGGAGACACGGTAAAGATCATCGCCGGCAAGGAGCGCGTCCTCGGACCCGCAGAGGTGCTGAAGGTGATCCCGTCACAGAACCGCGTGATCGTAGAAGGTCGCAATCTGGTGAAGAAGCACCTGAAGGGCAACCAGCTCACAGGTACGGAGAGCCGGATCGAAGAGGTGGAAGCACCGATTCACGCGTCGAACGTGATGCTGTGGTCCAAGAAGATCGAAGCCCCGGTGCGAACGCAGTCGCGATTCGTCGGAGAAGGCGGCGATCTCTTCACGACCAAGGGCGAAGCGCTCAAATCATTCAAAGTCACACCCAATCGCATTCGGAAGGTCCGCTACGCGAAAAAGAGCGACGAAATCTTCGAGTAAATCTCGATCGCTGCTCACAATTCGCGCATTGACGGACCGCCGGTCTGCGTCTACCACCCCGCGCTCCGCCGGGTATGCTCCTCGGCAGGATGGGAGAAACGATGAAACGGCTTCAGGAACGATATCACACTGAGATTGTGCCCGCACTGCGGGACGAATTTCAGTTCACCAACCCGCACCAGATCCCACGTCTGATCAAGGTTGTGGTGAACATGGGCCTCGGTGAGGCTGTTCAGAACTCGAAGGTTGTCGGCCACGCCGTGCAGGACCTTACGACGATCGTCGGACAGAAGCCGGTGATCACGCGCGCTCGCAAGAGCATCGCGTCGTTCAAGCTTCGTGAAGGCATGCCGATCGGCTGCATGGTTACCCTGCGAAACCAGCGCATGTACGAGTTCTGCGAGCGCCTCTTCAACGTGGCACTGCCGCGCGTTCGCGACTTTCGCGGGCTGTCGCCGAAGGCCTTCGACGGCAAGGGCAATTACACCCTTGGCATTCGAGAGCAGATCATCTTCCCCGAGATCGACTACGACAAGGTCGACAAGATCCGGGGCATGAACATCACATTTGTTACGTCGGCGAACACCGACGAAGAGGGACGCAGCCTGCTGCGCCACCTCGGCATCCCCTTCCGCAGCTAGGCGAGGACTGAGAATGGCCCGTAAAGCAATGATCGCGAAGGCGAATCGCAAGCCCAAGTTCAAGGTCCGAGCGTACAACCGCTGTGGACGTTGTGGCCGCTCGCGCGCCTACTATCGCAAGTTTGGCGTCTGCCGCATCTGCCTGCGCGAGCTCGCGCATCGCGGAGAGCTGCCCGGCGTCGTCAAGTCCAGCTGGTAATACCGGTTTATTAAGAGCACACCATGCACGTTACAGACCCTGTCGCAGATTTTCTGACTCGCATCCGAAATGCCGGAAGCGCACGTCACGCCACCTGCGCGGCCCCGAAATCCAACCTCAAGATCGAGATCGCCCGCGTCCTTCAGGAGCAGGGTTATATCGAGGAGTATTGGGTCGAAGAGTCGAAGCCATACGACCGCGTTCACGTCCGTTTGAAGTACTTCAACGACAAGCACGTCATTGACGGCCTGCGACGTGAGTCGACCCCCGGTCGCCGTCGCTACTACGGTGTGGCCGACCTTCCGAAGGTCCTCGATGGCCTTGGCGTCGCAGTTATCTCGACCTCGAAGGGGGTGATGACGGACAAGCAGGCAGCTGCTGCCAAAGTCGGTGGCGAATTCCTCTGCTCGGTTTGGTGATCACTGCTGTGATTGCAGCCCGGTGACACACCGGTGATGCGGCCCCGAGATGGGACGCCTGGAGACTGAATATTATGTCACGCATCGGAAAACTCGAAATCCCATTCCCGGGTACCGTAAAGGTAACCCAGAAGGGTGCCGAAGTGCACGTTGAGGGTCCGGCTGGAAAGCTCACCCAGACGCTGCCGGAGACGGTCAAAGTGAAGGTCGGCAACGGCACCATCGAGGTGCAGCGAGTTGACGACTCCCGCGCCGCGCGTTCCGCACACGGGCTCGCACGCAGCCTTGTCGCAAACATGGTCCAGGGCGTCACAGAACGCTTCACCCGACAGCTCACGATTCAGGGTGTCGGCTACCGCGCCGAGATGAAGGGCACGAACTGGATTCAGTTCACCCTCGGCTACTCGCACCCGATTCTCTTCGAGGTTCCCGAGGGCGTTGAAGTCGCCGTGGACCCGAAGGCGAACACTGTAACGCTGACCAGCAACGACAAGCAGCTTGTCGGCGCTGTCGCAGCTGAGATTCGCTCGCTGCGTCCGCCGGAGCCCTACAAGGGCAAGGGCGTCCGATACACCGATGAGTACATTCGTCGCAAAGAAGGCAAGGCCGGCGCCAAATAGGGCAGACCGGGGAGAACACTCATGTCGAAACGAACATCAAAGAAGCTCATCAACCGTCGACGTCGGCAGCGACGTGTCCGCAAGAAGATTGTCGGCACGACAGCTCGACCGCGCCTGTGCGTGTTCCGAAGCTCAAAGCATATCTACGCGCAGGTCATCGACGACGAGCGCGGGGTTACGCTGGCTGCAGCCTCATCGATCGAGAAGGAGTTCTCCTTCGAAGGCGAGGGCAAGCGTGGAGCAGCACAGAAAGTCGGTGCTCTCATCGCTGACCGGGCGAAGGCCGCGAAGATTGAGACGGTCGTATTTGACCGCAACGGCTATCTCTACAACAGCGGTCGCGTTCGTGCGCTCGCCGAGGCCGCTCGTGAGGGCGGTCTGCAATTCTAGGAGTCCGCAACGTGGCAACTCGAAACCGAGGACGCGGTCCTTCCGCTCCGCAAAGCGACCTCACTGAGAAGGTCATCCACATCAACCGCGTCGCGAAAGTCGTCAAAGGCGGCCGTCGTTTCTCGTTCAGCGCCGTAGTGGTCGCCGGCGATGAAGCCGGTCGCGTAGGCGTCGGCCACGGCAAAGCGAACGAAGTGCCGGAAGCGATTCGCAAGGGAACAGAGCGCGCAACACGCGACCTGATCAGCATTCCCCTCGAGAACGGCACCATTCCGCACACCATCATCGGCCGCTTCGGTGCCGGTCAGGTGCTGTTGAAGCCGGCCGGTCCCGGTACCGGTGTAATCGCCGGCGGCGCCGTTCGCGCGGTGCTTGAGGCGGCGGGAATCCACAATATCCTCACGAAGTCCCTCGGCTCGAACAACCCGTTCAACATGGTGTACGCCACCATGGAAGGGCTGAAGAGTCTGCAGAGCGCAAATGACATTGCTGCAAAGCGTGGACTGAACGCAGACGAGATCTGAACAAGTAGGATCTGAGCGGCGCGCGCATTGAGCGCCCACCGCAACGCTGCGCCCGCAGGGGCGCAGACCACGGAGAGCCGAACATGGCGAAGGTTAAAGTTACACTTAAGAAGAGCGGCATCGGCCGACTGGGCACGCAGAAGGCAACGCTGAAGGCGTTGGGCCTGCGGAAGCTCCAACAGAGCGTTGTACACAACGACTCGCCGGGCCTGCGCGGGCAGATCGCGAAGGTCGCACATCTGGTCACATACGAAGAAGTCGGCTGAAGCCGCATACCCACCTGAGGAATTCTCATGGGACTCCACGATCTAAAACCAGCCGAAGGCTCACGTCGACCGCGCAAGCGAATTGGGCGAGGGCCGGCCTCTGGAACCGGCAAGACCGCCGGTAAGGGCCACAAGGGTCACAAGGCTCGATCAGGCGGCGCGACACAGCGTGGCTTCGAAGGCGGCCAGATGCCTCTCCATCGTCGCCTTCCGAAACGCGGCTTCAAGAACACGCGCTTCGAAAAGACCTGGGACGTCGTGAACGTGCAGGATCTGAACGGCTTCGGTCAGGGTGCTGTTGTGGACGCTGAAGCTCTTTCCAACGCAGGCCGAATCGGCAAAGGCCGTCAGACCGAAGGCCTGAAGGTGCTCGGCAATGGCGAGCTGAAGATTGCACTCACCGTGCGCGCGAAGAAGTTCAGCGCCACCGCCGTGCAGAAGATTGAAGCGGCGGGCGGCACGGCAGAGGTGATCTGACGTGGCCGATGTGCTCACCAACATTACCCGCGTCCCGGAGCTCCGGAACCGCATCCTCTTCACTCTCGGACTGCTCGGGATCTACCGGCTTGGCATCTTTGTGCCGACGCCCGGTGTAGACCGTGCGGTGATGAGCGAGGTCATAGGGTCGGGTCCCAGCCTCCTCGGTCTATTCAACATGTTCTCCGGTGGTGCGCTCGAACGTCTTTCGGTGTTCGCCCTCGGCATCATGCCCTACATCTCAGCGTCGATTATCATCCAGCTTCTGGCCGTCGTCGTTCCGGCGATTGAGCGTCTCCGCAAGGAAGGCGAGCAGGGTCAGAAGAAGATCACGCAGTACACGCGCTACGGCACGATCGCTCTCTGTCTCGTGCAGGGCGTCTGGATGGCCCGAATGCTGATCGGGATGAACCGTCAAAACCCGGGTCTGGTTATCGATCCGGGTCTGAGTTTTACGTTGATTACCGTCCTCTCGCTCACCACGGGAACGGCCTTCCTGATGTGGCTCGGTGAGCAGATCACGGAGCGCGGGATTGGGAACGGGATCAGCCTGATCATTACCGCCGGCATCATCGCTGCGCTGCCCGGCTCGTTCGTCGCCACCTTCGGCAAGATTCAGCGCGGAGAGATTCAGCCGCTTTCCGCCGTTGTGCTCGGCCTGATGCTCGTCGGCGTGATCGCTGTCATCGTCTATTTTGAGCGCGCTCAGAGACGCATTCCCGTGCAGTATGCGCGGCGTGCGCAGGGCCGCAGTGTACAGGGTGGACAGTCCTCCTTCCTTCCTTTGAAGCTCAACATTTCGGGCGTCATCCCGCCGATCTTCGCATCCGCGATGCTCATCTTTCCGACGACGATCGCAGGCTACTTCCCGAACTCGCAGTTCGCGGCGTCGCTGCAGTCTTCGCTGAACCCCGTCGATTGGCGGTACAACGTCATTTACGTGATTCTGATTGCGTTCTTCTGCTTCTTCTACACGGCCGTTGTCTTCAATCCGGTAGACGTCGCGGACAACCTGAAACGCAACAGCTCCTTCGTGCCCGGCATCCGTCCCGGCAAGAAGACAGCGGAGTACATCGACTACGTCCTGACGCGCATCACCGCCGGCGGTGCCGCGTACCTGTGCGCTGTGTGCGTGCTTCCGGTCATCTTCATGCGCTTCTTTCCGATCGACTTCTTCTATGGTGGCACTGGATTGCTCATCGTGGTGTCAGTCGGTCTGGACACTGTGCAACAGATTGAAGGGCACCTTATCACGCGACACTACGAAGGGATCACGACCGCACGCAGCTCACGGATTCGTGAGCGAGTGGGTGCCGGCGAGTCCTAAGCGCCCGGCTGCTGCACCGGCGGACACCGGGTTGAGGCTATCGTGGATCTTTGCGCCGCCAAGCGGCTGAATTTCAGTCACATTCGTTATTGCGCCAGGTTGGCGCCGGTTATATAGAGCGCGCCCGCGCTGAGCCCCGTACTCAGCGGACACATCGAAAGTGTCGTCTACATCGGGGTTGTCGCGCATTTCGCTCGACTCACACTATTACGCGGGGAGGCCCGAATGAAGGTCCGACCGTCCGTTAAGAAAATCTGTGAAAACTGCAAAGTCATCCGCCGCAAGGGCGTGGTTCGTGTGATCTGCACGAATCCCCGCCACAAGCAGCGTCAAGGCTGAGCTGACATTTACGAACTGGGCATCAGGAGCTCCAGCACATGGCACGCATCGCAGGCGTCGACATTCCGAATAACAAGCGCGTGGTGGTTGGCCTCACCTACATCTTTGGTGTGGGCCGCACTCTCTCGGAAGAGATTCTCGAGAAAGCCGGCATCGACCAGAGCGTACGGACGGACCACCTCACCGAAGGTGAGATCCGCCGCATTCGTCAGATTATCGAAGACGACTACGCCGTCGAAGGTGATCTGCGTCGTGAAGTTCAGATGAACATCAAGCGGCTCATGGACCTCGGTTCATACCGCGGACTGCGCCATCGACGTGGCCTGCCCGCGCACGGCCAGCGTACACGTACCAATGCGCGCACGCGCAAGGGACCACGTCGCGCAGCGGTGAAAAAGAAGAAATGATTCAGGCCCGCTCGTGCGGGATGTGAGAGGTATCTATGGCCACAGCGAAGCCGCGTAGCGGAAAGCGTCGCGTAAAAAAGAATGTCCAGAACGGAGTCGCCCACGTTTCGGCGACTTTCAACAACACGATCGTGACGATCTCGGATCTGCACGGCAACGTGATTTCCTGGTCGAGCGCCGGAACGCGTGGCTTTAAGCACTCGCGTAAGAGCACGCCCTTCGCCGCCCAGATGGCAGCGGACGACGCAGCTCGGAAGGCGATGGATCACGGTATGAAGAGCGTGATTGTGTACTTGAAGGGACCCGGGTCGGGTCGTGAGTCGGCGCTGCGCGCGATCGCAGGCGCCGGTCTTCGCGTCACCTCGATCCGTGACGTGACCCCGATTCCTCACAACGGATGCCGGCCTCCGAAGCGGCGTCGCGTTTGAGCTGACGGGCCGACAAGCCCGATAAGCGAAGTGTCAGGGTGCGGTGTTCCCGCACCCGCAAGATGTTTGGCGAACCCAGCTTCGTCCATACCGAAAGAGGTACGATGGAAACCATCCTCAAGAACTGGCGAGACGTTATCAAGCCGCGCGAAGTCCGCATCGAGTCGGATACCCGCAGCGGTACTTACGCGCGCTTTCTCGCAGAGCCTCTGGAGCGCGGCTTCGGCACGACGATCGGCAACGCGCTGCGTCGCATCCTCCTCTCGTCGATTCACGGAACCGCTGTGACGGCGGTTCGGATCGAGGGTGCACTCCACGAGTTCCAGACACTTCCCGACGTCCGCGAGGACGTTGCTGACATCATCCTCAACATCAAGGAGCTGCGACTCCGCAGCCACAGCGTCGAGCCGGTGATCATGAAGGTCGACAAGCAGGGTCCCTGCGTTGTCACCGCTTCTGACATCACGGCTCCCGGTACGGTTGAAATTCTCAACCCCGACCACGTCATCGCCCACCTCGGCGATGGCGCCACACTCCAAATGGAGATGATGGTGAAGGTCGGCCGCGGCTACGTCGCTGCTGAGCAGAACAAGGTCGAAGACGAGGATGTGCGTTGGATGGCCATCGACGCTCTCTTCTCGCCGGTGGTCAAGGCCATGTTCAACGTGACAAGCTCACGTGTTGGCGCGCACACAGACTACGACCGACTCTCGCTTGAGGTCTGGACAGACGGCTCGGTGCTCCCGGAAGATGGCGTCGCCTTCGCTGCGAAGATCCTCAAGGAACAGATGGCCATCTTCATCAACTTCGATGAGGAAGCAGAGCCGGAGCCCAGCGTCGACTCGGTCGCGCAGGAAGAGTTCAACGAGAACCTTCTTCGACCCGTTGAAGAGCTTGAGCTCTCTGTACGTAGCGCGAACTGCCTGCAGGCGGCTGAGATTCGCTTCATCGGCGAGCTGGTGCAGCGAAGCGAAGCTGAGATGCTGAAGACAAAGAACTTCGGCCGTAAGTCGCTGAAAGAGATTAAGGAAATCCTCGCCGAGATGGGATTGTCGTTGGGCATGAAGCTCGACAACTGGCCGCCGCGCGAGCTGGGAACCGAAGCGCCCGAGGCCTGAGCCTCAGTGCCTCCAGCCACAACCGAGTTTTGTCATGAGACATCGCAAATCTGGTCGTAAATTCAGCCGCACCGCGTCCCATCGAAAGGCCATGTTCTCGAACATGGTGACTTCGCTGTTTCGACACGAGCGAATTCAGACCACGACTCCGAAAGCCAAAGAACTTCGCAGAGTCGCTGATCGCCTGATCACCCTCGCGAAGCGTGGCGATCTGCACGCGCGTCGACTTGCGGCGCGTACCGTGCGTGACCCGGAAGTACTCGAGAAGCTCTTCTCGGAGCTGGGCCCTCGCAATGCAGATCGTCCCGGCGGATACACCCGAGTGATTCATGTTATGAATCGTCGTGGGGACAACGCGCCGATCTCCATCATCGAGCTTGTCGGCGCCCCGGAAGCCTCCGTTGACGTCTCCGAGCCCGACGAAGACGCGGTCGAAGAAAGCGAAGCCGGCGCCGAAGCGTAGGCTTCGCGTGTGGCGGATTCCGAGTAGAGTCGGCCTCTCGCTGCCAACGCTGGTTGCGACCGCCGCGATGTTCGCCGGATGCGCCACGTCCGGCCAGTTTCGGCACGATCACGCACGCCTGATCTTTACCTGCACGGTGGACGCGGTCGTCGAAGTTGATGACCGGCCGATCGCTTCTGCCTGCGGGCATCCGACCGGAATCTCCGTGGCTCCGGGCCGGCATCGGGTGCGCGCAAGCGCCACGGATTATCTGACCTGGCGACAGGACATCGAGACGCAACCCGGCGCGGTCTATGACGTGCACATTGAGCTCTGGCCCTCCGTCGACGAGCTCGACGGCGATTGAGCAGCGCACGGTGGTCGACGTGCAACCCGCGCTCTGGTAACTCGCCTACTACCGCAGGAAACGGCAATGGAGGGCGGTGACCGATGGCGGATCTGCGACGAGTGCTCGCATGCCTTACGGTGCTCACAATGATGAGCGCTGCCCCTCTGTGTCTCGCAGGCAGCAACGAGATCACGCTGCAGCGCTTTGGTGATTGCATCCAGGGAACAACGCCGGACCCGGATACCGGCGAAGTGAGCCCGTGTATCGCCACCCGGACGCGGGACGAGGCTTTTCGCAGCTTCGCAAATGAACTCGGACTCGCCGTCTCACCCCTCGGTCTGCAACCTGCCGAAACTCTCGGAATTGCAGGGTTCTCAGTACAGTTCGACCACAGCGTCGCGTCCATCAACAGCGACGCCGATTACTGGTCTCTCGCGATGGTTGATGGTGACGCACCCTCCAGCTTGTCGGTGTCTACGGTTCATCTCCGAAAAGGACTTCCCTTCTCGAGTGAGCTGGGTCTTCAGGTCGGCTATCTTTGGGGGAGCGAGCTGGCGACGGTTGGTGGAGAACTGAAGATCGCGCTCCTCGAAGACGTCTTCTGGCCCGCGCCGGACATCGCAATCCGCGGCTTCGGAAATGCGCTCATCGGCCATCGACAGCTCAACCTGTTCACCGCCGGTGCAGATGTGATCGCGAGCGTCCCATTCGGCGTGGCAGGCGTTGTGCAGCTGACGCCCTTCATCGGCTACAACCTGACCGTCGTGTACTCCGGGTCACGATTGATCGATGCGTCGCCCGGCGACCTGCTGCCGCCGATCGAAAACGCAGAGAACCCGGCTCGAAGTAATCGTCCTGAGTACGTGTTCGCTACGGAGTCCGACATTTTCCATCGGATCTTCGCAGGCCTGCGGGTTCAGGTAGCGGCTGTAGACCTGACACTGCAGGGCACCTTCCTGGGTGAGGTGACGACCGTCTCACTTGGGGTCGGCCTCAACTTCTAATCGGGACTCGCCGGTAGCGGCACACTCCACCTGCCCGATGCGCGACTACTCGTTCGCTGCTTTCGGCGGAGCGGCTTCGCCTCGCAGCGCCGCGATCTCTGCTTCCAGCAGGACGACGCGCTGGCGCAGCTCATCCACCTCGATGCCGACCCGTTGCAGAGGGTGCACCGCGTTGAGCGCCGTCTTCAGCTTTTCGTCCACGCCACGTTGCATCTCATCGATGGAGCGCTGAAAGCTCTCGATCGCTTCGCGTACCGGCGCGACCACTTCTTCCTGCTGCGCCTGAGCGCGATTTCGCAGCCGTTCGACCTGCTGGTGGGTCTGCTCGCGGAACTCGGTGATGGGCTGCTTAATCTTCGTGATCAATTCGGCCGGCGACTGAATGATCATCTTCAACGCAGAGAGCGGAAGCACCTTTCGATCGCGCTTCTCTTCCTCAAAAAGTATCTGTGCGAGTGTCACCCTCGTGAGATCATTGCCCGACTTATTGTCGATGATCTGTACATCCTGCCCGGCGCGAACCATCTCTGCGATCTCGTCCAGAGTCACATAGGAACTCTGGTCGGTATCGTAGAGCTTACGATTTGAGTATCGCTTAATTGTTTTCACGGGGCCCCGCGGTCAATGGAATGCGCGCGGTAGCGAAAATGCCGCACTGCGTCAAGTGCGCAGGCAGCCGCAGCCGACTCGATCCCGGGCTCGCAAACGCGGCGGCCGCATGGCCACAGCACTCACGAACGATCGACTGATGAGGCGCCCGAGAGCGCTCAGTCGTTGGCGACGTACGGGATCAGTGCAAGTGCACGGGCGCGCTTGATCGCGACCGCCAGCTCACGCTGATACCGTGCGGAGACACCGGTGATGCGGCTGGGCAGAATCTTGCCGCGCGGGGAAAGAAACCGCTTGAGCAGCGCCACGTCCTTGTAGTCGATCTTGACGTCGGGATCTGACTTGAAGGGGCAGCTCTTGCGCTTGCGTGCGCTGGTTACTCGTCGTTTACGTCCCATAATCTCCCTCGTGGTCGATGCGGCCCTCAGGCCGGAGAGGAGGCGGAGGCCGCGGGCGAAATTGCCGCAGCCATCAGCTTCAGGTGATATCCTTGATGGTCTTGCCGTTGTCGCGAAGCCACGCCGACAGACCCTTCTTGCTCACTGTGCGAAGCGCGCGCGCCGAGAGGCGAACTCGAACGAATCGGTTGCCCTCTTCGAACCAGAGCCGCTTGCTCTGGATATTCGGATTCTGCACACTCTTCGTACGAATGTGCGAGTGAGAAACCTTCATCTTTACGTTTCGGCGCTTGCCGGTGAGCGTGCACTTGCGCGACATGACTCTACCTCAGTGTATTGCCGACCGAAGGGCCGGACACCGCCGGCCACATCCTCTAATCAGCGTTCCTGATTTCGGGGGCTCCGCGGGGGCCGGCGACCTATAGGATCGCCCGCGGCCCGTCAAGCAACGAAATCCCCCGAGAACCGGGCTGCGATCAAGCCGTTCGCACCGCGATCGTCCGCTTTTTCTGCGCCTCAGAGTAGGGCACGCTGATGCGCAGGATGCCGTTCTTCGCCTCGGCGCTGATCTTCTCGACATCAACGCCGTCAGGCAGGGTAAGGCGGCGGTGGAAGTGTACCGGGGCCAGCCCGCGGTGCAGGACTCGCCCGCTCGTCTCCATCCTACGCTCAGCGGATAGCGTCAGCACCCCGCGTTCGAACTCCAGCTGAAGCTCGTCGGCGGAAACGCCGGGTAGCTCGGCGTCGATCGTGAGGCCGCGCTCATCAGCGAATACGTCGACGGGCGGCAGGACAAGGGGCAGGCGCGGCTTCGACGAGGGCCCGGTGGCGGCTCCTGCTTCGGTTGATTCAACTCGTGATTTCGCTTCGGTGGTCATCTTCTTCTCCATGATTGTGGTTGGGTGTTGTCGCCTTGTACCGACGATGGCCTCAGCTCTCCGTAGGCACCCCAGCGTCGTCCGTGGTCTCGACGCCGTCATCAGAGCGGGCGCCTGCGGATTCCTCTGCGAGCGCGCCGACCGAGCCCTCCACATCGGCTTCGATGGCGGGCGTCGTCGACCGGACCGCGATTCGTCGCTTCTGGGCGGAATCTGCCCGCGATAGCGTCACTGTGAGCAGTCCGCTGTCGAGCGTCGCGTCCACACTCTCGGGGTCTACCTCGGTCGGCAGAGTGAACGCCGCTGAGAAGCTGCGAGCTTCGCGTTCCTTCCGAAGCACACGGCTTGATTCCGGGGGCGCCGTCGAGCTCGTTGCGCGAACGGTCAGCTTACGCCCCTCCAGGTCAACAGAGACGTCCTCAGCGCGGACTCCGGGCAGAGCAAACAGCGCCACATAACCGTCCTCCGTCTGCGTCACCGTGGCCCGGGGTGCAGACAGTACGGTACCGCGAGAAGTCGTTGAAGCGGCACCGAGCCGATGAAACAGTTCGTTGACGCTGCCCAGCGGGCCTACGAAGGGATCAAAGTTTGCAAACATGATGTCTCCTCCTTCTGCGTGTCACGAAGCTCTCCCGTTCACGCAGAACGTCATTCGTTCAGCGCCCGGACTCTTCGTGTGGTTGGGGTGGCTTCGCTCCTTCCGCGTTTGGCCACCGGTCATCGTGTCGAAGCGAAGCTACGCACTGATCTCAGAGCGTCAAACGCCGACCCTAAACACACCAGAATCCCGGATCCGCGCAGCCGCGTGTGTGCACTGTGGCGGTGTCGAAGCCGGTGCAATACGGTGGATGCCGACCACCACCCCGCAGACAGAGTCCTCCGGATGTTCACCTCGCTACGACAGCCTCCCCGCCTCGCCCTCTCGATCGCGTCTATGGTGCTCCCGCTGGCAGTGGTCACCGCCGCCTGCCAGGGGGCTGCACCGGAAAACGGCTCACCCTCCAACGACCCGGCATCCTGGGATTCGCAGGTCGATACTGCGATCAACTGGCGGCCCGTCGCCGGCACCCATCGAAAGGTGGTTCCCTCGGCACGGCTACCGGAAGAGGCACCCACACAAGCGTCGAACAACAACGTAGACATCATCCTGCACGGGGGGCGTTTGTACATGGGCTGGCGTACTTCAGAGACCCACTTCGCCTCTCGCGACGCACAGATGCATGTCGTCTCATCCGGCGACTTTGGAGAGACCTGGGAGCACGAGCTCACTGTAAAGATCTACGCCGACGTTCGCGAACCCCGATTCCTCTCTCTCAACGGGCGACTCTGGTTCTACTACTTTGAAGCCGGGACCAATCCGCTGGCCTTTGAGCCACGAAGCATATGGCGCACCGAGCGGCAGAGTGACGGAGCCTGGACCGAGGCTGAGGTGTTCGGCAACGAGGGCGAGGTCCTGTGGGACCTGAAGACCCGCAATGGCGTCGCCTGGATGAGCCTCTACGGCGGCGAGCATTACGTTTCCGGGGGTGTCGTCGAAGTCTACTTCCGCACCTCGACCGACGGCATTGTGTGGACGGATGTAGGACCCCGAACCGTGTACCGGGGCGGCGTGTCTGAGACCGCATTTGAGTTCGATCGCGATGGAAACATGTGGATCATCGGTCGCAACGAAGACTGCGATGATACCGGCTGCGGCTCCCTCCTCTGTTACGCCGAAGCCGGCGCGCTCGGTGTGTGGGACTGCCCGGACACATCAGACCCGCAGCGGTACGATTCTCCGGAGATGTTCCGTCACGGCGACGAAATCTACTTCGTCGCCCGCCGAGACATCGGCGGTGCTTTCGGCGAAGATGGTGGTCAGCTGGGCCCGTACTCGTCTCGCGCGAAGACAACCGCCCTGTATCAGGTGGACATCGATGCGCGCAGAGTGGTGCATGTGTTCGATCTGCCCGGAGCCGGCGACACGGCTTTCCCAAGCGTGCGTCAGACCGGAGCACACACCTTTCTCGTCGCAAACTACACCTCGCCGACGGACAACCCCGATATCACCTGGATTGATGCGCAGCTAAGCCCGGAGGGCACCCAGATCTATCTGCTGGAGCTCAAGTTCGAAGCCTCTACGCCCTGATCCTCGCCGGAGCGCGCGCCTACTCGGGAACGCAGGTGGTCTCTGAGCCGCAAACGAAGTCCACCTGACACTCTGCATCCTCTGCGCAACCACACGCGCCGTTCAGACACGCGCCGCCGAACACACTATCGGCGCAATCCGCGGCCGTGTCACATGCGGTCCGGCAGTATGCCTGGTCGCCGACCTCAGTGCACACGTTGCCTCCGGCGCAGGACTCCTCGAAGCCTTCGCCGACATCATCATGGATGCAGTATACGATACGGCTCAAGTTCCAGTTGCAGCGGCGCGTACCCACCTCGCAGACACGTCGCAGGCAGTCGCCTTGAGCACAGTACAGACCTGCGCCCGTATTGCATTCGACAGGTTCGCTCCTGGTACGGCCGTCAGCGAGGCACTCCAGGTAGGAATCTCCGACGCACTCGCGCGTCCCGGCGTCACAGAAGTCGATGTCCACACAGGCGCCGGAGATGCACTCGGCCGCGCTACCGCAGCTTCTGCGCGACGAGGAGTATCCGTCAGACGAGCAGGTGACCACGTCGTTTCTATCGCAGACCACACTTCGTGGCGCACAGATGATGGGCGGCTCTTCCGCGCACCGCTCGCCTGAACAAACAAGCGCCCCGGGACAGTCGTCATCGCCGGCGCAGGGCGCGCCCATACACACCTGTGACTCGCACACCTCACCGAGCCCGCACTGCGCGTCGGTGATGCACTCCACACATGCCGCATTTTCCGTATCGCAGAATCCCGTCGGGCAGTCGAAGTCCCCGGTACAGAACACCGGATCGACATCGCTGTCCACGGCGCAGGCAGAGAACAGGAAAATGGCAACGAACAGCCCGAATAGACCCTCCGGCCCGAGTGTACATGCTGACCTGTAAGATGTCGTGCTCTTCATAGCCGCCTTCATTGTGCACTGACCTGTGCCATCGTCCCTGCTCGCAGGCCCGGCGCCGCTGAGGTATCAGAGGTCCCGAACACTGCCAACGGTGCGCTCTGGATCGCCGTATCGGACTGCTCGGCTTCGATTCCCACCAAGTCGCGTGGCTCGCGACAGGCTGCCGCGGCCGGTGCCGGTCGACCCGCTCAATCCGGCCTCTGCCGGCCATCCGCCCCCCCCGGTCTTCTCAAGTCGTCTCGCGAGCGGACTCTCGAGAACAATTCCGTTTCGCGCGCTCGTCGAATGACGGCAGCGAGCGCTCCAGCGAGACGCCACCTTTGATGCCGAAATCCACCGTGCGGATCGGAAATGGGGTTGTGATGTTGTTGTTGTCGAAGGCAGTTTCGATCGCGA
>JAUICO010000205.1 GCA_030427825.1 bacterium | reverse complement strand
ACGCTTTTCGCGGCACCTGCCAGCTCGTTGAGCGGCCGCATCGTGGTCAGCGGCGGCGCCTGGAACACCGGCCCGTGGACATAGCAGGGCGAAGCCGGCTCCGGCGTCGCTGCAGTCGCCGCGCGGAGACGATCCTCGAAGGAGGGCATCCCCGGCGCAAACACGTCGTCGTCGCCGCCTGCGCGCGCTTCGCGGCCGACGCCGCCGGCGGGAGCCTGTGCGGGTACCGGGTAGCCGTCGACGGTAATGACTCCGCCGACCACACGAACGGTGGCGGCAAAGTGCGCGGGGCCCGGTGGCTCCGGATCAGGCTGCGTTGAGAGCTGCCCCGGGGGACCCTGCTCAAACGGTGTTTCCGACGCCTGTTCGTCGACCGTCGCGACCCTTTTGGTGGGGCCGCGGCAGCCTGCTAGAAGGGCGACAACAGCGATGCCTGCGAAGAATTGCAGCAGGCCGGGAACAGGATCTTTCCGGGGGCGCACAAAAATCGATCGCAGCTGTTGAATCCGATCTGCACCCCCGCTAGAAATTGTGATGCAACTCAAGATTTTGACCATCAGGGAGGGAACGATGGGACTCAGGAACGCGAAGTTCGCGACAGCGCTGGTGCTTTGCATGTGCGCAACAGGAGCGGCAAGCGCTGCAGAGTGGGAAGTCGTCGACCTCGGCCCCACCCCGGTCAACTACATTGAGCATGGCATGGGTCTCAATGATTCTGATCATGTGGCCTTCTCCGAAGGTACGTCGACCTTCCACACGGAGGCTCGGGGCTACGACGGTTCGACGGTCATCGATCTGCACGCGAAGCTACCGAGCTACGTGGATCTTGCCGCTGCGACCTGGGTTCCCCAGAACAGCCGCGCAGAGGCCATCAACTCCAGCAGCGCCATCGGTGGATTCGTCTCGGACACGAGTGTCTTCACGCGGCGCGCGATCGTGTGGCCCTGGACCGGCGCGACCTGGACCACCGGTGTCGATATTCACGGCTCGGCGGGCTATTCTGCGGGTGACCAGAGCGCGATCTACGACATCAGCGATGTCAGCGGCTCGACCTACCGCGCGGTGGGCGTCCATCGTCCCTACGCGGCGCCGGGGGCGACCGCGCTGCCACCACGGGCCACGATGTGGACTCTGAATTCGTCCTTTGGTGTGACGGCTACGACGACGATTCCGCTGTCGTTGGGCATGACCTACAACGTCGCGTACGGCGTGAGTAACAGCAACGTGGTGGTCGGTGGCGAGGGCGTGTTCGGCTCAGGCAGCCTCGGCACCGCGATGTTCGCCTATTACTACAACGGCTCGACCAACGCGGTTCCGGGTGTACAGGCCACAGACGGCTTCCTTACGAGCGTCGCGACCGCCATCGATGGCAACTACATCACCGGCTACGCGGTGAATCTTGTGGGTAACTCATTCGCCTTCCTTCACGAGATCGGTGGCGCGACGAACGTTGATATTCTTGTGGGTCCGAACGGTGGCTCCCGTGGTCCGCGCTCGATGGGTCGTGCGGTCATCGATCTCTCAGGTGAGCCCCTGGTTCTCGGCATCTCGGAGACCGCAGGTGTTCTCAATGGCGCCAACGGCGGCCTCTACTACCGCGAAGCCGGCGACAACCCGCAGGAGTGCGACATCAACGAAGCCATCGACTACGCAGGCGAGGTGCAGGCGATTCTCGCGGCAAACAGCGACCAGGAGTTCGCCGGCATCTCTACGTCAAGCGGCGGCCGCGCGGTCTTCCTCCAGGACACAACGGACCGCACGCTCGACGCCACGATCTACGCACGTGATGTCAATGGCGACGGTACCCTCGATTACTACTGGGCGCGCGTCGAAGACGGCACACCCGGCGGCGCCGGTGCCGGCGCCCGCGTCCTTCTCTCGGACTCCCCAGGTTGCGGCGACGCCTACACCTGCGACGGCAACGCTGACCTCAGTGACGAGAACGCGACCTTGTTGCTTCTCGCTCACGACGACTTCGATGGGAACTACACATACTCTGAGAAGGTAATCGCGAGCTCAATTCCAAGCTACGCCTACATGCAGGCTATCTCGAACAGCAGCAACGGCTGCAACTTCGGCCCGGTCGAGACTCTTGAGATTCTTACGGCGAATATCAACCCGGCCGGCGAGGAGCCGGACAACTGGAGCGACCCTCACGAGTTCGCCAACTGCACCGGCGTCATCAACGCTGAGACAAATATCGACACCGACGTCGATCACTGTGGCGCCTGCGCAGACCCCTGCAGCAGTGCAAACGGTACGGCTTCCTGCGGTGCGGTGACAGACGGTACCTGTACGATTGCGTGCAACTCGGGCTACTACGACTGCTACAACGGTGCTCGTTCGGACGGCTGCGAGACGCATCTGGTTACCGATGTGAACAACTGCAACGGCTGCGGCAACGACTGCTACGCCGGAGTCATCCCCGGCTCGACAACAATGGAGTGCGCCGGTTCCGCATGTGGCATCGTCGCCTGCCTGGATCCGGGCGCGGCAGAGTACGAGAACTGCGACGGCGTCACGGCGAACGGTTGTGAAGCCGATATTCAGAGCAACGACCTGCACTGCGGCGCCTGCAACAACAACTGCCACAACGAGTGGGACAACGCGGATGGCGAGTGTGACGGCAGCGGCAGCTGCACCTGGCTCGGCTGCGACACCAACTACTACGATCTGGATGGCGACCTGCACTGCGAGTACTTCTGCACCGGCAACACGGCCACCGTCGACTACCCGGACAACGGTCTCGTTGACGCGGACTGCGACGGTGATGACGGCGACCATGGACGCGCAGTGTACGTTGCGACGACAGGCGCCGACACGGGTGATTGCACTCGATTCGCGCCCTGTCGCAACGTCCAATACGGCATCACGCGGGCGAAGGCTCTCGGCAAGACCCAGGTCTTTATCGCCAATGACTCCGGCGCGTCGAATCGCTACGAGGGCACAATCACGCTTGAGAACGGCATCAGCCTGGTGGGCGGCTGGCCGACGGCCAATCTATGGTCCGTCTCCCACACTACGGGCTCACGCAGCCTCTCGGATGCAAACCAGGCGTGGCTCTATAACGGCGACCTCACCTCTGCCGGAAGCCACGACAGGATCAACGTGATCTACGGTTCAGGCATCACCCAAACCACCTACATCAGCGGTATTGTGACGGACACGCCTAACGCCGGTGGCACATCCGTCTCAACCTACGGCATCCTCTGCAACTCGTGTACCGGACTGCGTCTGGAAGACTCCCGCATACGCTCGGGCAACGCCTCCGCTGGCAACAGTGGCGGCAACGGAGCCAGCGGGCCAAGCAGCAGCAATCGACATGGCAAGAACGGAGGCGGCGGCGACAACGACGGCAACAGTCGCGGCGGCGGCGGCAGCGCCGGTACCACAAGCTGCGGTCGTACCGGCGGTG
>JAUICO010000082.1 GCA_030427825.1 bacterium | reverse complement strand
GGCATGCCGGACGCCACGCCCTGCACGAGGGATACGAAGGCGGGCTTCCTGAGCATTCCGCGCTGCATGAACATTCCGACGCTGCGGATAATGCCGAGGTCAAAGCACTCGCATTCGGGCACGATGTCGTTCTCGTACATGACGTCGAGGAACTGCTGCACCTTGTCGACAGGGTTGTCGAACAGCATCGGCGGCCATGCCCAGTCGCCGTTCTTTCGAAGGCGCAGGTAGTTGAGAGATCCTGAGTTCATCGCAGCCATCTCAGGCTTTGTGCGCCTCAGGCAGTCCAGGGGTCCGGACACATCAGGGCCGAAGACGCCGGTCGTCTGATTGATCAGAATGTCGGGACAGGCGGCGCGTATCGCGTCACTGATCGCGGCCGCAACATCCGGGTCCCAGGACGGAAAGTGGCCCATGCCATCTTCCTGTCGCCGGTAGTGGATATGCACGATCGAAGCGCCGGCGTCGTACGCCTGCTTGGCCGATGCAGCCATCTCTGCCGGCGTCACGGGAACGGGGTGCTGCTTCGGATTGGTCAGCACGCCGTTCAGTGAGCACGTTACAACAACCTTGTCGCTTATCACTGGGCCTCTCGCGAAGTGGGCAATCACTCACTTACGCCAATGTACGCGTTGAGGCGCCCCTGTCAACGCACCTCGGTTCCGGCTTCACAGGATCGCTTCGAGGGCCTAAACAGTGTTGTGTTGAAGAGTCGCAAGTCCGCGGCGACAGGGCACAAGGGGACGACATGCCGAAGTTTACCGGGAAGCACACTGAGACCTTTGAGGTTGACGCGTCTGTTGAAGACGCTGTCGCGCACTTCGGCGATCTGGAAACCATCGCCGCAAACTACGGAAACCTTCAGAGCCACGAAATCCTCGGCGGGGGCCGAATGAGGCTGGTCCTCAACCCGCGCTCGGAACGGGGCGTCACCTTCAGCGGACGTTACACGGGAAAATGGACCGTCGAGGGCGATCGCGTGTCCTGGGCCTCGGAGCCCGGCGACAACATGGAGTCCCATGGCTCGGCACAGTTCACGGACGTAGGCGGTCGCACCCGCGTACGCTTCGAGCAGAACATGACCTGCGACATGCAGGTCAACAGGCTGCTTGCCAAGATCGCCAGACCCATCGTTGAGCGGCACATCGCGACAGGTGTCAGCGAATACCTTGAGCGCATGCGAGCCTCGCTCGCTGCGAAGGGTTGAGCTGAGAGTCGCTCGACCCCGGCTCCCGCTGCGTCAGTGCAGCGATTCGAGTCAGCCGGAGAGCCCTTCGAGCACCGACGCAGCGATCAGCGCGCTGACATCAATGGCATTGCTGTCATGGGCGATCGTGTTGGCGGTAACTACGCGCTCGAAACCGGCGGTGCGAAGGCACTCGTCCGCACCGGGCGCGAATACCGCGTGCACACCGACCGCCGTGGTCGACGTGAAGCCGAGGCGAGCGAGCTCTTCGCGGGCCCGGGCGAGGGTGCTGCCGGTCGAGATGATATCGTCGACAAGAACCGGAGTGCGGCCTTCGAGGCCCGTGAGGGCGCCGAAGTCGCCGGTCGTCACTTCAACGTCCCGATCTCCGCGACGCTCTTTCGTCATCGCGAGCCACGGACACCCCGCGGCCTCTGCCGCGGCTCTCGCCCACTGCTCGGCCTCCTCGTCAGGCCCGACGATGCAGGGGTTCTCGACGTGTTCCGCGATCCACGCACCGATCGCAGGAGCGGAGGCGATCACGTGCGCCGGCACGGTGAAGATCTCCTGCAGGGAGTCAATGCGATGCAGGTGCGGATCGACGGTGAAGATCTCGTCGCAGGTTTGCGAGAGAAGACGTGCGATCGCCGCTGAGCTGAGCACGTCGCCATCGCTGAATTTCGAGTCCTGACGCATGAAAGGCATGTAGGGCGCCACGACGACGATGCGGCCGGCGCCGGCTTCGCGAAACGCGTCACAGAGCATCATCAGGCGAAGCAGCCCGCTCTCTGCGCTTCGAAGGTCCGCGACAACAATGCACTCGCGATCGCGCACCGTGCCCTCAAAGCGCAGGTGCGGCTCGCCATCGGGAAACACATGCTCGATGACAGCGCCGCGCTCAGCGCCTGCGGCGATACGATCAGCGAGGTCACTGATTCCGGCGTCATTCGTCGAGAATACAGTACGGTTCAATTCTATGTTCTCCCGAAATTGCAGCCGCGGGAACGAAGAGCGACGTTAGCCTGCGCGTATTGTCGCAGCAACTTCGTCGACCGCGGTCTGCACGCTAGCGCTGCCTGTGCATCGGCATCGCCGGGCCGTCGCCTTCCATATTGCGGTGGGTCATTGAGTCGCGGTCCTGGAAGACGATCTCGCGCCGCTTTGTCTCACCACCCTCGTCGCGTGTCTGAATGATCAGCGTGTTGCCGTCGCTTGATACGACTTCCCAGCCGGACTGTTTTACTTCTCTGTGTGTTGGGCCCTGCGGACCGCCGACGACGGTCTGCGTCGAGGTACCGTCGCCGCGAATCTCGATGGTGTTCGAGCCCGCTCTGATCATCGTGCGAATCTGCTCGGCGACCGTGGGATCGCCGTCGGCGAAGTGTTCCACTGCGATTTCGGCAGCGGCCTCCATGTCCGCCTCCCAGGTGCCGACGATGGCCTCAGTCGGGTCAAATGCGTCTGACTCGGCGGCTTCCTTCTTACAGGCTGTTACGCTGCATGTGAGCAGCAGTGCGGTAGCGAGGGCCAGGACTCGTTGGATCTGACAGGGCATTCGGGACTCCGTAGTGAGTGAGCCCGACTCCCTATCCGCATATTCGTGGGAAAGTAAGCGCTCAGATCGCAGCGCCTTACTCACGGTTCCGGCGCTCTCACGCTCAGGGCAGAGCGCGGAAATTCGTGCGGCGCGGCGGTGCCACCGGCGCGCCGGGGCAGTCGTTCGTCGCGAAACACTGATCGAAGCTCGGGCGCTCGGTCGGATTCTCGAACCAGGCGCCGATCATGTTGAACATGAACCAGCCGATGTCGAAGGCAGGCGCGTTCTCGCAATCACAGGTTCCTGCTTCCGGGCACGCCTGCTCGCAGTGCTTCTGAGAGGCATCCTGTGACTCACCCGGGAAGGGGAATCCATGCTGACCCTCAGGCACCGGGTAGGGGAAGAGGGCACCCGACCATGCGTCGAGCTCGCGCCCATCGGGCAGGGTGTTCGTTACGAGATGTGAGGCCGGCTCAAGGCGCGGGATGGACGCGCCCCACTCGTCCGCTCCGAGCGAGAAGTTCTCGATGTCGAGGTGCACACCGGCTGCGTTCGGGTCGTCGTTGAACGTGTACCGCTTGTACCGATGCACCGCCTCGCTCGTGTAGGTGTCGATGAGCATCTGATTCGCCGGCACGCCGTAGCGCTCGTCTTCGTTGATGAAGTCGATAATGCGCGCGGCGCGGCCGACGGTCACTCCGGAGCTCGCCGGCACGTTCATGTCGCCCATCGTCGTGATGATCATCGACGGTGCGCCGGTCTGCGAGCCGTCGTCGTAGGTGATCGTGTCGTGCACCAGGTAGGGCGCGTAGGTCGCCGGATCGGCGCGATCGAGCACCATCTGGCCGAGCGCGAGGAATCGACGCAGCTCGGGGTTCGAGCGACGCAGAGCGAGGCCCTCTTCGAGGGCCACGAGCGGCTGGTTCGCTGTGAAGGGTTCACCCATGAAGTCGAAATCCCACTGGAAGCGATCCACGGTCTCGTAGGGTTCTGCGCCTTCTACGACTTCGCAGTCCTCGCTGCCGGTGATGAGCGAGGGACCACGGTAGAAGTCGATGCGCTGACGATCTCCGCGGTCGCTGGCAGCCGCGGCGCGGAAGGTTCCTGCAGCGGTCACGTAGGCGCAGCCGCGCTCGTTGTTGTCGATGTTCGTGACGACCACCGTGTCGCCGGGGAGCACGCCGCTGACCTCGGCGACGTCGCGCCGCGCGTCGTCTGCGAGCTCAGCGACAAGGGTGTAGATCTTCGTGGTACCGGTCTCAGCGTCTGTGGTGCCGATCATCAGGGGCGCGAGCAGACGCAGAACGACGGCTTCGCGGACGCCGCCCTGTACGGAGCGGATGCCGATGTCGCCGAGTCCACCGCCGCCTGCGATGGGCGCGATGGCGTCGATCTCGGGCTCGGTCCCGCCCAGGAGGGTGGCCATGATGCCGCCGAGTGATCCGCCGGTTACGAGCAGGGGCGCGTGGACGCCGCTGATGTCGAGGTTGCCGTCGCCGTCGAAGTCGCCGGCCAGGTCGTTGGTGCCGTCGCCGTCTACGTCGAAGTCCCAGGTGTTCGTGCCGTCGAACTCGCGCAGGATTCGCACGAGCTGGGTGTAATCCAGCAGGCACTGGCGGACGATATCGCGGGTGCGGAAGAGGTAGGCGGTCCAGAAGTCGGCGCCGGAGTCCTTGTTGCCGTCCGCGTTCTGGTCACGCGCGCGATCGCTGTTGACCGCGTGCGAACCGAACTCCTCAAGACCGTAGAGAGGCAGGAGGCCCTCTACCGCCGACAACTCGTCCTCACTGAAATCCAGGCCGTGCGACGGGCAGTCGATCGCGGCGACAGCGTAGCCGCTGCGCGCAAGGAAGCCGCTGAAGTAGGCGAGCTCGAATCGATTGCTGCCGTATCCGTGACCGAGGATGACGAGCGGTGCCGGCTCGCCGTTACCCCGCGCCGACACTTCTTTGCGCGGGACCACGAGCCAGGTGAAGACGTCCTCGGCGCGAGCCGGCGCCGGGTTGATCGTGAGGTCTTCCGGCCATGACATGTCGTTCAGCGGCAGCTCGTCGCCGTTCTCGTCGTAGATGTTGTAGAGCTGGGGCGACTTGAACTGCATCATCGAGTGGAAGTCGACGAAGTCCTGGCTGGCGACCAGCTCGTCCACGAAGCGGTTCGGGCCATTCGAGAGCAGGGTGGGTCCCAGGACAGAGAGCGCCTCGCTCCAGGCCTCACCATGAAGGATGTAGGGGTTCTGCATGTTGCGGAAGAAGTTGCTGCCACGCACTTCGAGGAGCTCATGAAAGACGGGCGGGAATTCCGTCGAGAGGTGCGCCTGCGGGCCGGTTCCGTAGAGGCCGTTGCGGACCGCAACCCAGTCCGAGATCGTCGTCTCGGTCGTGAAGGAGTAGGCGAAGGCGATGTCGCTGAGCGCCAGCCCTTCGGGCAACACCTCTTTGAGAGGCATCAGGGCTTCGGTCTGCGAGGTGTGGTTGATGCTGGCGTAGGGCGAGCCGATCGGGTTGCCTTCGGTATCCAGGATGCGACGCGTCACGACGACGGCGTAGGTGGTGCGTTCACGAAGAGGGACCATCGGGCGCACGATCAGAGTGTCCGTCTCAATCTCGTAGAATGTCATCAGGGCGTCCGAACGCTCGGCGAGGTTGTTCGGGTCGGGGTTTGCGCCCGGGTAGTAGTTGGGGTGATCCAACAGGCCGTCGGCGTCGGTGTCCTCAGGCGGATCGAGCAGGCCGTTGCCGTTGAGGTCTTCGCCGGGGTCCAGGGCCCCGTTGCGATTCACGTCTTCGCCCGGATCCAACACGCCGTTGCCGTTGAGATCTTCTTCGACTTCTTCGAAGGCCAGCGAGATCGTTCCGTTGCGCGGATCGTGCTCCCAGTAGTCCTGCCGTTCGAGGACTACCGGGTAGTTTCCGTTGCCGACGTCGAGAATCTGCAGCTCGCCGAAGTCCGGAGAGTCGCGGTCCACGTCAATCAGATAGATTACGTCGTCGGCGGTGTCGTAGAAGGGGTCGTTGTGGTGCTCGCGGATCGACATCGGGTCGATGGGACCGGTGAAGGGGATGGTGATAGGCATCAGGGTGCCCCATCCGTCGATCTGACCGATCTTCTCACGGACGCTCGCTTCCATCCCGGTCGGCGCAATGAACGACGCGTTGATGCGGCGACCCGTCGGCGAGGTGGCGTCGTATCGCGTGGCAATGTCGTTGGGCAGTGGAATCGTGGGCAGCGGCTTGTCGAAGAAGTCCATCCGCACGGTTACGGCGGCTTCCTGCGCCGGTCCCAGGCCCTCCGGCTCTTCCGAGCAGGCAGCCAACAATAGAAACACCGACGATGCGGCCATGAGAATGCGTCGCATGATCAACCCCCTGATTGCGCGATCAGTGCCCGCCATACCACGCCCGGTGCATGGAATGCGAGCGGTGTTGCGAGACTCTGTCTCGCGCTCTGCCAAAGGGTTCGCACCCTCTGGAAACCCGTCGGAAAGCTCTGCTTTCCTTTGTTCGGGAGATCGGTTTGCCTACAGGGAGCGACCTCGACCATATTGGTCTTACTCCGGGCGCACCGATGGGCCCGGAATGCTGAGCGAGATCACTTCTACACCGCGGGTAGACTCGTCTGTCAGGGGCGGAATGGAGAGCATCGCGATGTACAGGTTGCCTTCGCCGAACTCGCCTTCGCCGAAGAGCAGGTTCGCAAAGATGCGATCCGTCGCCGCCGCCAGCTTGACCGGGTTTGCGAAGTCACCGGCCGGATGCACGTAGATCGTGCTCTCATCGAGGCTGAAGACATCAATGGTGTCGAAGATGGTGTAGAGGTTTCCCTCCCCATCGAAGGCCAACCCGTCGCCGAAGACCCCCAGCTGCGGCGCAACAGCGCTGCGGTTTGCGAGCGCGCTGCCGTCGAAGTCAAAGCGAAAGAGCCCTGCAAGCTCATCTTCGTAGGGAATCCGCGGTTGATTGCACAGTACCGATGTGTTCTCGGTGAGGACATACACAGCGCCGCCGGCCGGATCGAAAGCGATTCCGTTGGGTCCACCGTCCGCTGCAAGATCAAAGTCGAGCGTCTGGGTCACGGTGTCGGTGCCGGGATCGTAAGCGACCAGCAGGCCGAGGCACGGGTCTGAGAACACCACGAGGCCGTCGGGTGAGACGGCGACATGGTTGGGCGCCTCGAGGGGAGCTCCGTTCGCTTCATCGACAACGATCGACAGCACACCGGCAGGAGTCATCATCAGGAGGGCGTCTGCATCACTGTCAGCGATCCAGGCGTTGCCGGCAGCGTCGAAGGCAATGCCCAGCGGGTTGCGAAGCTCCGCACCTGTTGTGGCCACCCGGTCGATGTCTCCTACAGGCGTGATGCGGATCAACGCCTCGGTGACACCCATGTACATGTTGCCGTCGGGTCCGAAGGCGAGATCCTCTGTGCTGCCTTCGAGGCCGTTGTCGATCATCCATGTATCCACATCTACGAAGGGCGCCGGATCGTAGGGCGGGTCCAGGGTGGGCTCAAAACTGACAGACGTTGCAAATGCCGGCGATGCACCACCGACGTCGGCAACTGCTACCCGATAGGTGTTCACCACAGGCACCGAGCCCAGTGTAAAGGTCACCGCAACCTCACCCGCCGCGTCGGTCACCGCTTCGACAGGGCTGACGTCGCCGCCGCCGCTCGTCGAGGCGATCGAAATGCCGCCGCCCGAGAGTGGGTCACCGCATTGACGCACCGTCAGGGTCGTTTCGACCGTGTCCCCCACCGCGACTTCGGTACCAATCTCGCCAAAGTCGATCTCGTACTCGACACCGCATTCTGTCTCGTCGTCGCAGGCAACCAGAGTCGCCGCGCTGATGAGCAGGGCAAGGGTCGGCAACAGGGAAGCGATCACGCTATGACCGGGTGCATTCCGCATGTTCTTCTCGCTCAATGAATCGCCGGAAAGGGCGCCCGAAAATCCCTGGCCGCTTTGCACTCGGCAGACAAGCGGGCTCGGGATCCGGCTGGTCGTGCCCTACCCGCTATGATAGCTCGCGCGGGCGCTTTTTCAGCAGCTCGGGAGCCCTCAATGGCCGAAAAATCCATCCACGAAATCTTCTATGGCGACATTCGCGAGGGTGAGCTCGTCACCGTAAAAGGATGGGTGCGCACAAGTCGACCGTCGAAGGCGGGTTTCGCATTCGTAACCGTGCATGACGGTTCCTGTTTCGACGCGTTGCAGGTGGTGGTCGACGCTTCGTTGCCGAACTACGACTCCGAGGTCATGAAGCTCTCCACCGGTGCCTCGGTTGAGGTCGACGGCGAAATCGTCGCCTCTCAGGGCAAAGGTCAGGCGCTCGAGCTGAAGGCGCTGGTCGTCCGCGTCATCGGCCTCGTCGATGATCCCGCGACCTATCCGATGCAGCCCAAGCGACACTCGATGGAGTTTCTTCGTGAGCAGGCCCACCTGCGCCCGCGGACAAACATCATCGGCGCGGTCACACGGGTTCGACACACATTGGCGGCGGCGATTCACCGCTACTTTCATGAACGCGGCTTCTTCTGGATCAACACGCCCATCGTTACCGCGAACGACGCCGAAGGGGCCGGCGAGATGTTTCGTGTGTCGACGCTCGACGTCGCCAATCTACCGCGTACCGAGAGTGGCGACGTTGACTGGAGTAAAGACTTCTTCGGCCGTCAGACACACCTTACCGTTTCAGGCCAGCTCGCTGTTGAGAACTACTGTCTCGCGATGAGTAAGGTCTACACATTCGGACCCACGTTTCGCGCCGAAAACTCAAACACACGGCGTCACCTCGCTGAGTTCTGGATGATTGAGCCCGAGATTGCGTTTGCCGATCTGAACGATGACGCGAACCTCGCGGAGGATTTCCTGAAGTACATCTTCAAGGCAGTCCTCGACGAGCGCGCAGACGACATGGAGTTCTTCGCGAAGCGGATCAAGAAAGACGCGATCACGCGACTTGAGGACTTCATCCAGGCCGATTTCGCGCGACTCGAATACACTGAAGCGATCACCGCACTGCAGAAAGCGAACAGGAAGTTTGAGTTCGAGCCTGCGTGGGGCGTCGATCTGCAGTCCGAACACGAACGCTACCTGACCGAAGAGTTCGTCGGCCGACCTGTTGTTGTCATGAACTACCCGAAGGACATCAAAGCCTTCTACATGCGCATGAACGACGATGAGAAGACCGTCGCCGCGATGGATGTGCTCGCGCCCGGCATCGGCGAGATTATCGGCGGCAGCCAGCGCGAAGAACGCCTGGACGTCCTCGACGCACGGCTCGATGCCCAGAAGCTGCCGAAAGAAGATTACTGGTGGTACCGCGATCTTCGCCGCTATGGCTCGGTTCCCCACGCCGGCTTCGGTCTCGGGTTCGAGCGCGCGATTCTCTACGCGACCGGCGTCGACAACATCCGCGAGGTGATTCCCTTTCCGCGGACCTCGGGCAACGCCGAGTTCTGATCGGGGACGGGTACCGACCCGACCGCCATGCCTTCGACGCTGTCGGGTCGGCACGTCGCCGCGCCACCTGTGTCGCCGTGCCGGTCTTGCTGGAACGTGTTCTATCCGATAAACACTACGTCTCCAGTCCCTTCCAGACGTAAACCACCGGACGAACACGATGCGCACACCGATCTGTGACCTCTTCGGAATTGAGTTCCCAATCTTCGCCTTCAGCCATTGCCGCGACGTCGTCGCCGCCGTCACAAACGCCGGAGGCTTCGGAGTACTTGGCGCACTCGGATACTCGCCGGAAGAGCTGGAGCAGGAGCTGACGTGGATCGACGAGCATGTCGGCGGAAAGCCCTACGGCGTCGATATCGTCATCCCCGCGAAGTACGTCGGCCGAGACCAGGGCGACCTGAGCGCGATGGACCTGCGCAAGCACATCCCGCAGGAGAACCTCGATTTCGTCGACCGGCTTCTTGATGAGCACGGGGTTCCGCCGCTGCCCGAATCCATCGAGAAGACAGACGGCATGGTCGGCTGGTCGGCCTCCGGCGGACGAGCCCACGTCGAAATCGCGATGAAGCATCCCATCAAGCTTCTCGTGAACGCCCTCGGCCCGCCACCCGCAGACATCGTCGAGATCGCACACAGCAAGGGCATTAAGGTCGGCGCGCTCGTCGGGCGCCCCGATCAGGCACTCAAGCAGAAAGAACGCGGTGTCGATGTAATCATCGCCGCCGGCAACGAGGCCGGCGGACACACCGGCGAGATCTCAACGATGGTCCTCGTGCCCCAGGTCGTCGACGCCGTGCACCCGACGCCGGTACTCGCCGCCGGCGGCATCGGCTCCGGCCGTCAGATGCACGCCGGAATGTCACTCGGCGCGCAGGGCGTGTGGTCCGGCTCGATCTGGCTCACCGTCAAAGAAGCCGACGAGTTCGAAGCCGTCACGGAGAAGCTCCTCGCAGCACGCTCAGACCACACCGTCCGCTCGCGCAGCCTCACCGGCAAACCCGTGCGACAACTCAAGACAGAGTGGACCGAAGCGTGGGCTGATCCTGCAAACCCCGATCCGCTCCCAATGCCCCTGCAAATCCTCTCCACCGCCACCGCATGGCAACGCATCTACCGTCACGCGCAGTCAGGCGAACCCGGCTCCGGAGCTCTCATGGGCTCACCCGTCGGACAAATCGTCGGCATGATGAACTCCGTACGCTCCGCCAAAGACGTCATCCACGACATGGTCAGCGAATTCCTCGACGTACAGGAACGCATGAGCAACATGTTGGGCGACGAATAGAGTAGAGTAGCGGGTAGCGGGTAGAGAGTGGCAGGTAGTGCAGGGGCGCTGCCCCTGCACCCCGGGAGGGGGTTTGCACCCCCTCCACCCCCACGGAAAGCGCGTTGCGCTTTCCTTTGTGTTTTTGGGTTGAGTGGCGCTCACGTCGGTCGGTGACTGGCCGGTTTGCCGGGTATGTCTGACCCCCAGGAACTCACATCCACGGATCTTGTCAGCCACCCGCCCGAAAACCCAATGGGTCAAGGGAGCAATGCTCCCTTGCGGGTGCAGGGGGCAGCGCCCTGCCGGGGTCGAGGGGCGGAGCCCCCGCCTCCTCAACCAAACAAACTTCCATACAACTACGCGTCGTATGCGAGGCGGAAGCCTACGAAGTTTGAGCGGTTTGAGGAGCGTAGCATTCGGACGCGGGATGCGGAGCGGCAGAAGTTTGCGTCGCTGGACCAGGCGCCGCCTTTGGTGATGATCTCGGGATCGTCGGGGTCGTCGTTGTAGACGAAGTCGCGGACGCCGCCGGCGAGGTCGCGGACGCCGAAGGGGCTGCGATCGTGTTCGAAGGCGCCGACCGGTTCCGGCTGGGAGTGGTTTTCGCGCGAGGTGCTCATCTTGCAGAATGTCGCGTCGAAGTGGTCGCCCCAGGGAAAGGGGCGGCCGTCGGCACCGCGGGCAGCGCGTTCCCATTCCAGTTCGTTAGGGAGGCGGTAGGGGATGTTATCCCGTTTGGCGCGCCATGCTGCGTAGGCGAGGGCGTCGTCGTAGGTAATTCCGAGGATGGGAATACCCCACTCATGTCCGGCGCCCTCGGGATAGAGGGTTCGCATTGGCCCTTCGATGAGCAGCGGCGAAGGCAGCGCACGACCGGACTGTGGGTCGCGATACGCGAGCACGCCGCTGCCGTCCTGCGAGCGGGGTACGCTGCGGTCCCAGGCCATCTCGTCGTCTGCGGAAATATCATCGAGAAAGGTGAGGTATTCTCGGAAAGTGACGGGGTAGCGTTGGATAAAGAACGAGGGCACGTCCCACATCTTTATGGGTAGCGCCTCGTGGGCACGTCCATCGCCGCCGGTTACTGTCATGCCGCCGGGCACGTAGCAGAAGCCGGGTTGGTAGGCGCCGGTCGCGGGGATGCGCACGTCGATCCAGTGTGGTTCCGCGCGGGGGATTAGCACCGGGACATGCACCGGTGGGGTACCGGGGCGCTGCAGCCTGAGGAGGTAGCGGCCGCGTTCGACAGGAACATCTTCGATGGGGGTCATTCCGAGGTCGACGCCTTCGCCGCGCGTGAGCCTTCGATCAATCTCGGAGTACTTGTGCAGCACCGCTTCGACGCCGGGAGGGTCTGTCAGCAGGCTGAGTTGTCCGCGTTCGTTGATCAGGTCGAGGTAGGTTCCGTCGTCGTATTGTTTGAGCACGATCTCAAGATGCAGCATGTCGAACTCTTTGCCGCGTCGTTCTGCGTTCAGGTAGCGCTTCCAAACAAGTGAAGCCATGCCGTGGCGTGCCTCATTCAGGTCGGGAACATGTGCAAGCGCCTGCTCGTACTCTCGGGTGGCGAGGCCATTGTTCACGATCATTCGGATCGCAGCGTTGCGCCGATCGTCCTCCTTTCGCCAGAGCGCCCGTTTGATCTTGATCCTGTCCCAATCTCGGATGCGCGACTTCATCTCGCCGATCACTCCGTCGAGGCGATTCAGCGCCTGGCGATCCTGCTCGACGAGCCGAGCATATCGGTCGCCTTCGCGAAGGTGTCGTTCGGCGGCGCGTACGCTGCGACCGGACAGGTAGCTTTCGAGTGCTGCGTGCATCTGCTCGACGCTTTGCCAGCGGTGCTCCTGCGTCTTCTGCAGCGCCTTCATGATGATGTGGTCGAGTTCCTGATCGACGTGGTTGTCCGATAGCACTCTACGCGGCGGGATCACGGGCTCGTTTACGACAGCGAGCAGCGTGTCGATTACCGTGGAGCGGGTCGACGGCTGCTTGAGAGTGACAATCTCGTACAGGGTGGCACCGAGCGCGTAGACGTCGGACAGTTCGTTGACGTTCTCAAGCTGACCGCATGCCTGCTCGGGGGGCATATAAGCCGGGGTACCGATGGTCTTTCCGAGCTCGGTGTCGATGGTCTTCTTGAGCGATCGGTGAGTCACCACCTCGCCTTCGAGGACGCGAGACAGGCCCCAGTCCATGACGTGCACTTCGCCGAATTCGCCGACCATGATGTTGTCGGGTTTGAGGTCCCGGTGCACGACACCGTGCGAATGAGCGTAGTGTATGGCTTCGCACACACGCTGAAAGATCTGAATCAGGCGATCCCGTTCTGCGTGTGCCTTTTCTCCTTCCGGATACTCTGTTTGTTTGAGTTCGTTGAGCAGGTCTCGCATCGATTTGCTCGATACGCGTTTCATTGTGTAGAAGATGCGACCGTCCGACAGAGTTCCAATATCGTAGACCGGTACGATGTGTGGATGCTCAAGTTGGCCGGCGACCTGTGCTTCTTCGATGAATCGGTCCTTTTCTGCGGGTGGCAGCGGCCAGCGGAGGGGGATCTTCATCGCTACGGTTCGGCCCAGATCGCGATCGAAGGCGCGCACTACCCGACCTACGCCGCCCACACCGAGTTCAGAACCCAACAGGTACCGGTTCGGTGCGTATACGGGGACGTCGGGGGTATCGGACTCCTGTGTATCTCCCGGGCGTTGAATGCCCGATGTTTGGGCGCCGGCGCGTCCCAGTATCGCGGACTCATCGATGCTCTGTGTCTTCAGAACATCTGCGAGGTTCCATGCCTGCGAGCCGATGGATTTGGTCGCGTGTTCGTGTTCCTCGTCGCTGGCTTCTCGCGCACCATGTTTGGAATGCAGAGTTCGTTGACGGTCTGTTTCGCCATCAGAGTCTTCGATGATCTGCCGGATTTCTTCGAACTCCGTCGTGTCGAGGAGTCCGGAGTCGACCCAGATCGTGATCGGGTCCAGCTCCGGGAGCTGCCCGTGTCGGATCATGGCGCCGGCGAAGTCATCGGCGGTGATATAGCGTCGCTTGAGCGCTATGGCGCCTGCGCGGCGGGTGAAACCGGCTTCGGCAGCACGGGACCTGAGTTCATCCGTGGACCGCTTCAGCTCATGGTTTGGATGATTGGCCATGACGGTCCATTTCGGGTGCCGGCTGCAGTCGCATTACGACGCGGCCGATTCGAATCTTGTCGCCAATACGCACCTGCGCGGAACCATTGCGGTCGAGGGGACGGTTGTTGACGTAGGCTCCGTTCCGTCCGCCGAGATCGAAGAGCATGATGACTTCGCCGGGCTCATCGAAGCGCAGTCGCGCGTGTTGACGATGCACGTATGCGGGGTCCTGTGCGCTGAGGTCGATGTCGGGACATCGACCGGTTCCTGCGTCGTAACGACCGATGATGATGTCATGTTCGTTGAGCAGGAACTGCTCACCGAGGATGCGACCCTGTTCAACGATCAGCTTAACGCGGCCGATTTTCGACGAGCGTCGGTCGTTCATTACTCCGGGTGCGGCGCTGTTCATGTCCAGGAACTGCGTCGCCGAGGTGGCCGGGTTCTGCGCGTCGTGGCCCGGGCCGCCGTAGTTCTGCGGAGCGTTGTGCGCGTAATTCTGGCTGGGCGCGGTGCTGAAGTTCGGATCCGGGCCGGGGATTTCGAACTGGGACGCCGTGTTGCTGTCGTGACGCGGCATTGCTGACGAGGGCGTTCCTGCGCTCGGATTGCGGGAGGTGTTACCCCTTGCAGCGTTGGCGCCGGGAAGGAGCTCTCCGCACCCGTGGCAGGCCACAGAGCTTTGCGGGTTTTTTGAACCGCAGATTGGGCAGAACAAGGCCGCCTCCGGTTGCCGCAGGCTTAGAAGGAACGAGTAAGGACGAGGCCGCCGCCGTCAGGCGCGAAGAAGGGTGCTACGCTGAGATCGGAATCGTCTTTGTCGATCCCGCCGTTGTGCGAGGCGGTCGTGATGACCCAGACAAGGCCACCGAGGGCGGCTGCACCGCCAACGCCATACAGAATACCCATCGGTAGTTTGGCGTTATCAATCTCCGTTGAGAGGCTGTCGAGAGCGACCTGGTCGTTGCGCTCAAGGGCGGCGTCAAAATCATCTCGGGTGCCCGACATCGACAGATCCCAGATGCCCGCGCCTGCAAGGGCGAGAACGCCTACACTCGTCACTACAATCGGGCCTGCCATGGAGCGACGGCGAAGCGCGGGGCCGGCGGGACCAACCCACTCCACACCCTGCATCTCTGCGAGTCTCTGCTGCAGTTGTGCAAGCTGCGCTTCGTCCTGCTCGTTGTCGATCTGCGCCTCAAGCTCGCGAATCTCTGCTTCACGCAGGGCACGCTCGTGAGCCAGACGCTGCTCCTCAGCGGCGATCTCGGCAGCTCGGCGCTCACGCTCCGCTTCAAGCGCCTGTCCCTGGATGCAGGTGTCCGCTCGAACCTTCCAACGATTCGCGCTCTCCTCGACGATCGGTCGATCACTGACGCCGGGGTGGGCGAGAACGGCCTCCAGTTCTGCGAGACCCTCTTCACACTGCTGCACCTCGACCATCAGGCTGCCGATGATCTGTCGGGTGGTGAGCAGCGAATCCAGCGCCGCAACGCGCTCCTCGGGTGAGATTCCCGAGCCGCTCGCGAGCAGGTCGTTGAGCACCTCGACCAGCTCCTGGCCGGCGCTGATCGTGTCGCGGTACACGCGGTTGCCGCGGGTCGCGAGGGGATCCTGCTCTTCTGTCTCGGCGTAGAGGGTACCGAAACTCATTGCTGCGTCGTTGTAGCGCGCCCACAGCTGATCTGCGTTCTGGGCAAGCGCCGACGACGAGATCAGCAGCAAAAGCACGCTGAGAAAGAGAATTCGTAGGGACTTCATGGGACTTCGGCTCGCGTTTGGCGACAGAACGGACCGCCCAATGCTAGTGCTACACCCCCTGGGCGGTCAACTTCGGTTGCGTCGTAAAGCATCAGCATATCCAAATGAGCTTTGAACTACGGGCGAGGCTGCCCGGCCAACCGCAATCGCGGCAGTTTCGGAAAAACAGCGCGCTCGCCGCAGCGCTGCTGGTTCTGCTGTGCGCTGCGAGCGCGAACGCAGCGCCGGTGCTCGTCGATATCATCGGTGACAGCGGTCAGACCCGGCAACTCATCGTACGCTTCGAAGAGCACGGACGTACGGTCGCGCCGGCCCTCACGCGTGTTCAGATCGCCGGCACAGGTCCTGTCGATGAGGCTCGGCCCGAGCCGTTGATGTTCTCGACGATCCCCCACCGAGTTGATCTGATGATCAACGGCAGCGACACCGATAACATCCTGGTGCTCAGAGAATCCGTCCTCCTGGCGATCCGCGCCTTGAGCGGCAGGCACAGCAGAGTTCACGTCCACCTGCCGGAGAGCGGCACGCAGCCGTGGCTGGTACTCAGTCACACGCCGGAGGAGGACGCGGCGCTCATTGTCGAGGGAATCCCGGGAGATACGGGGCCGGCAGACGATCTCTTCGGACAGCTGACCCGAGTGGCCGCGCTGCGGACAGACGGAACGGGAGAGCAGCTCCATACCCTGATCCTCCTCGACCGCAGCCTGGACGAAGATGGTTGGCGCGAGCTCAGCGAACGAAGCGAGGCGCTCGGGCTGACGCTGCATGGTGTCTCGCGACACCTCCCCCCCACCTGCGCGGCGGTCGCTGAGAGAGGCGGCGTCTGTGTCGAGGCCGGTGGCACCAACCTCGGCCTCGTCAACGCCGCCCAGCGCATCTCAGCGTCGCAGGTCGTCGAAGTGCCCTGTGTACCCGGCGACAATCACCCTCCGACGCTGCGCCTGAACCTCAGCGCCGGGGGCGATGATGTCGCCGTCGATGTGGACGCCGCGCAGTTGCTCTGCCTCGGTGGGGAGGGAATCCGTGCGGACACTTCAGCGGGGAGCGGGCGCAGCGTGCTTCCGTTGATCGCTGCGATCGCGATCGCCCTGGTGGCGCTGATGTTGGCGCTCCTCGCCGCCTACCGACGCAGGCAGAGGTGGCGTACGACGGTCGACAGCGACGAGAAAGCTGAGCCGCGCCGTGACTTCAGCGAGCTGGAGCGAAGCCCGCCGGTGGATCCGGACAGGGTGAGTGAGATCCCCGGCTGGGCGCGTAGCCGCGGACCCTCGAAGCAGCGCGAGAAGCTGCGGGCGCACTTCAGCGAGACCCGCGGCCTCCATGTCGTCGCATCGGATCGTGAGGGCGTGAGGGAACTTCTGCTCGGCGACAGGCCCCTCAACATCGGCCGGAGCGGCCTTGTGAAGGTGTCGAACAGCGACGTTGACGTTCTTGTTCAGCTCGTCCTGAACGGTGGCCGCGTCGTCGCGAGCGTAGAGGAACCGAACATCGTCGTGCTTCGCAATGGTGTCCGCGTCCGCGAGACGGCCCGCCTCGGACCGGGCGACGAGCTGCAGATCGGCCCGGAGCTGCTCCTTGAAATCCGCGAAGTCAGTGATGACCCGACGGCGAGATCCGCTCGCCATCATCGCCGGGCCGAGTGGCAGATACACAGCGACTATCGCAGCGTATTCGAGCACAGCACTGTGGGAACCGCGGGGTTGATCATCGGCCGTGAGCCCTACGCTGCGGGCGACGCGGACGTGCTGCGGGCTCGACGGGTCATGCCGGAGCTCTCGAATGACCACGTGGAGTTGTGGGTTTCAGGGGGCCACCTGTACCTTCGCGACCTCGACAGCGCGAACGGTACATGGGTCAATGATAGGAAGGTCGATACGATGTGCGCTGTGATCCTGCCGGTCAACGCTGAGCTGCAGCTGCCGTCCGGGCTGAGCTTTCGCGTGAGTTGAGGTATAGTCCGCACCATGAAACCCACCCATTGGACAGCCACTGACATCGGACTCGAGCGTCAGCACAACGAAGACGCGTACCTGTGGCTTGGCCCGGAGAATACCGCCGGACGCGGGTACCTCTGGGTCGTCGCGGACGGAATGGGTGGCGAGCAGGCGGGCGATCTGGCGTCGGCGCACGTCGTCGAGTCGTTCAAGCAGATTTACCCCATCTGCATGAGCCGCGGAGAGACCCCGCACGCCGCCATGCGTGAGGCGATCGAAGCCGCCAACAAGCGCATCATTCGCTCTCAGGAGCGTTACCCGGCGCTGCGTCGCATGGGGTCGACGGTTGTCGCCCTTGCGATCGAGAACAACGAAGCGTGGATTGCGCATGTCGGCGACAGTCGCTGCTACTGGCTGCACAATGGTGATCTGAAGCAGCTGACGCAGGACCATACGAAGCTCGAGACCATGATCGGTCTCGGATACCTGACTCGGGCGGAATCTGAGAAGCACCCGGCGGGCAATGTTCTGACCCGTGCGGTCGGTCGCCATAACATGGAGATCGACTACGGCGGGGGGCGTCCGCTGCCCCTGGCCGGCGAGACCTTTATTCTGTGCTCGGACGGGCTGACCGGCTTCGTTCCGCACGAAGTCGTCTGTGAGGCCGTGCGCCGATTGAACGCTCGCAGCGCCGTCGAAGCGCTGCTGGAGCTGGCGCGCCGACACAATGGCGACGACAACACCACGGTCGCGGTGTGCAGACTGGGACCGCCGGACCCCTCGACTGCGACGACCCGTGACGACTTCCTCGAGTGGACCGGCGGCGAGTCGCAGGTACGACCGGGACAACGAACGCTGCAGCTCTCGACTCGCGACGCCCTCGCTCGCGTCGACGAGGTGCCGCCGATGTCGAACGTGCGTGGCCTGCCGACCGTGACGGCCGAGACTCGGGCCGAGCGCGTCAGCCCGCAGCCACGGCACCGCAGTACTCGGCGGCTTACGCCGGCCAGGTTGCGAGTCGAACCGGCACCGCAGCCGGCAGAACCCGCTCAACCCGTTGAACCGGAGCTGTCAGACAGCCGCGATGACGAGTTGAAGCGGCGAAAACAGCAGATCTCTCAGGAGCTCGCCAGGCGCGCTGAGCTGCGAAAGTCTGCCCGTATCGAGCAGCAGTTTGAGGGCCGCGACCCGAGTCCGGCGGGCGACGAGAATCAGGTGTCGCCGTCGGCGCCGATGAAGCCGGAAGGAAAACGGGCCTTTTCCACGCAGCCGGCCCTGCCGGGCGGAGTCCGTGCATCGGGTACAGCCGACAGCGGAGAGCTCTTTGAAACCCGGGCATATGCACCGCAGGACCGGGATGAGGACACGGGGTCTGAGGATGAACAGAAGGCGGCTTCTTCAGACAAGCCGTCGGTAGACGTCGCCCGTGCCGGGACGCTCGTGATTTCACCCTTCGCTGAAGACGAGCCGCTCGTACCGCCGGTTGCGGCCGCGCATATCGAAGGGTCGCCGGAACACGATGACCACGTCAGCTCTGGTGAAGGGTCGCTGGAACACGGGAGCTCCGGTGAAGGGTCGCTGGAACACGATGACCACGTCAGCGAAGAAGAGCAGGCAGACAGCGAGCGAGAGACGCTGCTTCCCGGTGAACTCACCGCAGATGATGCGCTCCGCTACAGGCGCGATCGCCACGAGGCGGTACCGCAGGTCTCAAGTGAGGACGAAGAACACGTGCCGCCACGGGCGCCGGCCTTTGGCGGTCAGGGCTCTTCAGGGGACGAAGCAGAACAAAGCACTCGCGGGGCGCGCGATGAGACCGTGGAGTTGGATGACGACGGTGACGCTGCACCTGCGTCACGTGGCATCGGCCTGCTCAGCCTCGCTGCGATGCTCCTGCTCCTTCTGAGCGGCGGTCTCGTGGTCGCCTGGGCCCTTGGCGTTCTGCCGCTGAAGGCCGACAACCCGGTGTCCCAGGCACAGAGCGACCATGCGAGCGGCGATACAGGCGGCGCCGTGGGTGATCCTGCCGAGGCGACGGCGGAGTTTCCGCCGCTGCGCCCGGTGCCGGTGCCGCGACCGCCGGATGGTGTGCACAGCCGCGACTCGATGCCCTGGTACCGCGTTGCGACGCCGGGAGGGGAGCTCATCATTGATGCACACGAGGTAACGGGCGCGCAGCTCCGAGCTCTTCGAAGTGCCGATACCGACTTCGATGCCCTGTATCGCGGATCGGCAATGCCGGTGTTCCAGCATCTGCCATGCAGCGGTGTCCTGGACGGCGACGAGGGGAGCGCACAGCCCGGCTGCGTGACGCCGGACGTCGGTGCTGCATACTGCGAAGCGGTCGGCCGGCGCGTACCAACGCGGCAGGATTGGCGGCGCATCGTCGGAGCGGCTACCACGACGATCTCACCGGGTCGCGGGCGCACCTGGCGATACGCAGACGATGGCCCTGCGCCACCGGTGCCCGACAGCATCGACGGCATCATGGGTGTGTACGACGGAGCGGCCGAGATTATCGCTGCCTCTGAGGCCGAAGCGGCGCGGGGCGATCTGCCGCTGCTCGGTCGTAACGCGGCAGGAGAGTTTTTGATCGCCGAGGCCGGTCTTGCGCGCAGGTTGCAGGCACGGGACCTGCCGGCCGGCGCGATCCCGATGCTTGGGGTCCGGTGCATCACCGACTCAGCGGGCGTGGGCGCAGACATCGCGGACAATG
>JAUICO010000081.1 GCA_030427825.1 bacterium | reverse complement strand
AAATCTGCCCGCAGCGCTCTGACATCTGCAAATTCTTCGGATTCCAAGACTGACATGATTCGCACACCCTCCACACGAACTGGCTGCATAGTGCACGCGGCACGCGGCACAAGGGAAGTTGCCTGCGGCGGGCCGGGGCGGCTCGTACCGAGGGTGCTCGCCTTTGCCGTCATGGTGGCGACCGTGCTGAGCGCAGGCGCGGCGTTCGCCGATGAGATCGATGCGTGGACGTTGCTCGCGGAGCGCGAGCGTGTGCGCTTCGCGGACGTTGAGGTCGAGGTTCCGCAGGAAGGCTTCGAGAGCTGGGTAGAGGCGCGAAACCTCAGAGGTACCGGCCGGCCGTCGCTGGTCTGGCAGCACCGTGCGATCGGCGACACCATTCTTGCGATCGGAATGTCTGAGCCCGCCGAGTTGGAGTGGGAGATCGCCTTGATCGCCGCCTGGGCCGAGCTCGGTGAGATCGCGCCCGATGAGGCGCGCTGGTGGGTGGAGCTGCTGCAACGGCGCGTAGATGATCCGTCCGACGCAGAGGTACTCTTCGCGGCAGCGCAGGCACGTTTCGATCTACACGGCTCCGCCCTGGCTCTGCTGCCGGCGGCGTGCATGCCACGATCGCCCCGAGCGCTGACCTTTCTTGAGCAGATGGCGCGAGCCGAGACTCGATTGCCGGGACGACGGTTTCAGGATCGCACCGAGAGCTCGCCGTCTCCGGACTTCGACGAGCTCCGCGCTCACCTGGCTTCACCCGCGGATCGCGTCGGCGTGTACACGGCGCTGGCAGTGCTGGATGCTACGATCCCCGCAGGAGAAAGCCGGCTGCGTGAGCTGCTTGCTGAATACGCGCCCGGCGTGGCGGCAGACACCTGCGGTTGGCGTGACGTGGTGCTGGCGGCACGCCTTGGGCTGCTCGCTCCATCGGAGTGGCAGGCATCAGAGGCGCGCATCGACATGCTGCTGTCGATTGAGCGAATCCCGCAGAAGCTGCTCTGGCGGGCGGCAGTACACCAGTACCTCGCGACGAATGCCACGGCGGTATCACAGCTCGTCGAGAGCTGGTCGACGCACTATGGGGACGACGACGACCTTCCTTTCCTTCGCATCCTGGAGGCCAACGTGCGTGGTCCCGCTCCACCGGGCGCCTATCCGGTGCCCTGGGACGAGCAGGCGACCAACGCGACGTGGCGGTGGGCACTCGCTGAGCACTACCGCGTGCACGGGGACTTCGTACACGCGATCGACCTGCTCGATCGCGTGGTCTACGCGGATGACAGCTTTGTGCCCGGTCTGCTGAGCTACGCGGCCACCCTGATCGCCCACGGCGAACCGGCTCGCGCCGCGCCTCACCTCGAACGACTGCGCACGATCGTACCGCCGGTTCCCGCGTACGACATGTGGATCGGACACCTGCGGGGCGTATCCCGATGAGGCGTGATTCGCGGGTGCGACGCCGGCTTCTGGATCTTCACGCCGCAGAGACTATGCTCTGGTTCACCGCAGAACCGGTTCACGTCGCGCAAGACTCTTATCCTGGAGTGTGTGAATATCGGGTGCGCTGACCGTTGGGGGTCATGACAGAGGTGTCCTCAAGAATCGTGTCTGCGACCGTCGACTCTCTTCGACGGCGCCAGATGTCCACGGATGAGCTCGTCGCGATCCTGCCGACCACCTGGGATTCCGAAGAGGATCTCGACTCTCACATCGGCTGGGACACCTGTGTCGCGCTCATGCAGCGCATTCGAAAGCTCGTTGGCGGCAACGACGAGCTGACCTCTCTGGGTTGCGAAATCGTCAGCACTCCCGAGTTCGAGCGCGTTCGCTTGATCCTGGGCGTGGCGCCGGATCTCCGACAACTCTACCGCATGGCGCTGGGCTGGATGGGCCCCATGCTCGCGCCCAGACTACACTGGGAATGTGACGACACGAACCCACGCCTGATTCGCGCTTCGCTGACGATTCCCGAAGAGTTCGACCCCTGCCCGGAGCTTCTCTTCGTCGTGTACGGCATCCTGAGGACCCTGCCGTCTACGGTCGGGATGGATGAGCCGGCGATCGCCGCTCAGATCGCCTTCCGCAACGCGAATTTCGATATCACCCTCGAAGAGGCGCCGACAGCGACGCTGGTCAACGGAAGCGCGAGTACCGTGCTGGGGATCGCGCAATCCTACACAATGATGATCTCGCAGCAGCAGCAGCTGATCGAAGGCTACGCGGCGCGGATGGCGGCGGTCGAAGGCCTCGACGAACGCAGCCGCCGACTGGACACGTTCACGCGAACCGGTCAGCGCATCGCGCGCCAGATTGAGTTGCCGGAGCTTATCCAGACCTTGCTTCGGACGATGATCAACGAGTTTGAATGCTCCGGCGTGGCGATCCGACTGCAGATTCAAAACAGCGACCAGCGAAGCTGGGTGCTGGGCGCCCGCGACGGCTATCCGGAATGCGCGTACGACCTGATCAGCAATGACTCGGTGAAGAGCCAGATGGAGCTTTGGGGCGCGCCGTGGATGCTGACGCCCGACATCCAGGACCCTCTCGATCAGCTTACGCCGTGGATCAGCGTCGCCATCGCGAACGCCATCGCGTTCCGAAAGGTCAGCGAGCAGCACAATCGTATCGAGCAGCAGCTGCGGCAGCTGAATCTCGCGCGCCACACCATCGAACGCAGTGAGCAACGCTATCGTTCGCTGATCGAAGACGCGTCCGACGCGATCGTAATCTGCGACCTCGCGAGCGAACGCTTCGAAGAAGTGAACCACTCGATGTGCACGCTGACCGGCTACACCCGAGAAGAGCTGCTAACGCTCACTCCCGGCGATCTCGTACACCCTGACGATGTCGTTCGGGCTCCCCTGGACTTTGACCCGGTACGAGCGGACACCGTGGTGCGGAACGAGCGACGCTTCATCGACAAGAGCGGAGAGATGCTTTTTGTCGAGATCATCGCCAAGAAGCTGCTCGACGATCGCATGCAGATCGTGATCCGCGACATGACGAAGTGGAAGCAGACCGAAGAGGCCCTGCGCGAGAGCGAAGAGCGCTACATGCTCGCGATTCGCGGAGCCAACGACGGCCTCTGGGACTGGAACCTGCGCAGCGGCGATGTTCACTACTCCCCTCGATGGAAGGCGATGCTCGGCTACGCCGAGGGCGAGATCGGGACCTCTCCCGATGAGTGGTTCGACCGCGTTCACCCGGACGACGTCGGCATCCTCCGGCGCGAGATTCGCGAGCACATCGACGGCCCCTCCGAGACCTTCATTGTCGAGCACCGAATGCGGCATCGCAACGGGTCATGGAAGTGGATGCTCAGCCGCGGGCTCGCGGTTCGCGACGAAGACGGTGTGGCCTATCGACTCGCCGGCTCCCAGGCGGATATCACGGAGCGAAAACAGGTCGAAGAGCGGCTGCTTTACGATGCTTTTCACGACAGCCTGACGCGCCTGCCCAATCGTGCGTTCCTCATCAACCGACTCGAACAGCTGCTCAGCGAATCCAACGCCTTCGGGACCGGCTTCGCGGTGCTCTACATCGACCTCGATCGCTTCAAGGTGATCAACGACTCCCTTGGGCACGCGCTTGGAGACTCCTTCCTGACAGCGGCTGCTCGGCGCATTCGCTCTGCGCTCGGCTACGGCGAGACCGTCGCCCGTCTCGGCGGCGATGAGTTTGTTGTACTCGTCGAGAACATTGTCGAGCGCGGCGAAGTTGAACGCGTGGCGGACATGGTCATCGACGCGTTTCAGGAACCCTTCAACATCGAAGGACGCGAGATCTTCCTGTCGGTCAGCGTCGGTATCGCCTTCGGTCGCAAACGCGAATACGAGGCGCCGGACGAGCTGATGCGCGACGCCGATATGGCGATGTATCAGGCCAAAGCCCGCGGAAAATCCTGCTACGCGATCTTCGACGAGACCCTGCATGAGCGCGCGGTGCAGCGACTGCAGCTCGAGACAGACCTGCGGCGCGCCATCGAGCGGCGGCAGCTGGTCCTGCACTACCAGCCCGTGGTCGCCCTCTCGACCGGCCGTGTGTACTCCTTCGAAGCGCTGGTGCGATGGCAGCATCCGAAGCACGGCCTGATGTATCCCGGCGGCTTCATTCAGGTCGCCGAAGAGACGGGAATGATTCACTCCCTCGGTCGCTGGGTCCTTGAAGAGGCTACCCGTCAGCTCGCTGAATGGCGCCGGGATCACGAGGCTGCACACAGCGTGCGCGTGAATGTGAATCTGTCGCCGCGCCAGTTCCTGCGGCCGGACATTGTCGATGAAGTTACGGGCATCCTCCGCGAGGCCGCGTTGATGCCGGGTTCAGTGGCGCTTGAGATCACTGAGAACGCGCTGATGGATGACTCGGACGCGAGCATCGAGAAGCTCAAGAAGCTGCAGCAGAACGGCGCCTCTGTGGTCGTCGATGACTTCGGCGTTGGCTACTCTTCGTTCTCCTACCTCGCAAAACTGCCGGTAGACGCGATCAAAATCGACCGCTCTTTCGTTACCGGAATGGAAGCGGACGCGACCAAGGCAAAGATCATCAACATGATCCTGCAACTCGGTGAGACGCTGAGCATGAAAATCGTCGCTGAGGGGGTGGAAAAACCCGCTGAGCTGAGCAAGTTACGCGCGCTCTCCTGCGGCATGGTCCAGGGGAACCTCCTCTCAGGCCCGGTACCCGCGAGCGAAGCCGTGAAGTTGTTGAACCGGACGTGGTAGGCGCGCGCCTGCACACACCGACAGCCCGATTCCTGCCCGCCTTCGCTCTCAGCGTCGGACTGGCGGCGTTTTTCGGCTGTAGCGGCACCTCCGACTCGAGCGAGTCCACCGGCGTCGGTGGGCAACACGCCGACGGGACAGACGTGGACGTGGCAGCCGTCGACCCGTCGGCTGCTGAAGGTGCAGAAGAGGCTGAGGACAACTCACCCATATATCGCTTCAGCGACATCGCCATCGAGGGTGGCCGCGAGCAACTGAGCGAGCTGCGGTGGCCACCCACCCCCAATGTGGACGCAGAGGGATCGCTCACTTTCGCGGACGGTATCGGTGTGATCGCAGCCCTTCCTTTCGACTCGACGGACGGCCCCGGGTGGTTGGCGCTGAGCATCTTGAGCGAGGGTGCCGAGCGACAGGCGAGTTTCGACGCGTGGTACCCACGGGCGCGTCATCACGAGTTCACGCTGTGGCACTTCAAACATGACAGCGACGAGCCGGTCGAGCTCGACATTTTCAACCGGCGTGAGATCGAACGCCGGGGATTGGAGCTGCCGCCGGATGGCTTTGCGCGCGCCACCGGTCTCCGCATCGCGGGCCGCCGCGTCGTCGAAGCATGCACACCGGCGGCAGTGGTCGAAGAAGTCGACGCAGAAGGCGAAGCGCTCGGTGTGATCGGCGCGCAGTGTGTGAGCTACATGCTGAACGAAAACGGCGCCTTTGTGGACATCACCGATGGCCGCGAAGGAGCCAACGCCTGGGGCGAGCACGCACAGCTCGACCCGGCAGCACGCAGAACACACATTGTGGAGAGCTCGGACGGAAACACTCTGACATCGCTGAGTCTCATCCAGATTGAGACGCCGCTGAGCACACACACTTTTCAGCTGCCACTGGTCATCAGTGAAGGTGCCGGCTTTGATGTGGAGCCGATCGACTGGTCCCGCCAGACGATCGCGCGGGAACTACAGCGCTGGCAGCCTTTTCCGCGAGATGACGAGGCCATGGACGATGACATGGCGCCCGATCGCCGGGAACGCGCAGAACGTCTCGCCGAGGTGATCGCCCGCGTGCGCCTGCTCAGGCGCCAGGCCGCCGGCATTCGCAGCGACAGCAGCGACTACTTTGACCTGGAGCGTGAACTGCTGCGTCGAGTCGCCGAGGACTCTGTGTTTGTGTTCGGTGAGCTTCGTGCCTGGCGATGGCTGGCTCGAACGCTCGCTGATATCGATGCCGACAATGGTGGAATCCTGCCCACGCCGTCGGTCGCTGACATCTTCCCGACGACCAGCACCGTGACTGCGATGGTTGAGATGCCGGAGATTCCGCGGCGCGGACTGCCTTCGCCGCGACCGCCGGCACACACAGGCCAGTCGGTTGTCTTCACAGCGATCGGCAGCGATGGTGGTGTGTCCTGCGGGGATTCGGTGTGTCCGCCGGATCCGCTGGTGTCGCCCGACGGAAGCCTGCGACTGATCGACACCTACAGTGTGCGCGATGGGGTCAGCATCTTCGTCACCCGTACCGACACCGCTGCCTGCGAAGTAGAGTCGCCGGCCGACATCGAAGACACCTGCCGGGAGCGCCCATGGGCGCGGCTCACGCGGGGATTCGGTCACACGCGGCCCGAGTACACACAAGTCGAGCTGAGCACACATCCCCGACTGGCGCACTACGTTGCCGGACTCGAAGAGGGGCGACGCGCGGCAGCCATTCGGCTGATCGGCTGGGTAGACGATTCGCGCATTCTCATCGCCCACGAAGAGGCCCTGTACGTTGCGGATCTGGCCGGACGACACGGCCGGCCCAACGTGCGGCGGGTCGTCGACATACCCGCTCGCTATGTAGAAGCACGCACCGACTCTGATGATACTCGGATCTTCTATTTCGACGGCGAGGGACCGGTGTTCGAGATCAGCTCGGAGACCACGATCGGGCACGACGAGCTGCCGGCGGCGCTGCGCCGAATTGCCGGTTACACGGCCGATGGAACCCGCTTCTTTTTCACCGACTTCCCTACATCTGCGGGTCTGTGGCGTGTCGCCCCCAACGGCGCAACCGCGCGAGTTGTCCCGGCCACTGAGACGCGAAACTGGCTGAACCGCGAGCGCGATATCGGCCGATCCAACCTGCGCTGGATCGTTCCGAATGACGACGGAAGTGTGGTCGCGATCGGTGGCGGATGGCGACAGCCTGAAGTGTGGACTCTGCAGTAGGGCCATCGACGCCCGAGGGCGCTGACAACTCCCATGGAAGCGGCTAGGGGCGTGCAAACGTCATGCATCCGGGGGGATCATTGATCGCGGGACGACCGAGGCCGCGCTTTGCAGAGAAGTGCGACGGCAGCCGAGACGACGTGGTGAAGAGAGCTCGCGACTTCATCGCGCACCCGGACACTTCGTGTCAGGGCATGACGGCGCGCGGCCACATCATTCTCTCGATTACAGATAGTGAACGCCACGTCTGGTCGCCGACACTGGACCTCGACGTCCGTGAAGAGGGCGACGCGGTCTGGGTGAAGGGGCGCTTTGGACCGAGTCCGACGGTCTGGACCTTCTTTGTCGCGGTGTACGCTACATGCACTTTCGCAACGATCGCCGGACTCGTGCTGGCTTCGGCGCAGGCCACGATCGGTGGGTCCGTGTGGGGGCTGTGGATCGCGCTGGCCGGCGCGACCGCGTTCGGGCTCGCGTGGGCGGCGGCGCTGGTGGGACAGACCGCCGGGCACGATCAGATCGAGACGCTGCGAGCCGCCGCGATGAAGATCGCCCACAACCGGGTGGACGCGTCGTCATAGACGGCGGTGTCAGCCGATGCCTGCCGGGACGACAGCCCTGTCATTCGGCAGGCGACGGATCTCACGGAAGAGCGAAGCGCACACGAGCAGCCACAGCAACACCAGGGCGATATTGATCCACGCGTAGGTTGTGTAGACGAATCCGACGGCGGTTCCCGCGATGATCAGCACCGAGTGAAAGAGGTCGCCGAGGCGCACAAAGAAGGTGTCGGCGGCCTGCTTGGCCTGGTACTTTTCTTCACGCCCCGCAGGCAGCCACAACATCTGGCGACCTGTGTTCATGATGGAGTAGTCGACGGCGTTCTCTGCGACCTTGGCGATCTGCAGCACCGCGAGGCCGACGCCGCTGGCTACGACGCCGTAGGCCCCGAGCGCGACCACCGGCAGCGCGACGATCACGCCGATGATGCCGGCGACTTTGACGAGTCGACGGACAACCAGCACCTGCAGGCCCAGGGCGATGAGGTTCACGGCGGTAAAGAAGTTTCCGTAGAAGCGGCCAATCCAGCGGCCCATGAAGCCACTCCACTCTTCGGTTCCCGGCAGCATCCCGGCAGCCAGCGCGGCGGCCTCTGCGTTCTCGGTGACGAAGACGTCGAGGATGTACTCACCGGTGGTGTTCACCAGATTCAGCAGCACCAGAAGCAAGGCGATCAGGCGAAGATAGGGACTCTGCATCAGCAGCGAAAACCCGTTGCTCCGATTCAGAGTCTCGACATGTTCTGTGCGGCCGGCTCGATGTTCGCGGTGTTCGACGAGGAGGAAGAGTACCAGGGATGCGAGCAGCGCCGCCGCTGAGATATGCAGCATCGCAAAGGCGGACATGCCCCGATCGAAGAGCACGGCGGCGATTCGCGAACCCAGGGGCGCGCCGAGGGTGGCGCCGATGGCGATCACGGGAAAGAGCCTCCGGCCGTCTTCGTCCGAGTAGATGTCGCTCGCGTAGGACCAGAACTGGGCGACAATCGATAGATTGAAGATGCCGACCCAAACGTAGAAGTAGACCCCCAGATTCGGCACCTTCATCCCGGCAAGCAGGCAGAAGAACTCGATATTGGCGATGAAGAAGAGGGTGACGCCGACGATCAGAGTCAGTCGGCGCGTGCGTGACGCGAGCCAGCCGTAGGCGGGCACGAAGAACGCGACGAGAAGGATCGCCTGCACGCCGCGCGTGACGGCCTTCAGCTCGGGTCCGGCGAGGGTGTACTCCCAACCGGCGATCGCAAGCTCGAGGTCGCGTCCGGACAGGATTTCAGCCTGCCGCACGGTCTTGATGATGTAGTACCCGAGCAGCAGCAGAAAGATGTTGAGCAGCATCAGAACTGCTGTTTTTGTCTCGTGGCGCCTGAACAGGGTTCACTCCTCATTGCACACACACAAACGATGAGGGAGCATCGTTCGGTCTTTACACTGTCGCACCTTCAAAGCGACTCGCGCTCAGGAAACACCGATGCTGGTGACGGACATTATCGCCGCCAAACGAGACGGCCGGGAACTGTCAGACGACATGATTCGCTATTTCATTCGCGGGTATGTCGACGGCAGCATCCCAGACTATCAGGCGGGCGCACTGCTGATGGCGATATACCTCAATGGCATGGGAGATCGCGAGCTTGCCACGTGGACCGGCGAGATGACGAACTCCGGCGAGCTGATGCAGTGGGGCCACCTGCCCGGTGTGAAGCTCGACAAGCACTCAACCGGCGGCGTCGGCGACAAGACTTCGTTGATCATCTGCCCGCTGGTCGCAGAGCTCGGGGCCTATGTGCCGATGATGGCCGGGCGGGGGCTGGAGCACACGGGCGGGACCCTGGACAAGCTCGAAGCGATCGCCGGTTTCGAGACGCGTCTGAGTACCGGCGCTTTCGACCGTGTCCTTCGGGACGTGCGAGGAGCGATCGTCGGCCAGACGGCTGAGGTCGCTCCCGCTGACCGGAAGCTGTATTCACTGCGAGACGCCACGGCGACAGTTGCCTGCTTCCCGCTGATCGCCAGCTCGATCATGTCGAAGAAGCTGGCCGAAGGGATGGATGCCCTCGTTCTGGATGTGAAAGTCGGCAGCGGCGCCTTCATGAAGAACGTCGACGACGCACGCTACCTGGCGAAGCTGATGATCGGAATTGGTGAGCGCGCCGGCCGTCAGATTCGCGCGCTACTCACCAACATGAACACGCCGCTGGGACGCGAAATCGGCAACGCGAACGAAGTGCGTGAGTGCATTGATGTGATGCGCGGCGGGGGTCCGGCCGACCTGCGCGAACTCACCGTCGAGCTGAGCGCTGAGATGCTGGTCATGGGTGATTTCGAGTCGTCGATCGAAGAGGCGCGTCGTAGCTGCGCGGCCGCGCTCGACGACGGGCGCTGCCTTGAGCGCTTCACCCGCATTGTCGCAGCACAGGGCGGCGACGTGGCCATGATTGAGAGGCCGGAGCTCCTGCCTCAGGCGCCGGCGCACCAGGACCTCACAGCGCCGCAGTCAGGCACAATCAGCGAGCTCGAGTGCCTGTCGATCGGTCGTGCTTCGGTGCTCATCGGTGGGGGCCGGCGGACGAAGGAGGAGTCTATCGATCACCGGGTGGGCATCACGCTGCATGCGCAGGTCGGCGATCCCCTGGACGCCGGTCAACCCTGGTGCACCCTGCATTACGCGGACGAAGACAGGCGCGACCAGGCAGCAGCCGAGCTGGCGGGTGCGTTACGCTTCGGCGAAGCTCCCACGACGCCGCTGATTATCGAGCGGGTGTACGAGAGCTGAGAGCAACTGAGAGCGGCGGCATCGAGGACGAAGCCGCTCCCTGTACGGAACTCAGAAGCCCGGGTTGCCACCGCCGCCGATGCCACCGGTGTCCGGCGGGTTGTCCGGGTCGATGCAGCCGGCGCCACCGAACTGCTCAAAGCAGACCTCGCCGTCGCGGCACTCGAGGGTCCCGCAACCGCCCTGGAAGACAAGGCAGGTCGCGCCGATACCGACGATCGAGAGGTCAAAGCAGCTGGCACCACCGAGGCATTCTGCGTCAAATGGGTCCTGGCCCTGCGCTCCGTCGGGGTTGCAGATTCCGCGCGTGAAGCAGCCGACCTCAGCGTCACAGGCGGCGCGATTGGCGATGTCGGACGAAGCACCGAGCGCCTCGGCCTGCGCGACACACTGCGAGTCGCTTGTGCAGGCGCCGCCACCGTCGGTGTAGCACGCGACATCATTGGGGCCATCACAGTCGATGATGCCGGCGTCGCCGCCGGCGGTCTGGCAGGGGTCGCCGGGGTCCGCGTCCAGCTCCTGGTCGCCTCCGCAGGCGTTGGTGCTGCCACTGGTGTCGCACTCCAGCGTGTTGGGGCCGGTGCAGGTGAGGAAACCCTCTTCGCCGCCGAAGCCGCCGAAGCCGCCGACGGTGCAGGGGTCGCCGGGCTCGCCTTCGAGTTCCTCGGTGCCGCCACAAGCGTTGCCGCCACCAGTCTCAACGCAGACGACCGCGTTGAAACCGTCACACTCGACCACGCCCTCAACGCCGAAGTCCAGGAAGCAGTCTTCGCCGGGCTCTGCGTCGAGCTCTTCGGTACCACCGCAGGCATTCTGCTCGCCTTCGCCCAGGCAATCGAGGGAGTTGGGGCCGGTGCACTCCAAAAAGCCGGCGTCACCGGCCGGCGTTGTGCACTCGTCGCCCGGCGTGCCTTCGAGAGTGGCTGTGCCACCACATACGTTTTGGCTCCCCTCCTCCACGCAGAAGCCTTCACTGCAGAACTCGTCCAAATCACATTCGATAGCGACGATGTTGGTGCCGGTGTCGTTGCAGCGCCCTACGTTGTTTTCGTCGATGCAGCCGCGGGTACCCGGCTCACAGACATTGCCGCCCTCTTCTACGCATCGGCCCTCGCGACAGATTTCGTCGGCGTTGCAGTTGAATCCCTCCCACTGGCCGTCTTCGCACACCTGACCGGCGCGACGACCGTCACACTCGCGCGCGCCGTCGGTGCATTCGGAACCCTCATCGACACACACGAAGCGACGACACTCTTCCCCGGCGGAGCAGTCGGAGCTGTCAACGCATTCGATGGAGACACAGCTGCCGTCGTCGCAGAACTCGCCGCCGCTGCAGTCGGAGTTGTCCGAGCAGCCGGAGTCGATGTCTACGCAGACGTCGTTCGTACAGACCTGTTCGTCGCCGCAATCGGTGTTGCCCAGGCACTGTACGCACAGGTTGCGATCGTCGTCGCAGATGGGCGCGCCGGACGGGCAGTTGTCGTTGTCGAGACAGAAGGGGCGACAGAGGCCATCTACGCAGAGCTCGCCGCCACCGCAGTCGCTGTTGTCATCGCAGGAGGGCCCGACATCGCCGGTACCGATACCGTCGAACCCGGAGTCCGTACTTACGTCCAGGAGGCCGGCGTCATCGCCGCCACCGGGAGTGGTGTCATCACTACAACCCGCCAGGGCGACCAGAGCCAGGCATAGAGCCGTCGTCAAAACATGGATTGAAACCTTCACGTGCAAGTCCCCGCGTCTGTTGGTTTGTGCTGCTTCAATGAGTTCGCCCGTGACACAAGCTCGTCGCCTGTCAGCGCAGCGGCTGACGGAGATCGTGTTGGTGTTCATAATGGGCTGGTAACTCCATGACGCATTTCGGCCCCGAGATCCAGTGGGACACTCAGGAATCTGCGCCGGCAGGCAGCCATTCGCCGTCACACCTGCCCGCCCCTGATCCCTATGGCCCGGCGGGTGGCACGCAGACACCGAAGCCGGGGGTCGCGCTGACCTCCTGGCACAGCCCGAAGCCTTCGCGGCAGTCGGGGTGCATACCGTCCGAGGGCGGGAGCGCGAGATCGCAGCGCAGCCAGTCGCAGATTCCGACGCCGGCGAGCGCGTAGGGGCCCTGTCCCGTAAACCACGCCGCCTGACACACCTGGCCCGCGACGCATTCCTCCAGGTCATTGCCGCCGAAGCGGCACATGGTGTGGCAGGTACCGGACTCTTCATCGGGGTCCCCGCTCTCAGGCACGCAGATTTTCGACGCACCGCAACGTGCCTCCCGATCATCCAGGTCCGGTCGAATGGCCGCGGGTACACAGGCTTCGCCCGATGTAAGGGCTCCCGACAGGGCACAACGACCTGAGATCGACGGGTTCCCGGCGCGGGTGGTGAAGGTCGCGACGCAGGTGCTGTCAGGCTCTCCGCACTCGATGGCGGGCGGGGAGCAGTGCCGGAAGTTCATCGGATGCACGTCCGCCCCCGCGTCGCCGGCACCCACATCCTGGAAGTTGCCGGCGTCGGCGCCCGCGTCGTTCTGCCACCCGCTGTCGGCAGGGGCGCCGGCGTCGCCGTCCGCGCTGCAGCCGAAGCCGCCGCCTTCCGGGTTGCCGATGTGCGTCCCCAGGCAGCCGCTGACGAAGAACGAGAGTACGCTCAATGTGATGACTCGATGTCTCATTTCGTCCGGCTCTCTGAGAGGGGAAACAACTGAAAGTTCAGCTGGTACACGCGCTCCGGTGATGGATCCCGGTCGCAGAGGTCCAGAACGGTCTCGCTGAGACTATTGTAGCGGTCCTTGATTTCGTCGACGGTCTCCGACGAAATACAGACCGTCGTCGCCAGCAGATGCCGCTCTGCGCTGGGAAAGCGCTCGATGGATTCGCCGGCGAGACCGAGCATTGCCCGATGATAGTTTCCGATCGCAAGAGAGCGGACCTCGTGCTCGGTAGAGACCGTCGCATCGCCCCGTTCCAGCCGGTTGTTTCGGTTGCGGACCACAAGGCCGAGGGTCTCAAGCACGGTGATCGCCTGTTTGGCTTTCGCGGCGGTGATCGGCGGCGTCAGCTGTGACGCGATCCACTCGTAACTCTCGTGAAAATCCGGGCGGGCGACCATCTCGCGAATCGCCGGGTAGTACCAATGGCTCAGGTACTCGTAGAGGTCGGAGTCCAGCCGCTTCGCGTTTCGAAAGCGCCGGCTCGCCGCGATCTGTTCGAAAGCAGAGTTCTTCTCCTCGGCATTCCCGGCCTGATTGAAGGCGACGACGGCAGCGAAGAAGCGACGCTCGTCGCCGGCGAGACCGAGGGCATGCGCGAAGCGAGCGACGCTGTCATCGGAGAGGTTCCGCCGTCCGTCGATAACCAGCTTCAGGAAATTGGGCGACGAGAAGCCTGCCTTGCGGGCGAAGTATCGATAGGAAAAGGCCGGAATGTTGGCCTTGGCCGCCGTATAGTACGCGCCCAACCAGGCCCGATAGTCGAGGTAATCATAGATGTCGGGGACCCAGGTGGGGCCTCCCGCATCGCGACCGTTATTCTCTCCTGTGTCTGCCATCGCTCGACGAGTTTAGAATACACCTTACACCTACAACTATGATGGTTTTATCACCGTATTCAAGTGGAATACGAAGAATACACTCGATCCATTTTCATTATCTCAGAATACACCGAGACTGCTCCCGGGCGACGCGCCACTTCACTCTGTCGCCCGGGAGGAACCATGAAGCGCAGAAACGATCCCCTACCTCGACCGACCGGCCCACGATGGCTGCAGAGCTGTCTGGCCGTCGCCGTCTGCCTGGTATTCGCCGTCGCCTGCTCCGACGACAACGATGCCGCGGGCGACTCGCAGTCCGACGTCGGCAACCAGAATTCGTCAGACCGGGGCACCGCGGACGCAACCAGCGATTCCGGGGGCACCGCGTCTGCGGATGTCTGGGGGGCGTCCGACGACGCGGCGTCCGCCGGCGATACCGACGGCGGCGGCGGGAACACCAACGTGTCCTTCGCCGGCGCCCAGGACTTCGGCTACTTCCGTGCCCTGTTGGACGCGAACATCGTACCGGAGTCCGACGATTTCGAGGCTTCCGGATTCTTCGCAGAGCACCATACGCCCCTGCCCGACCCGGATTGCGGCGACCGCATCTGCATGCAGGCCATGCTTGGAGTGCTCGGCAATCTGCTCAACGGCGCCAACTGCACTCTGCTGCAGCTGGGACTGAACTCGCCGATCGAAGCCGATCCGGGGCAGCGACCGCCGCTTACCCTGTCCATTGTGGTCGACGTCTCCGGCTCCATGTCCGGCGGCGATCGACTGGGATTCGTACGCGATGGGCTCGAGCAGCTCGTAGATCAGCTGCGAGACGAGGACCGGGTCTCGATTGTAAGCTACTCATCGGACGTCAACGTGGTGTGGCCGATGCAGGACGTCGCCCTCAATCGTGGCGACCTTCGTGAAGTCATCCGCGGCCTGGAAGCCGGCGGCACGACCAATATCTACGCCGGCCTCGAAGCCGGATACACCCAGGTACAGAACCACTACGACAGCGGACGCCAGAATCGCGTGATACTGCTGAGCGACGGGCGCGCGACAGCGGGGATCTCGGGGACCGACTCCATCCTTGAAATGAGCAGCCTCTACAACTCAGACGGCATCGGACTGACCACAGTGGGGCTTGGGACAGATTTCAACCTCGAGCTCATGCGTGGCCTCGCCGAGCTGGGTGACGGCAACTTCTACTTCCTCGAGAACGCCGGCGCTGTCGACGAGGTCTTCACCGAGGAGATCAGCTACTTCACGGTTCCCGTCGCGTTCGACCTGGAGCTTGAGCTCGAAGAAGGCAGCAACTTCGTGCTCGGCGCGGCCCATGGAACCTCGATGTGGCAGCGCACACCGAGCGGCGGGCGCCTGGAGATTCCGAGCGTGTTTCTGGCCCATCGCGTCTCTCACGACGATGTAACCGAAGAAGGCGGACGCCGTGGCGGCGGCTCGATGCTGCTTGTCGAGATGATGCCGAACCCGAACGCCTCCTGGGAAGACGCCGCTGAGAGCCGCGTGGCGACCATCCACCTCAGCTTCCGGGAGCCCGGCACGGATCGCCTGGTCGAGGAGACCCTGCACCTGAAGGTACCCTTCGGACCGGACTTCACACCGCCGACCGGGTTCTGGGATTCCCCGGACGTGTCGATCATCCAGAAGAGCTTCGTCGTCCTGAATATCTTCGTGGGTATGCAGATGGCGGTGGACCTCTTTCACGACGGCAGGGGCGTCGAAGGCATCGAGATCCTCCTGCGACTGCTCGCCGCGGTCGACGACTACAACGAGGAAGTCCAGGACGTGGATATCGACTTTGACGTTGCCCTCGTCATGCGGCTCATCGAGGTCATGCAGAACAACGGCGCGGTCGAGCCTCCGCCGTTCGACGGCCCGGAAGACCCCTGGCCCTGCGATTGATGTGTTCCCTCCCTCGCGGCGGGGCGAAGTATGACAGAGGTGTCGTGCTTGTCCCCGCCGCGCCCCTTTTTGCAGCCCCTGATGGCGATCGGCGACACGAAACGGGTTTCAGTCGCTGGAGACCGTACCATGACATGAATGTCCTGATTTTGTGCAGACGCCCGCTCGCGGTAGTCCGAGGATGCCGGTGTGAGCGTACGATTCGTCCGGGGAGACGAAGCTTCGATGCCGATGTGGCCTGCGTTCGGGAAGAATATTGAATCAATATTCGCGCCGATCCTGAGCCTGGCACACCGGTTGCAACTCCATACGTGCGGCGAGGTCGACGGACACCGACCTCTCTGCGCATCCCGCAGGACGGCGCCGGAGCACCCCGGCGCCGTCCAAGCGCGGAGCCCCTACACAGCACAACCGGTTCCCACCCGAAACGATGGGGCGAGCTTCGGCTCGCCCCATCGTGATTTTTGCCGAACCCAACAGCCCTCGCGCTGGACTCCCGCGAATCCCGTACGTACACCCGGCCCGTGCACAGTCGCCCCCAGAGACCACCGCGTACCGTCGCAATCATCGATCCCTTCGTATGCGCGGTTCAGGGAAGCAGCGCGGCCGAAGCGGCGGCGATCTGCCTGCGTGAGGGTATGGCGGCTGTGATCATCCGAAGCGGCGGCGCAAACCCGGCACAGTATCGCGATCTCGTCGCAGGAATCGCAGACAGCGCCGGCGATCACAGTGACCGCCTGGTCGCGCACCGCCACCCTGCGGTCGCCGATGAGCTGGGCCTGCCACTGCACCTCACTTCCGCTCAGGTCCGGGAGTTGGGTCCTATCGACAGCGCGTCGATCCCTCGCCTCAGTGCGAGCGTGCATTCGCTCGAAGAACTCCGCGCTGCGAAAGGACTGGGAGTTTCCTGGGCCCTCCTCTCACCGGTGTTCCGCAGCGCGAGCAAACCGGAGCAGGGCACAGTGCTCGGCATCGACGGTTTCACCGAGCTCGCCGCCGCCTCGCAGGTACCGCTGATCGCTCTCTCCGGCGTGCTTCCGCGGCATGCCGCAGAACTCGCCGGCGCAAAGGCGAGCGGCCTTGCCGCCATGGGGCCCCTCTGCACGGGTCATTCGGTCGTGGCTTCGTTGTATGTTCGTGCTGCAGCGTATTGGTGGCCAGACACGGAGTCGACGGATGAGTGAGGTTCACATTGTCGGTGGCGGTGTGATGGGGCTCGGGATCGCGTGGCGACTCGCGCGAGCCGGGGTCCGGAGTACCGTGTACGATGCCGGCGAGCCGGGGCGAGGCGCCTCCTGGGCGGCCGCCGGCATGCTGGCGCCCCATGCTGAGCTGCAGCCCGAGGAGGAAGCGCAGCACCGGCTGGGGCTGCGCAGCCAGGCGCTTTGGACCTCGTTCTCCGATGAACTGCAGGCGGACAGCGGGGTCGACCTCCTGTTGGACCGCACCGGGACTCTGCTGGTCGCAGCGGACCGCGACGAAGCTGAAGCCCTCGAGCGAGACCTCTGCTGGCGGGACGAAGCCGGGGTACCCTACACCCGCATCTCAGCCGCGGACGCCCGGGATCTGGAACCTCTGCTGAGCCCACGAATCGCGTCGGCGGCCCATTGTCCACACGACATACAGGTCTCGAACAGGGCTCTTCTGAAGGCACTGATCCAGGCCTGCGACCACTCGTTGATCACCGTGCGTTCGCACTGCGCCGTGGACGCGATCGAGAGCGCAGACGGGCTTACGCTGAATCTCTCGAACGGCGAGAGTATCACCGCGGAGCGCGTAGTCCTCTGCGCCGGCGCGTGGTCCAAAGCGCTCTCGCCGTCGGGGGCACGCGCCCCGATCCGGCCGGTCAAAGGCCAGATGCTGTCCCTGCGCACACCGGGAGTTACGATCCGGCACGTAATCCGCGGCTTCGAGGCCTACCTGATCCCGAAGAGCGACGGGACCCTGGTCGTCGGTGCAACCAGCGAAGACGTCGGCTTCGACGCAAACGTCACCGGTGGTGGCGTGTACGAGCTGTTGAAGGCCGCCGGCGAGCTGTTGCCGGCGATCTGGGAGTACCCGCTGGCGCACACCTGGGCGGGCTTTCGCCCTGCCAGCCGTGACAACGGACCGCTGCTCGGTGAGACCGAAATCCGTGGCCTGTTCTACTGCACCGGACACTACCGGCACGGCATACAGCAGGCGCCGGTGAGCGTGCTCAGCGTCACGGCGGAGTTGTTGGGCGGCGAGCCGGTCGACGAAGCGCTCCCTTTCACGCCTACCCGCTTCGGCGCCTCAGCGCAGCCTGCGACGACCCGGTGACCGGCAGGCAGGGACACCAATCAAACAGACGACGAAGAACAAAGCGATGACAGAGAACAAGCAGATCGACATTGCGATCAACGGCGACGAACACCGTCTCGCCGAAGGAACAAACATTGCGCAGGCCCTCGCGCACATCGGAATCGATGCAACACGCCAGGGCATCGCGGTTGCCGTTGACATGCAGGTGGTTCCACGCAGCCGCTGGAGCGAGACGGCGCTGAAAGCGGGTGCTTCGATCGATGTGGTTACCGCCGCACAGGGAGGCTGACATGGGGAAGTGCACTCTGATCGTCATCGACTCGGTGGGTATCGGCGATCTGCCGGACGCCGCCGAGTACGGCGACGCCGGGTCCGACACCCTGGGCCACATCGCCGCGCACACAGGCGGACTGCGCCTGCCCAACCTCCGGGCGATGGGGCTCGGCAATATCCGTGCTGACAGGCCTCTGCTCGGCTGCGAGCCGATCGAAGACCCGACGGGGGCGTACGGCAAGATGGCGGAGATCGCCTTCGGCAAGGATACCGCCACGGGACACTGGGAGTTCATGGGCCTGGTGATGGAGCAGCCTTTCACGACCTTTGCGGACGGTTTCCCCGAGGACATCATCAAGCCTTTCCTGGAGGCCATCGGCAGGGACGCAGTCCTCGCCAATCGGCCGGCCTCAGGCACAGAGATCATCCGGGAGTGCGGACAGGAGCACATCCGGACGGGAAACCCGATCGTATACACCTCGGCGGATCCGGTGTTTCAGATCGCAGCTCATGAAGAGGTCGTACCCATCGAGACCCTCTACGCGTGGTGCGAAGCCGCATACGAGATTGTCATTCCGCGAGGGCTGTCACGGGTCATTGCCAGACCATTCGTTGGAGACTGGCCGGACTTCACACGCACCCACCGACGAAAGGACTACGCACTTGCGCCTCCGCGACCGACCTTTCTGGACGAGCTCGCTGCCGCCGGAACCAGAACTCTGGGGATCGGCAAGATTGCCAGTATTTATTCAGACTCCGGCGTGCACCGCTCCATCCACACAAAGAGCAACGCCGATGGGATTCAGGCGACCATCGATGCGATGTCGAACGCCGACGAGGACTTCGTGTTCACGAACCTGGTGGACTTCGACATGCTCTACGGCCATCGCCGAAACCCTGAGGGCTACGCCGCCTGTCTGGAAGAGTTCGACGCTGCGCTTCCGGACATCTGTGCCGCCATGCAGCCGGACGATCTGCTTCTGATCAGCGCGGACCACGGCAACGATCCCACCTGGCGGGGGACAGACCACACGCGCGAGTACGTGCCTGTCATCGCCTGGGGCGAGCGCGTTCGTCCGGCTGACCTTGGCATTCGCAGCACCTTTGCCGATCTTGGACGCACGGTGTGCGCCTACTTCGGCGTCGAGCCGACCAACCCCCTCGGCACTTCTTTCCTGCGCGAATTGCGCTGACTCACAGGAGCGCACCCATGCGCGACGCTGCCCGCATCATGCTCACCCTCGCCGATGACGAGGCGGCCTGGCTCGAAGCCCAGCATGCCATGCATCAATACACCGCCCTGCATGCGCTGGGGATCGAACTCGTAGCGATCAACGCGGACGAGATTGTCCTTGAGATGGAGATCTCGGACGCGTCGCGACAGCCCTACGGTCTCCTGCACGGCGGTATTTCCATGGTCCTCGCAGAGTCCGCCGCCAGCATGCACGCCTGCTGGGGTGTTGATCTACGGGAGCGGATTCCCGTGGGAATTGAGATTAACGGCTCCCACCTCGCATCTGCGGATAGCGGACGAGTGCGCGCAACAGGGCGGGTACTGCGACGATCTCGACGTACCATCGTCCATGAGATTGAGCTGCGCCACATCGAGAGCACGAGGCTGCTCAATGTGTCTCGCGTGACCAACCTGTATCGGTCGCCCCCGAAATAGACCTGGCGCAGACCAACCGGGCCCATGGATCCCAAACTCAGTCCGGGCAGCCATCCTCGTCGCTGACGCCGTTGGTCACTTCTGGGACGTCCGGGCATTGATCGAGCACATCGACCACGCCGTCGCCGTCGAT